>NZ_JBFAJK010000007.1:64662-156626 GCF_040655175.1 Micromonospora sp. NPDC050495 | reverse complement strand
GCGTTCCCGTTCCCGTTCCCGTTCCCGTTCCCGTTCCCGTTCCCGTTCCCGTTCCCGTTCCCGTTCCCGTTCCCGTTCCCGTTCCCGTTCCCGTTCCCGTTCCGTTCCCGTTCCGCGCCCGCCGCGCCCGCCGCACCCAGCGACCGTCAGCCGCCGGCCGTCATCCGGCAGCCGCCAGCCGGCGGCCGTCATCCGGCAGCCCGTAAACCGGCAGCCCGTAGACCGGCGGGTGTCAGCCGGCGGCGGGTGCCAGCTCCGCCGCCCGGTCCGCCGCCGGGGCGGGACGGCCGTCCTGAGCGGGGGTGAGCAGCCGGCGCAGCGACAGCGCCAGCACCGAGGCGACCAGGCAGCCGCCGACCACCACCGCGACCCAGAGCCGCCCGTGCGCCGCGCCGAGCAGCGGGCCGGCGGTGACCGGGCCGATCACCCCGCTGATTCCAAAGATCATCGAGCTCATCGCGTTGTACCGGCCGCGCAGCTCGTCGGTGGCGAGCGCGTTGGTCAGCGCCGGCATCACCGGCGAGAGCATCGTCTCGCCGAAGCCGAAGATCGCCGAGCAGGCCACCACGCCGAGCGCGGCCAGCAGCGCGTTGCCCGGGCCGATCAGGCCGGCCGCGCCGAGGACCAGCCAGGCGGTGGCGAAGACCGCGCCCACCGCGGCGAGCGCGCCCGTCCGGCTGCGCGCCTCCAACCGGCGGATCACCAGCAGCTGGGCGAACACGATCATCGCGGTGTTGCCGGCCAGGGCCCACGCCACCACCCGGGGCGACACCTCCACCACCCGCACCGAGTACGCCGCGAAGCCGACCTCGATCTGCGCGTACCCGCAGGTGGTCAGCACCAGGCCGAAGAGCACCAGGCGGCGGAACGGTCGGTCCCGAAGCACGGTGAGGTAGCCGCCGGCGGCCCGGGTGGCCGTCGCCGACCGTGCCTCGGCCAGCCGGTGCCCGACGTGCGGCAGGGTCAGCAGGATCAGGGCCGGCATCAGGTAGCTCAGCGCGTCCAGCAGGTAGATCGCCTGGAAGGTGACCGGGCGGGCGACGTCGACCACCGCGCCAGCGATCAGCCCGCCGACCCCGATGCCCAGGTTCAGCAGGGCGAAGTTCAACCCGAACACCCGCTGCCGCTCCCCGTCGCCGGTGAGCGACGCCAGGATGGTGTTCTGCCCGGACCAGATCGCCGAACTGCCCACCGCGATCAGCGTCATCACGCCGAACGCCATCGCGGTCGAGTCGACCAGCGCGAGCGAACCGGTGCCGATCGCCTCCACCGCCAGGCAGGGCAGCACCACCCGGCGCGCGCCGAACCGGTCGATCAGCGTGCCGCCCAGCGGGGACAGCGCGAGGGTCACCGCACCGAACCAGCCGATCACCAGGCCGGCCCGGTTGTCGGTCAGGCCACGCACGTCGGTCAGGTAGATGAACAGGAACGGCAGGGTCAGGCCGCGCCCGATGGCCGACAGCAGGGTGCCGATCAGGATCCGGCGGGCTTCGGGACGGGCGGGCAGGGCGCGGCGCAGCATGGCTGGATTCTCCGGGGCGGGTACGACGGCCCGCGAACCGTTTACCCGCCGGACGCGCCCGGCTCGGCCGCCACGTGAGCAAGCACACGCCGTCTGCCATGCTGGGCCGGTGACCACGACCTGGCGACACCTGCCCGCACCCGCCCGGGAGATCGCGGCGGCGGCCACCGAGGCGGTGGCCGCCGCGCGGGACCGGGACGTCGAGGCGTACGAGTCGGCGGTGCTCCGGCTCACCGCCGCCGACCGGGCCGGCCTGGTGCTGGGCGGGGTGGTCCGGTTGCTGCTGGAGGAGACCCACCCGGACGGCCTGACCGGCGACGACGTACGCCAGGTGTTGGAGCGCTGCGTGCGCGGGGCCGCGACCTGGCGGCCGGACGTCGACCCGCACGTGCTGCTGGTCCTGCTGGCCGGCGCGCTCGGGGTGTACGACCCGGGCGACGACGACGCACCACCCGACCCGGCGGCGGTCGCCCGGCACGCGCCGTTGCTCGTCGCCGACCTGCTGGCGGCCGCCGGCCGGCCCCTGGCCGGCTACCTGGAGGCCGCCTTCGCCGAGGTGGCCCGCACCGAGCTGCACGACTGAGCCGGCGGCCGGTGGACCGCCCGGCCGAGCCCGGCGGGCTGCCCGGCTGAGCCGGTGGTCATCGAGCTGCCGGGCTGAGCCGGTGGTCAGGGGCTCGCGGCGAGGAAGATGAACGCGGCGAGCAGCGACAGGTGCACCCCGGCCTGGAGCACGGTGGCCCGGCCCGGCACCACGGTCAGCACCCCGGCCACGGCGGTCAGGGCGAGCAGGGTCAGCTGCGTGCCGCCGAGCCCCAGCAGCAGCGGGCCGTCCAGCCAGATCGAGGCCAGGGCGATCGCCGGGATGGTCAGGCCGATGCTCGCCATGGCGGAGCCCAGCGCCAGATTGAGGCTGATCTGGACCCGCCGCCGGCGCGCCGCCCGGGCGGCGGCCAGGGTCTCCGGCAGCAGCACCAGCAGCGCGATGACCACCCCGACGACGGCCTGCGGCAGGTTCGCCCCGCTGACGCCGGCCTCGATCGCCGGGGAGATGATCTTCGCGTCGCCGACCACCGCCACCAGGGCCACGACGAGCAGCGCCAGGCTCGCCACCGCGGTCCGGGTCGAGGGCGGATCCGCGTGCCCGTCGCCGTCGGCGTCCTCGGCGAGGATGCTGCCCTCCTGGGTGACCGGCAGAAAGTAGTCCCGGTGCCGGCCGGTCTGCACCAGCACGAAGAGCCCGTAGAGCGCCAGCGAGGCGACGGCCGCGAAGGCGAGCTGGGGTGGGGTGAACTCCGGCCCGGGCCGGCTGGTGGTGAACGTCGGCACCACCAGGCTCAGCGTGGCGAGGGTGGCCACGGTGGCCAGCGCCCCGCCGGTGCCCTCCGGATTGAAGACCGCCACCCGGTCGCGCAGCGCCCCGAGCAGCAGGGACAGGCCGAGTATCCCGTTACAGGTGATCATCACGGCGGCGAAGACGGTGTCCCGGGCCAGCGCCTGGGTCTTGTCCCCGCCGCTGATCATGAGCGTCACGATCAGGCCGACCTCGATCACCGTGACCGCCACCGCGAGGAGCAGGGAGCCCAACGGCTCACCGACTTTGTGCGCCACCACCTCGGCGTGGTGCACGGCCGCCAGCACGGCACCGGCCAGCAGCGCGGCGACCAGCACGATGAGCGGGCCGGCCAGGTCGCGGCCCCAGGACGCCGCGAGCACCACGACGGCGATCAGGGGTACGAGGGTGGTCCAGCCGGTCAGGCGGGATCGGTTCGGCGCTGCCATCGAACAACTCTGCCAGGAAGATCCGTCCCATGCCCAGGCGATCGGGCGGATCTTCGGCGATCGTGAAATACCTAACCGGGGTACGGTGCCCCGCCGACGCGGGCTCGCCGGCCAGTCAGGACCCGGTCGTCTGGTAGCGGCGGAGCGCCGCTTCGGCAAACGGGGCGAGGTGCCGGTGGCCGCCGGGTGCGTTGCCCTGCTCCTGGATGACCAGCAGGGTGGTTCCGGCCCGCACCAGCACGCTGTCGCATTCCAGCTCACCGCTGCTGCAGCTGAGGTGGATGCTGTCCTCGCCCAGCCGGGGCCCGGGCGCCACCGCGTAGCGGTACCGGTCGCCGGACGACGCCACGACGGTCGGGCAGCGGGCGACGAGGGCACGCAGGTCGGCCAGCGCGCGTACGGCGCCGTCGTCGGCATAGGTCCGGAGGACCTCGTTTCCCACCCAGAGGTCGTCGGGCCCGACCTCGAAGGCGAGGGTCGCCGCGGCAATCGCCGTCGGGGTCCCGGTCAGCCGGGACGCCGACAGCAGCGGGATCAGGTCCACACAGGACGCGTCGGCGCCTGGACGCTGCTCACCCGCATCCGCCGCCATGGCCGTCGCGATCTGCACGCTGGCTCCGGGCGGCAGCGCTTCCGCGGTTATCAACCGGGCGGACAACGCCGCGGAGTAGCCAGCTCCGCCGCTCGCCGGTACCGCCGGCTTCGTCGGGGCGATCGAGCCGGTCACCGGCGCCGGCTCGCCCGCCGGCCGGGCGGTCGTCGTGCCGCACGCGCTCATCAGGCAGACCGCCAGCACCGCGACCGACCTACCCAGCACCATCCGGAGCACCTGCCGACCACCTCTCGCGTGAGACGCGCCACGCTACCAGCGCGTGCCGTCGGCCGCCGGAACGCATCGAGGCCCCTCCGTGTCAGGGCCCCGATCGCCGCTGTCACCTCCGGTGGCAACAGCACTGACCGGAGCAGATGGCCGTCTCCGCTCGTCCGGCCGGGTCGCTCGCCGTGGTCGCCCAGGGCCTCACTCACCCGGCAACGCCACTCGCCTTGACCTCCCGCCGGTGCTGGCGGGCCCGCCGTTCGAGGTAGTCAGCGACGTCGTCCGCTCGGGTCCGGCGCCCGAGCCAGCGGCTCAGGTTCGACTTCTGCGGGGCGGGAGCCAGCACCCGACCGCCGTCAGCGCAGATGATGGCGATCCCGTAGTAGCCCGCGTCGCACCGCACAACCGCTGACCACGGAACGCGGACCGTACGCCACGGGCCGCGCAGGACCAATCCTTCGGGACCGGCGGACAGTCGAGGATGAAATGTCTGCCGCCACAACAGGAACGCCAACAAGCCGTACGGGACCACGAGGGCGAGCGCCAGACCCACCTCGCCGTCGGGGGCAAGAGCCTGGTAGGCGACGAACACCATCACCCCTACGGCCATGACGCCCAGCAGCAGGCCGGCGAAGACCCGCACGGCGACACCCAGTCGCCAGACCCGCTCCTCGTGCACGTCGATCGGCACCCCCGACCCCCATCCATCAGACGCGATCACGGCAAGCGCCGTCGACGCCGTCCGCGAGCATCCGCAGCGACCTCATCGTCGGCTGTCCACGCCATGCCCAGCCTCGGCCGGGCTCGCCGCCGCCTCCACGAAGCGGATCGTTGACGGGTGCCAGGCGGCCGGCGCTTCGCCACGCCGATCGCTGCTGGCCGCGGCTACGACGGGAACCGCCTCCAGTGCCCCTCGGAAACGACCTCGACGGTGCCGTCGGTCACCTTGATGGCCGTCTGGTCGTCGATCGCGTACGCCGGACCGGCGATCTCGGCCGCCCATCTCTCGGCGCCAGCCATGGTGTTGTCCGGCTCGAGACCCAGGTGCGGGAAGATCGAGAAGTCGACGACCCCCAGCGTGCGGTCGTCGGGCGCGGACTGCCACTCGACGAAGTCCGCACCGATCCGGGGGGTCAGCACCATGCTCCCCGCACTCAACCCCACCCAGACGGTGTCCCGCAGCGACGGCAGGAGATCCGCCAGCCCGGACTGCCGCATCCAGTGGCACAGGTACGTCGCGTCGCCGCCGGCCACCAGGATGACGTCAGCCTCCCGGACCCAGGGGACCCACCGCTCCTCGCCGACGCTGGGCAGCGCGGTCAGCTCGAGGACGCCCAGCGACTTCCAGCCCAGGCCGCACATGGGTAGCGGCGTCTGACCGGTGATGAAGCGCCAGGCCGAGGGCGGCCCGCCCATGGGGTAAGTCGCCGTAGGGATGCAGAGGGCATTGGATTCGGCGATCGGCTTGCCCAGCAGGTCCACCAGCGCATCGCGGATGCTCGGGTTCGTGACACCTGCGGACGTGAGAAGAAGTTTCACGCTTGCCTCCCGTACGTAGCGGTCATGACGCTCTTCCCGAGCGTTGCGAGATCGGGTGTACAGGAAGACAGACGCGAGACCGTAGCGAAACTCATCGCTGCTGCGGCCCTGCAAGCCTTCCGCGGGCACATCGTCAGGAGCGGATTCCCGGCACGCCAGCCGTGAGGGGCAGTTGGCGTCACGGTCCGTATCCGGCGGGCTCAAGCGGAAGCACTAGAGGGCACATCCAAGGATCGGATGTGCCCTCTTACCTGGTCGGGGTGGCCGGATTCGAACCGACGACCTCTTCGTCCCGAACGAAGCGCGCTACCAAGCTGCGCCACACCCCGAGGCGTGCCGACAAATAGTAGCCCACCCGCTCCGGTGGTCAAACTCGGTACCCCCCGCCCCGCCGGGCGGCCGGTCAGCGTGGGATCAGGGTGAGCACGCTCGCCTCCGGCGGGCAGGCGAAGCGCACCGGGGCCGTGGGATGGGTGCCCAGGCCGGCGGAGACGTGCAGCCAGGCGTCCGACCCGGGCCAGCGGTGCAGCCCGCGGGCCATCGAGCGGGGCAGCCCGCAGTTGGTCACCAGGGCGCCGTAGCCGGGCACGCAGACCTGACCGCCGTGGGTGTGGCCGGCGAGCAGCAGCCCGAAGCCGTCCGCGGCCATCCGGTCCAGCAGGGCCGGCTCCGGCGAGTGGGCCAGGCCGACCGCGAGCGCCGGGCCGGAACTGACCGGGCCGGCCACCGCGTCGTAGTCGTCCCGCTCGACGTGCGGGTCGTCGACGCCGACCAGCTCGATCTCCCGGCCGCCCGCCTTGACGGTGGTGCGGGCGTTGTTCAGGTCGACCCAGCCCGCGCCGACGAAGACGTCGCGCAGTTCCTCGTACGGCAGCGGGGTGCCCTCGGTGTACTCCCGGTCGGGCAAAAAGTAGGTGAACGGGTTCTTCCAGACCGGGCCGGTGTAGTCGTTGGAGCCGAAGACGAAGGCCCCGGGCAGGTCGAGCAGGGGTTGCAAGGCCCGCAGCACGCCGGGCACGGCGTCCGGGTGGGCCATGTTGTCCCCGGTGACCACGACCAGGTCCGGGTCGAGCGCCGCCAGCGAGGCCACCCAGTCCTGCTTGCGCCGCTGGTTGGGCATCATGTGCAGGTCCGACAGGTGCAGCACGCGCAGCGGCTCGGCATCGGTGGGGAGCACCGGTACGTCGTACCGGCGCAGGGTGAACATGTTGCGCTCGATGAGCGACGCGTACGCCAGGGTGGCCGCTCCGGCGGCGACGGTCCCGGCGGCGAGCCGGAATAGTGTGCGCTTTCGCATGGCGTTCAGGGTAGTTTGACCGTCCATGAGCACGCTGAAGGACCGTCTCACCACCGACATGCGCGCCGCGCTGAAGGCGCGCGACGAGCTGACCACCTCCACGCTGCGGATGGCCCTCGCGGCCGTCGGCAACGCCGAGGTCGCCGGCAAGGAAAAGCGCGAGCTCAGCGATGACGAGGTGCTCGCGGTGCTGACCAAGGAGGCGAAGAAGCGGCGTGAGGCGGCCGCCGCCTTCGCCGACGCGGGTCGCCGCGAGCAGGCCGGCAAGGAGACCGCCGAGGGCGCGGTGCTGGAGCGTTACCTGCCGAAGCAGCTCTCGGAGGCGGAGCTGACCGAGCTGGTCGCGGGGGCGCTCGCCGCGGGCGGTTTCACGGGCCAGGCGCAGATGGGCCCGGCCATGAAGGCGGCCCAGGCCGCGGTGGCCGGCCGGGCCGAGGGCGGCCGGGTCGCCGCCGAGGTACGCCGGCAGCTCGGCCTCTGACCGGGCCGGACGACGACAGCGGGCGGGCACCCGAGGGGGTGCCCGCCCGCTTCGGTTCCACGGTCAGCGGCGCGGCGGTCGGCCGGGGCCGTTGGGCGGTGGTGGGGCCCCCGGTCCGGTCGTGTTGCCACCGTCCGGCTTGCCCCCGCCGCCGGCGCTGACCTCGATGGTCACCACGCCGCCCTTGATGGTGCGCCCGTCCGGGCTGGTGCCGGCCGCGGTACCCGGCGGGCACTCGGACGGCGTCTTGCTGCTGGAGACCACCGGCTCGAAGCCGGCGCCGCGCAGCCGGGACTTGGCGGTCTCGATCGACTCGCACTTCACCCCGGGGATGGAGCGCTGGTCACCCTCTATGATCTTGCCGCTCGGCGGGGTGAACTGGATCCGCTCCTTGCCCTTCATGGCGTCGCGGAGCGTCTCGTACACCGCCGGGTTGATGCCCCAGGGCACCTCGTTGTGCTTCATCCGCTGCTTGGTCTGCGGCCAGTCCGGGTCGGCCTCGATGCCGGCCACCGCGTACTGCTTGGTCATCGCGACCAGGGCGGAGGTCTTGTCCGCGTCGGTGGTGCCGGACTTGCCGGCCACCGGCGCGTCGACGACGCCGCGTACGTTGCCCGCGGTGCGGGACTTGCACCTGCTGGTCGAGGAGTTGTCACCCACCGGGCAGCGGGCGGCGTCCACGGCGGCCCGGGCCACCTCGGTGCTGATCCGCTGCTCGCAGTGCGGGTTGGCGATGTCCAGCTTCTCGCCGTCCGGGCCGCGGATCTCCTGGACCGGGATGGGCTCGCAGTACTTGCCGTCCGCCGCCAGCGTGGCGTACGCGTTGGCCAGTTCCAAGGGGGTGGTCTGCGAGACGCCGAGGGTGAACGCGCCCCACCCGTGGGCGTCCGCGGCGAACTTGGCGTCGTTGGGCGCCCGGAAGGTGATGCCCAGCTTCTGGGCCGCCTTCACCACGTTCTCGGCGCCCACCCGCTGCTGGAGGGCCACGAAGTAGGTGTTGACCGAGAAGCCGAACGCGCTCCACATGTTGTGCACGCCGGCCATCGACGGGTTGGCGTTGACCGGGCAGTAGAAGTGCGTGCCCGTGCAGGCGGCCGGGTTCCCCGAGTCGATGACGTACTCGGACTTGAACTGTGGTTGCGCGTTGATGGTGTAGCTGAGCGGGTAGCCCTTCTCCAGCGCCGCCACCAACGTGAAGATCTTGAAGGTCGAGCCGGCCTGGTAGCCGGTGATGCCGCCGCCGCCGGAGATCAGCGGGTTCACCGTGTTGGGCCGGCTGCCGCGGATGCCCTTGCTGGCCTTCTTCGGGTCGCTGGAGAGCTTGTTCTGCGGGTGGTCCGGGTTGTCGAGCTTGAAGTTGCGGTTCACCGCCATGGCCCGGACCCGGCCGCTGCCCGGCTCGACCACCGCGAGCATCCGGGCCGCCGTGGCGCTGACGCTCAGGTGGTCGCGGACGGCCCGGTCGGCGGCCTTCTGCGCCTGGACGTCCAGGGTGGTGGTGATGGTGTAGCCGCCGCTCTTGAGCCGCCGCTCGCGGTCGTACGAGGTCGAGCCGAACGTCTCCTGCTGCTTCCACCAGCGGTAGAAGTAGTCGCAGAAGAAGCCCCAGCTCTGGGTGTTGGTGGCGACGCAGCCGTTCGGGGTGCGCTTCTTGGCCACCTTCAGCTTGATCTTCTTGGCCTGGTCGGCCTGCTCCTTGGTGATCGCGCCGATCTGCACCATGTTGTCGATGACGTAGTCGCGCCGGCCCACCGCGTCCGGGTAGCCGGCCGGGGTGGTGGGGTCGAACGCGGTCGGCGCCTTCACCAGGCCGGCGAGCATCGCCGACTCCTGGATGTCGAGCTTGCTCGGCGGCTTGTTGAAGTAGACCTGGCTGGCGGCGTAGATGCCGTACGCGCCGTTGCCGAAGGCGGCGATGTTCAGGTAGCGCTCCAGGATCTCCTCCTTGGAGAGTTCCTTGTCGATCTGGAGCGCGTAGCGCATCTCGCGCAGCTTGCGGGCGCTGGTGTCCTCGGTCGCGGCCACCACGTCGGCCGGGTGGGTGGCCGAGTACGAGATGGCGAGCCGGACGTACTGCATGGTGAGCGTCGACGCGCCCTGCCGCGAGTTGGTCCCGGACTGGTTGTTGACGAACGCCCGGGCGACGCCGTTGAGGTCCACGCCGTTGTGCTTGTAGAAGTCGTGGTCCTCGGCCGCGATGATGGCCTTCTGCATGATCGGCGAGATGTCCTTGAGCTTCACGTCGCGCCGGTTCTCGTCGTACATGGTGGCGAGCGGGGTCTTGCGGTCGGCGGCCAGCAGGTAGCTGATCTGCGGCGCGCGGGCCACCGTCAGCTCCTTGGGCAGCGCGCCGAAGGTCTCCGCGCCGGCCTTGGCGGCCAGTCCGGACATCGCCACCGCGGGGAAGGCCGCCGCCGCGACCACCACGCCGGCCAACAGGCCACAGATGAGTAGCGATGCGGCGTTGGTCAGCACGTTGTGGTCACGTTTCCGCATCCAGGTCACCTCGACAGGGTACGCGAGTAGGGAACGAGGGGCGCGCGGGGAACTTTCCCCATTTCCTGCGTGCGCCGGCCTCGTTGTGCTAAACGCACGAACCCTGGTGCGAGGTTGCGTGAACCCGCGAGAAGTCTCCTCCGAACGGGGGAGCAGCGCAGCGTTTTCACGAACACGAGCCGGGTAGACGGCGGGCGAAAGCCCGGGAAGCCGGGAGTGTCCGTAATGATGGATTTCGCCGACAACGTTGCGTAATCGGGCGACTACACAGCATGATGGTGGCGGCGACGGAGCCACATGTCGTCCGTGCCGCCCTGGGGAGGTCGGCCGGACGACCGGGGGGTTGATTCGACGGCTGGTCGCGCGGAGTCGGTAGGTAATGCAAGGGGGGACGTGTACAGATGGGCATGATCACTGACTGGCCGTCACTGGCGGCATGTCAGAACGGGGACCCGGACGCGTTGTTCGTACAGGGCGCCGAACAGAACGTGGCGAAGCGGATCTGCCGAAGCTGCCCAGTTCGCTACGAGTGCCTGGCCGACGCGCTCGACAACCGGATCGAGTTCGGGGTGTGGGGTGGCATGACCGAACGCGAGCGCCGGGCGTTGCTGCGCCGGCACCCACAGGTGACCAGCTGGCGGAAGATGTTCGAGGCCGCCATGAAGAAGAACGCCAAGGAGAAGGCCGGCAAGGACAAGGTCCTGGTGACCACCGCCAACTGACCGACGCGCCGGTCGGCGCGCGTCAGCGCCCGCCGATCGCCGCGCCGATCGTCCGCAGCCCGTCGACGTCGTGCACGTCGGCGGGCTGCGCCGTCACCGACACCGCCGGCACCGTCGGGAACGCCTCGGTGAACCGGGCCGCCACCCGCTCCTCGCGTACCGCCTGCTGGGCCAGCGCCGCGTGGGCGCGCAACACCTCGACGGTGCCCTCGTGCCCACCCAGCTCGGCCAGCCGCTCGGCGGCGGCCAGGCTGTCGGCGCCGCTCAGCCCCGGCGCCGCCGGCCGGTGCACCCGGTTGAGCACCAGGCCGGCCAGTGGCATCCGCTCCTCGCCCAGCCGGCCGGCGAAGTACGCGGCCTCCCGGACCGCGTCCGGCTCCGGCGCCGCGACCAGCAGGAACGCCGTCTCCCGGGCCTGCAGGATCCGGTACGTCTGCTCGGCCCGCTGCCGGAAGCCGCCGAACATCGAGTCCAGCGCGGCGACGAAGCCGGACAGGTCGGTGAGCAGCTGCGCGCCGATCACCTTCTGCACGACCTTGGAGAACATCCCGAAACCGGCGGTCACGAAGCTGAACATGCTCCGCCCGCCGGTGCGGGCCGGGGCGAGCAGCAGGCGCAGCATCCGGCCGTCGAGGAAGCGGGAGAGCCGGGCCGGCGCGTCGAGGAAGTCCAGCGCGGAGCGGGACGGCGGGGTGTCCACCACGATCAGGTCCCACTCGCCCCGGGCGTGCAGCTGGCCCAGCTTCTCCATCGCCATGTACTCCTGGGTGCCGGCGAAGGTCGAGCTCATGGCCTGGTAGAAGGGGTTGGCGAAGATCTCCGCCGCCTTCGCCGGATCGGTGTGCTGCAGCACCACGTCGTCGAAGGTGCGCTTCATGTCGAGCATCATGGCGTGCAGCTCGCCGCCGCTGGTCTCCACGTCGATGCCCTTGACCTGGCGGGGCGTGTTGTCCAGCTCGGTCAGGCCGAGCGACTGCGCCAACCGGCGGGCCGGGTCGATGGTGAGCACCACCGTGCGCCGGCCGTGCCGTTCGGCCGCCCGGAGCGCCAGCGCGGCCGCCGTGGTCGTCTTGCCCACGCCGCCGGCTCCGCAGCAGACCACGATCCGCACGCCGGGGTCGGCGAGGATCTGGTCGACGTCCAGCAGTGGCGCCGCGTCTTCGGAAGGCACCAATCGAGCGTATCGGTCGGGAGGGGGTCTCTGCGCCGTGCCGGCCGCAGGTGTGAGTCAATCCGCCCGGACGAGCGCCGCGGCCAACGTCTCCAGCCCGGCCCGGTCCACCCCGCCGGGCAGCAGCGGCAGCTCGACGAGGGGCAGCCCCAGCTCCACCAGCTCGGCCCGGAGCGAGTCCTCCAGCTCCCGGCGAACCTGCTGGTCACGGGCCTCCCGGGTGAGGCCGGTGACGGTCCGGCCGTCGGTCGGCAGCCCGGCTGCGGCCAGCCCCCGCTTCAGCTCGGCGGCGGTCACCTCGCGGCCCGCCGGCACCGGCGGGCGGGCCCCGTTGACGATCACCCGGCCGACCGGAAAACCCAACTGGGTCAGGTCCGCGATCGCGTCGACGGTCTCCTGGACCGGCATCTCCTCCAGCAGCGTCACCACGTGCACCGCGGTCATCGGCGAGCGGAGCAGCGCGGAGACCCCCTCGCTCTGGTTCTTGATCGGGCCGACCTTGGCCAGCCGGGCGGTCTCCGCGGTGACGTTGAGGAAGCGGCCGATCCGCCCGGTCGGCGGGGCGTCGAGCACCACCGCGTCGTACGTCCGGCGCTGGCCGTTGCTGCGGGTGGTGGCCTCCTTGACCTTGCCGGTGAGCAGCACGTCCCGCAGCCCGGGGGCGATCGTGGTGGCGAAGTCGATGGCGCCGAACTTGCGCAGCGCCCGGCCGGCCGCGCCGAGCTTGTAGAACATGTCCAGGTATTCGAGGAGCGCCTCCTCGGCGTCCACCGCGAGCGCCCGCACCTCGCCGCCCCCGGGGGCGTCGGTGAGGTGCCGTTCCTCGTACGGCAGCGGGTCGGTGCCGAAGAGTTGGGCGATGCCCTGCCGCCCCTCCACCTCGACCAGCAGGGTGCGCCGGCCGCCGGCGGCCAGCCCGAGGGCCAGTGCCGCGGCCACGCTGGTCTTGCCCGTGCCGCCCTTGCCCGTCACCACGTGCAGGCGGGCCGGCCAGGTGCCGGCCGGTTCGGCCGGCTGCTCAGTCGCTGCCACCCGTCGAGCCTATCCAGCCGCCGGGCTCAGGCGACCTCGCAGACCCACCAACCCGTCTTCCGCACCACCGTGAAGCGCAGGTCCTGGTTGGCGACCTTCTCGTCGGCCGTCGACATGGTGACCTTGGTGGTCACCGTCGCCCGGTCGCCGGTCTGGTTGTCCACCTTCGGGGTGGTCCAGCGGAACCGCGGGTTCTGGTACTCCTTGGCGTACTTGCGCACCTCGGCGACCTTGGCGGCGATCTTGTCGTCGTCCCGGGCGGCGGAGCAGACGAAGCTGGCCGCCTTGCGGGCGTTGCGCTCCTTGTAGACCGCGGTGAGGAAGTTGTCCACGGCGACCGTCGGCTCCTTGGCGCCCTGGCCGTCCTCGGCGTTGCGCAGGGTGAGGAACGCGGCCGTGCCGCCACCGCCGCAGAGCAGGACCGCCGCGGCCAGCACGAGCGACACGATCAGCAGCCCGCGCCGCTTCTTCGGGGCCGCCGCGCCGGGGTACGGCGGGTGGCCCGGCCCGGGCGGGAACGCGTCGGGGCCCGATGGCTGCGGCGTGGCGCCGGGGTACGGCGGGTGGCCCGGCCCGGCCGGGAACGCGTCCGGGCCCGACGGCTGCGGCGTGGGGCCGGATCCCGGAGGCGGCGGGAAGGCGCCCGGCTGCGGCGGCGGGAAGGCGCCCGGCTGCGGCGCCGGGAAGGCGCCCGGGCCGGCCGGCGGGAAGGCGCCGGGGGCGGGCTGCGCGAACGGGTCCTGGGCCGGCGGCGGGAAGGCGCCCGGGGCCGGCGGGGGCGGCGGAGAACCGGCGGGCGGCTGCTCGTGCGGCGAGCCGGCGGTGCCGCCGACGGGCGGTTGGGTCATGTCGTCCCCCGGGGTGCGGCGCCGTCGCCGCCCCGGGGCGACCGACGCGTGATTCGAGCGTGGCGACGGGCGTGGGTCACCCGTCCAGACCGGAAGGGTAGCGGTCGATGGCCGGCTTGCCAGCCCCGCGTACGCGGCGACGGACAACCGGTCCGGCCGGAACGCGAAGCCAACGTCGGATCCCCGACGGAGGCCTGTCGCATATGTGACTGGACGTGACCGAGCCTGCGCGTCCCGTTGCCGGGACTCTCCGCAGGTCCTACGTTCGTCGCGAGGCGGAACCGGACCGGTCAGTCGGTCCGGACCGGATGGTGGTGACGGTGAGCAGGTACAACGCCCGGAGGCAGCGCATGCGTGACGCGGAGAACATTCCCCGAGCCCAGTTCCCGCCAGGTGAACGGTCCGGGCGACCCGGTGAGGGCGAGAGCCCCGGCGCCGGCCTGCCGTTCAACGAGCGGTCGTACCGGCCGCCGGTCGAGGTGGTCCGCACGCTGGTCCGTCCGGGTGAGCGCGGCCGCGACGAGGAGGAGCCGGGTTACGTCATCCACCTGCCGGTCCGGGTGCCCGACCTGGCGGCGGCCACCGCGCTGGCCGGCACCGTGGCGACCTCGCTGGGCTTCCTCACCGAGTTGGACGCCGGCGAGACCACGGTCTCCACCGCCGACGACCAGAACAACCGGCACCGCGTCTTCTGTGACCTGCTGCTGGCCGACCGGTCCCGGTGCCCGCAGCGCTACGACCACGAGGGCCCGTGCGGCGAGCCGCCGGCGCCGGAGCAGCGTCCCGCGTCGCGGTAGGTCGGCCGGATCGTAGGCTGTGCCTGACCGAAGTCCATGTCAGGCAAGGGAGCCGTTACCCGATGCAGAAGTGGGAATACGCCACGGTGCCGCTGCTGGTCCACGCGACCAAGCAGATCCTCGACAACTGGGGCGAGGACGGTTGGGAACTGGTCTCCGTGGTGCCCGGCCCGAACCCGGAGCAGCTCGTCGCCTACCTGAAGCGCCCGAAGGCGTGACGGGCATGAGCAACGGACCGCACGCCAAGCTCGCCGAGCTGGGCCTGGCCCTGCCCGAGGTGGTCCCCCCGGTGGCCAGCTACGTGCCGGCCGTCCAGTCGGGGCAGCACGTCTACGTCTCCGGCCAGCTCCCGATGGCCGAGGGCAAGCTGCTCGCCACCGGCAAGGTGGGTGCCGGGGTCTCCGCCGAGCAGGCGAAGGACCTGGCCCAGCGGTGCGCCCTGAACGCGCTGGCCGCGATCGACGCGCTGGTCGGCCTGGAGAACGTCGTCAAGATCGTCAAGTTGACCGGCTTCGTGGCCAGCGCCCCCGGCTTCACCGGCCAGCCCGGCGTGATCAACGGCGCCTCCGACCTGTTCGGCGCGGTCTTCGGCGAGGCCGGCCGGCACGCCCGTAGCGCCGTGGGCGTCGCCGAGCTGCCCCTGGACGCCCCGGTCGAGGTCGAGGTCATCGTCGAGGTCGCCTGACGCTCCGTACCCGCGATCTTGCTGAGGTCGTGCCGGCAGACGGCCCGCAACGGGACATAACGCCAGGTGGGCCCGCAAGATCGCGGGGAGCGACGGGCGGGGTCGTACGATCGCTGCCATGGGCGGGCATGTGACCGGAGCCGCAGGGGCGCTCGCGGACGAGCTGCCCGGGTGGGTGACGCTGCTGCGCGCGCCCAATCCGGGGCCGATGACCCTCGACGGGACCAACACCTGGGTGCTGCGCGCCCCCGGGGCGGAACACGCCGTGGTGGTCGACCCCGGGCCGGCCGACGAGGCGCACCTGGCCGCCGTCGCGGCGCACGGGCCGGTCGGGTTCGTGCTGATCACCCACGGGCACCCGGACCACACCGAGGGCGCGCCCCGGCTCAGCGAGCTGCTCGGCGGGGCGCCCGTGCGCGCCGCCGACCCGGCGCACACCCTCGGCGGTGCGCCGCTGACCGAGCCCGGCGGGCACCTCGACGGTGCCGGCCTGGACATCCAACTGCTGCGCACCCCCGGGCACACCGCCGACTCGGTCTGCTTCCTGGTCGAGCACGGCGACGAGCGGGTGGTCCTCACCGGCGACACCATCCTGGGCCGGGGCACCACCGTGGTCGCCCACCCCGACGGGCACCTCGGCGACTACCTGACCAGCCTGGAGCTGCTCTCGACGTACCGGGGGATCCGGGCGCTGCCCGGGCACGGCCCGGCGCTGGCCGACTGCGCTGCGGCGGCCGAGTTCTACCTCGCCCACCGGCGGGCCCGGCTCGACCAGGTCCGGGCCGCGGTGGCCGCGGGCGCGACCACCGCCCCCGAGGTGGTCGCCCGGGTCTACGCCGACGTCGACCGCTCGCTCTGGTGGGCCGCCGAGTGGTCGGTCCGGGCCCAGCTCGAATACCTCGGGGTGGAGCAGCCGTGACCTGCCCGGTCTGCGGGACCGTCGCCGTACCGAACGCGCGGTTCTGCCACAACTGCGGAGCCGCGCTGCCGGCCGCCGCCAGCCTGCCGGCCGCCGAGCGCCGGGTGGTCACCGTGCTCTTCGGGGACCTCTCCGACTTCACCTCCTGGTCGGAGGATCTCGACCCGGAACGGGTCGGCGCGGTCACCGACCGGGTGCTGGCCGCCCTGGCCGGCGCGGTCAAGACCTTCGGCGGGCACGTCGACAAGCTCACCGGCGATGGGATCATGGCGGTCTTCGGGGCGCCCGTGGCGCACGAGGACGACGCCGAGCGGGCCGTGCGGGCCGCGCTCTCCATGCAGCGGGCGGTCCGCCGGGTGCTCGACGACGAGCGCGGCGGCGGCGCGCCGCTCGGCCTGCGGGTCGGGCTGAACACCGGCGACGTCATCGCCGGCATCCAGGCCGCCATCGAGTACACGGTCATCGGCGACACCGTGAACACCGCCGCCCGGCTCGCCGACGCCGCCGCCGTGGGTGCGGTGTACGCGGGGGCGCGGACCTCCGCCGCCACCCGGCACGTCGCCTCCTGGCGGGCGCTGCGCCCGCTGCGGCTCAAGGGCAAGCGCGAGCCGGTCGAGGCGTACGAGCTGCTGGGTCTCCTGGACGCCCCGGGCACCCGCTCCGGCCTCGGCGACGAGGCGCCCTTCGTGGGCCGGGAGACCGAGATCGGCCGGGTCGCCGGCCGGCTCGCCGAGGTGATCGACCGGGGGGAGCCGCGGGTGCTGCTGATGACCGCCGAGGCGGGCATCGGCAAGTCCCGGTTCGCCGCCGAGGTGGAACGCCTCGCCGCCGGCTACGACGTGGGCGCCGGCCGGTACGCGGCGCACACCGGCGCCCGGGTGCTCTCGGTCCGCTGTGCCGCATTCGGCGAGCGGCGCCGGCTCGCCCCCCTGGCCGACCTGGTCCGGGCGGCGGTCGGCCTGCCCAACGACCCGGCCACCGCGCTCACCCGGCCGGCCGTCGAGGAGCGGCTGCGTCGGCTCGGGCAGCGCCTCGGCCGGCTCCCCGGCGATCTGCCCCCGCTCGCCGTCGACCAGCTTCTGGCCCTGCTCGGGTACGCCGAACTCCCCGCCACCGGCGAGAACGGCGAGTGGAGCGCCGCGGCTCCGCCGCCGGACGCCGAGGCGGTGCCGAACGCGGTCGCCGAACTGCTCAGCGCCCTCGCCGTGGAGGCCCCGCTGGTGATCGTGGTGGACGACCTGCACGACGCGACCGCCGAGACGATCAGCGCGCTCGGGCTGACCCTCTCCCGGCTCACCGGCCCGGTGCTGGTGCTGCTGCTGGGCCGGCCGGAGCTGGTCCGGACGGCGGGCACGCTGACCCGGGTCGCGGACGCCGAGGTGCACGGCCTGCCGCCGCTGCGCGGCGCGGACGCGTCCCGGCTGCTGACCAGTTACCTGGTCGGCGGCAAGCTGCCGCAGGCCGACGCCGACCGGCTGCTGGCCACCGCCCAGGGCAACCCGTTCTACCTGGCCGAGCTGGTCACCCTGCTGCTGGAGCGCGGGGCGCTGACCGCCGGGCCGGGGCGCGGCGCGGATGTCGGCTGGCGGCTGGCCCCCGGCTCGCTGGGCAGCCGGCTGCTCTCCCGGGACCTGGCCGCCGTGCTGGCGGCGCGGATCGACGCGCTCCCGCCGGACGCCCGCTCCGTGCTGCGGGACGCCGCCGTGGTCGGCGACACCGTCCCCACCGGCGCGCTGGAGGCGCTCCGCGAACAGCGCACCGGGCTGGCCGGGCGGCCGGCGGCGGTGGCCGCGGTGGAGCTCGAGCGGGCCGTGGAGGAGCTGCTGCAACGGCGCATGTTGCACCGCACCCGCACCGGTTTCGCCTTCGCCACCCCGCTGATGCGCGAGGCCGCGTACGCCGGGGTGAGCAAGGCCGAGCTGGCCGAACGGCACGCCGCGCTGGCCCGCTGGGCGGCGGCGGAGAGCAGCCCGGGGGCGGGCGCCCTGCCCGGCGGGTTCACCGAGGCCGCCCGGGACGACTTCGTGGCCGAGCACGTCGAGCGGGCCGGCGCGCTCGCCGACGCGGTGAAGCTGCGCCCCGACGCGCCGGCCCGCGCGGTGGCCCCGCTCGGGGTGGCCGCGCTCGGCCGGGCCGCCCGCCGGGCCCTGCGCTCCGGCGAGCCGGCGCTGGCGATCGAGTACTCCGAACGCGCCGCCGAGCTGGCCCGGGACGGGCTGCCGCTGGCCGACCGGGTGGTGCACGCCCGGGCCCTGCTCCAGCTCGGCCGGCCGGGCGACGCCCTCGCCTTCGCCGAGAAGATCGCCGCGAACGCCGGGGACGCGGCGGCCACCCGGGCCGGCGCCCTGCTGCTGGCCGGGCAGGCCCACCAGACCCTCGGTGACGCCGTCCGGGCGGAACGGTGCTGGCAGGAGGCGTTGCAGGTGGCCACCGCGGCCGAGCTGCCGACCGTGCGCGCCTCGGCGATGCGCCGGCTCGGCATGGCCGACTTCATCGCCGGCCGGCTGGGCCAGGCGAGCAGCCGGCTCGCCGCGTCCTACCAGGTCAGTCTCGCCGCGAAGGATCCGCGCGGGCAGGCCTGGTCGTTGCAGAACCTGGCCTGGGTGACCACCACCCGGGGCGACTTCGCCGGCACCGACGCGGTGCTCGGCCGGGCCGCCCGGCTCTTCGCCGAGCTGAAGGACCCGTACGGGCGGGCCTGGCTGCGCGGCACCACCGCGTTCGCCCGGCTGCTCGCCGGCCGGCTTCGCGAGGCGTGCCGGCTGGCGCAGGTCTTCCTGCCGTTCGGGGAACGGGTCGGCGAGGCGTGGGCGGTCGGCACGCTCCGCGCAGTCGAGGCGTACGCCACCGCCGAGCTGGGCGAGCTGGCCGAGGCGGACCGGGGCGCGCGCCGGGCGTACCGGGAGTTCGCCGAGGTCGGCGACGACTGGGGGCAGGGCTTCGCGCTGGTCGTGCGCGGGGTGGTGGCCCGCGGGCTGGGCGCGCCCGAGCACGCCGCGGACCTGCTCACCGACGCGCTCGGGTACGCCGACCAGACCACGCACCCGCTGCTCACCGGGATGGCCGGCACCCTGCGCGGGTTCGTGGCGCTGGACATGGGCGACCACGAGGCGGCCGAGCGGGACGCCCGGTCGGTGCTGACCACCGTGGAGCCGCACAACCCGCAGGCGCCGGCCCA
The DNA here is from genome assembly GCF_040655175.1 of Micromonospora sp. NPDC050495. Lineage (NCBI taxonomy): Bacteria > Bacillati > Actinomycetota > Actinomycetes > Micromonosporales > Micromonosporaceae > Micromonospora > Micromonospora sp. NPDC050495. The sequence continues at coordinate 137,340 of NZ_JBFAJK010000007.1, read as the reverse complement.
GGTGGCGCCCCGGGTGCTGCTCGCCATGGCCCGGCTTGCGGCCGGCGACTCGGCGACCGCGGTGGGGCTGCTCGCCCCGGTCGCCACCGCCGCCGCGAAGAGCCCGTCCCTGCTCATCTCCCGCCGCCAGACGATGGCCCGGTACGCGTCCGCGCTGCTCGCCCACGGCCAGCGCGAGCAGGCCCTGGACTGGGCGCAGCGGGCGGTGGTCGCCCCGGCCGAGGACGTCCGCAGCCAGGTGATCGCGGCCATGGTGCGGGCCGAGGCGCTGGCCGCCTGCGGGCGACCGGCGGACGCGCTGGCCAGCGCCGAGGAGGCGGTCCGGCTGGCGTACGCGACCGAGCAGCGCAGCGAGCGGGCCGGTGCCGACGCGCTCCGGGCCCGCCTCGCCGGCGGCTGATTCGGCGGTCGAGCCCGGCGCAGGATTACCGGTTCCGGGGATGTGCGTGTCGGACCTGCCGGTTAGGTTGTGGGATCGAGGGGGACCAGTCACCTGGGTGGGTCTTGGGGAGGACGGATGAGGCTGCCGCGCACCGGCGCCGGCTGGACGATCGCGGTCTTCGGCGTGCTGGCGTTGCTGCTGGGCGCGCTCGGGCTGATCTGGCCGGAGGCTCAGCTGCGCATGCTCGGGTTCGAGGTGCCGGCCGAGCGGGGCCCGGGTGACTACACCGGCACGTTCCTCACCGCGTCCTCGATGGCCTCGTTCAACATGGGGGTCTACTACCTGCTCGCCGCGGCCACCGAGTGGCGCCCGTTCTACCGCTTCACCGTCTGGTTCCGGCTGGTCACGTTCAGCGTCTTCACCATCGCGGTGCTCTCCGACATCGCCCCGGGCCGGTTCTTCGGGGTGGCCGTGTGGGAAGGGCTGGGCGCGGTCGCTACGGCCGCCGGCCTGTGGTGGGACGCCCGCCGGGCGGGCGGCGCGGGGCGTTCCGTGGGCCTGACCGCCGACCCGGAGCCAGCGCCGGCGACCGACGCGGTGCGCTGAGCGCGCGGGACAGTTGGGTATTTTCGAGCCGTGACCGAGACCTCACCCGGCGCCATCCGGCTGCCCATCGTGCCCGGTCTGACCGATCTGCAGGTCTTCGCCCGGGGCGGCTACGCCACCGTGTACCGGGCCACCCAGATCTCGGTGGGACGCGAGGTCGCGGTCAAGGTGGAGAACCGCACGCTGGACAGCGAACGGGACCAGGCCCGGTTCCTGCGTGAGGCGCGGGCCGCCGGCAAGATGTCCTCCCACCCGCACGTGGTCGACCTCTTCGACGTCGGGGTCACCGTCGACCAGCACCCCTATCTGATCATGGAGCTCTGCGACGGCTCGTACGCCGAGCGGATGCGGACCTCCCCGCTGGGCCCGGTGGAGACCCGCGACCTGGGCGTCAAGATCGCCGATGCGCTGGCCCACTCGCACGCGGCCGGGGTGCTGCACCGCGACGTGAAGCCGGCCAACATCCTCTACTCGCACTTCAACCCGGCGGTGCTGGCCGACTTCGGGCTGGCCGTGCTGGCCGAGGTGCGCGACGCCTCGGTCACCCTCGAGGTGCTCACCCCGGCGTACGCGCCGCCAGAGATGTTCAGCCACAGCCCGCCCTCGCCGGCCGTCGACGTGTACGCGCTCTGCGCCACCCTCTACGCGGTGATGCACGGCCGGCCGCCCCGCTGGCAGTCCGAGCGGAACCCGAGCCTGGTCACCGTGCTGGAGATGTTCCAGCAGCCGATCCCCGGCCTGCCCGGGGTCCCCGACGACCTGGTCGACGTGCTGCGGCTCGGCATGTCCAACGACCCGGGCGAGCGACCGTCCGCCGTGGAGCTGCGCGGGATGCTCGCCGCGCTTCCGCTGGACCAGGGCGCGACCCCGGTGAGCGGCGCGCCGATCTCCGGCGCCCCGGCCAGCGGTGGCCCGACCGGCGGCACCAGCACCGGCTGGCCGTACCCGCTGGGCCGGACGGGGCAGCCGGCCCCGCGGCCGCCCACGGACGACGACCACCCGACCGTGCCGGCCGCCGGGCGGCGCTGGCGGCGCCGCTGGTTCCTGGGCGGCGCGGGCGTGCTCGCGCTGGCCGCCTCGGCCAGCGCGGGGGCCTGGCTGGCCGGCGGCGCTCCGCCCGTGGTGGCGCCGACCCCGGTGGCCAGCGGGGTGGTCGAGGTGACCGCCCCGAAGGTGCTGCCGGGCTGCGCCACCGGCGACGTCCGCCTGCCGGCCGGTGCGCGCTGCGCCACCGAGCTGGAGTGTTTCGGGCCGGTACGACTGCGCCGCGACCGGGCGGAGGCGACCCGGGTGTCCTGCGACGGCCGGCACACCTGGGAGACCTACGCCGAGGGCGACCTGCCCGCCACGCTGGCCAGGGCCGGGCACGGCGCGGTGGTGGCCGATCCCGCCGTCCAGCGGGTCTGCAACGTCGGCACGTTCCAGCTCGCCAGCGGTATCCGGCAGGCGGGCGACTGGAACCTGGAGGTGTTGCCGCCCACCGGGGCGGGCACCGACCGCACCTACCGCTGCCTGGCCGGGCGGGGCGTGGACGCGCTCGCCATGCCCACCCTCACCGGTCGCTGAGCCCCCCGACCGCGCGCTGGTCGCGGACCGCCCGGGGGTCGAGCCCCTCCAGCGTGTCGGCGTCGACCGCGCAGTCGGCGGCGGCGCGGAGTCCGCGGACGGCCCGCGGGTCGAGCCCTTCCAGGGTGTCGGCGTCGACGCCGTAGCTGCCCGGCGCGGGCCACTCCTCGACCGGGGCCTCCCCGCCGCCCTGCCGGTGGGCGCTGATCGCCACCCCGGCGACCATCACGAGCAGGACGCAGAGCAGCGCCAGCGCGACCGACACGATGCCTGCGGGGCGCCAGACCAGCAGCGCCACGAGTGCCGCCACCGCCGCCAGCGACGCGACGGCGGCCCTGGCCCGCGCATCGGGCTTCGGGAACGACCTCATCCGACAAGCATCGCCGAGCGCGTCCGCCTGTCAACCACCGATCCGGCCGGTGGTGACCACCGGCCGTCCGGTTGATCGCCGCCGGAGCGGCACGCCCGGACCGCCGGCCGCCCCGGGCGCGGGCATTCTCAACCCCGGGTACGGATGCAACGATGACGGGATGTCATCGCTGTCGATACCCCAGGTGACCTATCTCGGCGGGCATCCGGACCGGGCGGACACCATCCCGGGGCTCACCGCCGTCGTCGACCGTTCCGGCATCCGGCTCCGCCGGTCCTTCCGCCGGTTCCTCGCCGTCCGCTGGGACGCGCTGCGCGGGCTGGACGTGCGTACGCCGGGCCTGCTCACCCTGGCGCTCAGCTTCCGTCCGGGGCACGACGACGGCTCGTCCCTGCACCTGCACCTGGACCGCGACGTGTACCGCTTCCACGTCCGTGACCTCCCCGCCGCGCAGCTGCGGGCGCAGCTCGCATCGTGGGCGGTGGCGGCCGCCGGCGCCCCCACGCCGCTGCCCGCGATGCCCACGCCCCCGCCGCCGGTGTCGCACGGGCCGCTCGACGTGGTCCGGATGTCGCTCGACCTCTGGCGGGCGGCCGGCCTCGGCCGGGAATCCCTGTCCGACCGGAGCACCCTGGCCTACCGGCTCAGCCTCGCCGAGAACCACCGCCGCAGCGGCCGGTACGACGAGGCGCTCGCCCTGCTCGAGCCGCTCGCCGGCGCCGCGGCCGAGGCGTTCGGCCCGGTCGACGAGGACACCCTGAAGGTCCGCAACGAGCTGGGTCAGGCGTACCTCGAGGCCGGGCAGGTCGACGACGGGCTGGACGTGCTGCGCGAGGTGGTGTCGGCGGCCGAGCACCTGCACGGCCCGGACAGCCCGCTCACCCTGGTCTTCCGCAACAACCTGGCCGTCGCCTACCAGCACGCCGGCCAGTACGCCCAGGCCATCGGCCTGCACGAGCAGAACGTCCGGCACACCGAGCACAGCCAGGGACGCCGCAGCCTCGAGACGATCGGCCGGCGCAACAACCTGGCCGCCACCTTGGCGCTCGCCGGGTACCGGGAGCGGGCGATCGAGCTGTACTGGGAGGTGCTGGACGCGCTGCCGGACGGCCACCGGAGCCACGCCCTGGCGGTCACCGCGCGGCAGAACCTGGCCATCCTGCACAACCCGTCCTGGACGCCGTGACGGCACCGACGGGCCGGTCAGGCACCGGGCGGCGGCGCGCCTTCCGGCCGTCGGGCGCGGGGGACGGTGCCGTCCTTGCGGACGAGCCCGCTGATCTGCTCGCCGACCTCCCCGGTGAGCCGGCCCGAGCAGGAGAGTCCCAACTGGACGGCCAGCTCGCGGCCGTACAGGTCCACGGCGGCCTCGACCAGCTCGGCGTAGACGGCCACGGACTGGCGGCACCGGTGCCGGGCGGTCAGCAGGATCGCGGCGCCGACGACCAGGGCCGGCCACCAGAACGCCCCGAGGACGGCGTAGAGGACGCCCCAACCGACCAGCCGGGCCGCCGTGGCGCAGCGGTCCTGCACGGCGGTCAGCTCGCCGCGCGCCTCCTCCGGCAGGACCAGCCACAGCCGCGGCCACACCGGCGCGAGGTCGATGCCGTAACTGCGCCAGACCCGCACGTCGGCGGCGTGCAGCCGGTCGCCGGTCCAGGTCGGCCGCGCCGGCTCCACCAGGCAGACCGCCGCGCGGCGGTCGATCGCCCGCCGTGCCCGGGCCCGCCGGGCGGGGTCGGCGGTGTCCGCGAGGAATGCCCGCTCGGCCTCGGCCACCTCGGCGTCCGCTCGCTCCCACCGCCGCCGGCGCCGACCGGTGAGCCGGCCCAGCAGCGGCGTCGATCCGGTCAGGCTCCAGGTCCACCCGACGAACATCCCCACCGCCTGCGCGGCCAGCCCGGCCGCCGCCGAGCCGAGCAGGAACGCGGCCACGGCGACCAGCAGGGCGGCGCCGCGCGCCCCGGCCGGCGTGCCGGTCACCCGGTCCAGCCAGGCCGGCAGGGCCGCGACAGCCAGGGCGTGGCCCTGGCCGAGCACCCCGGCCAGCCCCACCGCGGCGGCGAACAGCGCCCCCGGCAGCACCAGCGCGGCCGTCCACCGGGTCACCAGCTGCTTGCCCAGCTCGGCGAGGAACGCGTTCACAGGGTGACCCGGCTCGCCACGAGGGGCGCACCGGTGAGCCCGCACGTCGGCGGCGCGCCGTCGTCGACCGGGGCCTTGCGGGGACACGGCCCGGCGCCGGGGCAGGTCCAGGCGGCGACCGTCGGGTGGCCACCGCGGCCGAGCCACGGCTCGAAGCCGCGTACGCCGGTGGTGAGCCCGTCGACGCCGTGCCGGGCGAAGGCCGCGTCGAGAGTGTCGAGGTCCGCCGCCAACTGCTGGTCCCAGCGGCCCGCGCCGACCGCCGCGACGATCCGGTCGAGCACCTCGGCGACGCCGTACCGCTCGGCGTGCGTGCGTAGCTGCTCCCCGGTGGCCTGGCTGCACAGCCGGCCGATGCGCTCCGCAACGAGTTCCAAGGTCGCCCCCCGTGCGCCGGTCGGCCGTTTCCGCTGCCACAGTAGCGGCCCCGGCAAGCCCGTGCCGCCAGTCGGGACGCGACCCGGATTCCGCTTTCCCGGACCGGGACCCATTGGGCAGGATCGTTACCGGACCAGGAGATCGCCACCGGACGTCAGCGCACCGGAATCGAGGAGCGATGCCGAAATGGACGGTCGGTAGCGCCGCGGGGCGGGTCACCGCGGTGACCGCCGAGTACGAGCGGACGGGGATTCCGGGCGTCCTGTTCGGACCCGACCTCTCCGGCGAGGAGCAGGTCCTCGCCGCGGCGGCCGGTGGGCGCGGCGCCGGGCGGGCCGCGGCGCAGGCGCTGGCCCGGCTGCACTGGTACCGCTACCTCAACCTGTCCGGGCTGGACGGTCTGCGGGAGCGCCGGGCGGCGGTCGAGCTGTTCCGGCACGTGCACCGCCGGGACCCGGAGCTGGTGCCGGAGCTGATCCGGGCCGACTGCCGGGAGAGCGACCCGCCCCGCCCTCCCCGACTCGCCGACGTGCTGCTCAGCCAGCAGCAGGCCGACCGGATCGCGGGGCTCCGGCAGCGGCACCGGGCGGGTTCCGGCAAGGCCCTCCGGATGCTCGTCACGCTCTATCAGGAATGGCTGCTGGAGCTGGCCCGGGACCGCGACAACGACGCCGCCCTGCTGCGGGCCGCCCTGCTGACCGATCGCACCGAGGCGCTGGTGACGCTGGCGGAGGCGACCGGGGAGGGACCGACGTACGACGAGGCGCTGGACGCGGCCTCGGCGGCCCTCGCGGCCACCACCGACCGGGACCCGCACCGGATACACCGCCTCGTCGACCGCGGTCGCCTGCTGGAGCTCTACTTCGACCGGGGCGCCGGACCGCGGGCGCTGCAACTGGCCGTCGGCGAGTACCGCCGGGCCGCCCAGCTCGGCTGGCGGCGGCAGCCCACCGACCCGCAGGTGGTGGCGCGGTTCGCCGAGGCGCTGTCCCGGCTGCCCGAGGTCCCGCCGCTGGCGTCGGTCGAGGTCCTGTTCGAGGCGACCGCGGCCTGGCGCGACGCGGTCCACGCCGCGGCGGGCGACGAGCCGGCGATGGCCGCGGCGCTGGAGCGGCTCAACACCGTCGTCAACCTGCTGGCCCAGGAGGTCGACCCGGAGCTGGCGCTGGAGGTGGTCACCGCGGCCGGGCAGCCCGAGGTGATCGACCGTTACCTGGGGCGGGCCGAGGAACTGTCGGCCCGGATCGCGGTGGACGCCTCGGCGGCGGCCCTGGCCGACCAGTACGAGGCAGCCTTCCTGCTCTTCGCCGTGGTGCCGGGCTTCCACCCGGCCCGGCCGCGCGCGCTGCTCCTGCTCGGCTCGGCCGAGCTGGACCGGTGGCAGCACGGCGGCGAGCTGAGCGGCGCGGCGGAGGCGGCTACCTGGGCGCAGCTGGCGCTGGACGCCATCGGGCCGGCCGACCCGTTGCGGCGCAGGGCGTTGAACCTGCTGGCCGCCGCGGCCGCGGACGCCGGGCTGCACGGGCAGGACGAACACCTGGTCGAGGTCGCGGTCTCCGCCGCCCGGGAGGCGCTCCCCCTGGCCGGCGAGCAGTCGGAGGAGCATCCGCACCAACTCGTGGTCCTCGGTGACGCGTTGAACGACGCCGGTTGGCTGAAGCGCGACGCCGAGCTTGTGGACGAGGCGCTGCGGCACCAGCGGGCGGCGCTGCGGCTCACCCCCGAGGGGCACGAGGCGTACCCACTGCGGCTCATGAAGCTCTCCCAGACGCTCGTGCACCGCGACCAGTTGGTGCCCGACGACGCGCTCCTGGCCGAGGCGGTGGCGGCGAACGGCCGCGCGGCGGGCCTGCTGGCGGAGCGGGATCCGCGCCGGGTCGGCTTCCTCTACAACCACGCCAGCAGCCGCTCCGTCCAGGCTGTCCGGCAGCGGGACGAGGCCGGGCTGCTCGCGGCCGAACGCAGCTACCGGGAGGCGCTGGCCCTGGTGCCGCCGGACCACCCCGACCAGCCGCGGATCCGCAGCGCGATCGCCGACACCCGCTACCACCGGTACCGGCTCGGCGGCGACCTGGACGTGCTGGCCGACGCGGTACGGCTGGCCCGGGAGGCGGTCGAGGCGACCCCACCGGACCACCACTGGTGGCCGCTGCGGGCCGGGCTGCTGGCCCGGGCGGCCGCCGAGCTGGCCCGGGCGGGCGGGCCGGACGCCGAGCTGGCCCGGGCCGAGGCGACCGCCACGTACGCCGCGATCGCCGCCGCGCCCCAGGCGGACCCGCAGACCCGGATCGACGCCGAGCGGCAGCAGGCCGAGTTGGCGCACGCCGCCGGCGACCCGGCCGCCCGGCTGGCCGCGCTGGAGCGGGCGGTGCGGCAGATGCCGGCCTCGATCGACCGGGCGTCGGCCGGCCGGCGCCGGCTCGGGGCGGTGGCCGAACTGAGCGGGTTGGCGGCGGAGGCCGCCGCGACCGCGATCGCGGCGGACCACCCCGAGCGCGCCGTCGAACTCCTGGAACGCGGCCGTGGCCTGCTCTTCCACGAGGCGCTGGGCATCCGCGACGGGCGGGCGGAACTGCGCGTGGTCAGCCCCGGGCTGGCCGCCGACCTGGACCGGGTCGACCGGGAACTGGCCGAGGCGGACGCCTACACGCACGTCCGGAGCTTCACCATCGAGGTGCAGCGCCGCACCGCGGACGGTGAGCTGTTGGACAGCTCGACGACCGAGTGGGACCCGCGAACCGCCTGGGTGCCCCGTACCCGGAAACTGGCCGCCGAACGGGACCGGGTGATCGGGCGGATCCGGCGGCTGCCCGGGTTCGCCGACTTCCTGCGGCCACCGTCGGTGCCGCTGCTCCGGGAGCGGCTCGCGGGCCTGCCGGTGGTCGTCGTCAACAGCCACGGCGACCGGGGCGACGCGCTGGTCGTGCCGGCCGACCCGGAGCGGCCCGTGCAGCCGGTCCGGCTGCCCGAGCTGACCGGCGCCGCCGTCCAGCGGCAGGTCACCCGCTGGTACGCGGCGGTGTCCGACGCGCTCGACCCGGGGGTGCCGTTCGACCGGCGCGCCGCCGCCCAGGAGGAGCTGCACGCCGTGCTGGGCTGGCTGTGGGACGCGGTGACCGGGCCGGTGCTGGACCGGATCGCGCCGGCCGACGGGCCGCCGCCGCGGCTCTGGTGGTCCCCGGTCGGCGCGCTGGCCCGCCTCCCGCTGCACGCCGCCGGTCATCACCGGGAGCCGGGCCGCCGGCGTACCGTCCTGGACCGCGTGGTGCCGTCCTACACGCCGACCCTCACCGCCCTGGCGCACGCCGCGGCGGAACGGCCGCGACCGCCGGCGACCGCCACGGCCACCGTGGTCGGCGTGCCGACCGCGCGGGACCTGCCGGCGCTGTCCCAGGTACGCGCCGAGGTCGAGCAGGTGGCCCGGCTGATCCCCGGCTCGACCGTGCTGACCGGGACCGAGGTGGCCCCGACCGAGGTCGAGGAGGCGCTGCGCCGGCACCCGATCGCGCACTTCGCCTGCCACGGCGAGGCGGACGCCGGCACGGCCGCGATGCTGACCGGCGGCCTGCGCCTCGGCAAGGGTGGCTCGCTCAGCCCGCACATGGTGGGCTCCTACCGGCTGGCCCGGGCCGAGCTGGCCTTCCTCTCCGCGTGCGGCACGGCCGAGACGCACCCGACGTTCACCGACGAGCCGCTGCACCTGGCCGCCGCGTTCCAGCTCGCCGGCTTCCGGGGCGTGATCGGCACGATGTGGCGGACCACGGACAGCGCGCGGATCGCGGCCGCCTTCTACGCCGGCCTGACGAACGGTGGCACCGAACCCCCGGACCCGGCCGCCGCGGCCCGGGTGCTCACCGAGACGGTCCGGGCGGTACGCGACGAGTTCCCGGCCACGCCCACCCGGTGGGCCGGGCACCTGCACGTCGGGCTGAACCGGGCGCTCTGAGCGGCCCACCGGCTCAGTACGACTTGTCCTGGCCGAGGACGTGCTGGGCGACGAAGTTGAGGATCATCTCGCGGCTGACCGGGGCGATCCGGCCGGCCCGGACCGCGCCGAGCAGGGTGGCCACCCCGTACTCGGTGGTCATGCCGGCCCCGCCGAGAGCCTGGACGGCGGTGTCGACGGCGAGCGCGGCGGCCTCGCCGGCCGCGTACTTGGCCATGTTGCCGGAGATGCCGGCTTCCAGGTCGCGGCCCGCGTCGTACAGGGTGGCCGCCTTGTGGATCATCAGCCGGGCCAGCTCGACCTGGACGGCCGCGTGCGCCAGCGGGTGCGACACGCCCTGGTGCGAGCCGATCGAGCGCCCACCCCACACCGTGCGGGTGGACGTGTAGTCGCTGGCCTTCTCGATCGCGTACCGGCCGGTGCCGGCGCCCATCGCGGCGACCGTGATGCGCTCCGGGTTGAGCCCGGCGAACAGCGCCGGCAGCCCGGCGTCCAGCGACTCGCCGACCAGCGCGTCGGCGGGCAGCCGGACGTCGTCGAGGAAGAGCAGGAACTGGTTCTCCGGCGACAGGATCTCCATGTCCAGCTTGGACTTCTCCAGGCCGGGCGCGTCGGTCGGCACGAGGAACAGCGCCGGCTTCAGCCGCTGCGGAGACGCGTCCCCTGCGCCGGCACTGCCGTCTCCGACGGCGACGCGGGCGACCACCAGCACGTGTCCGGCCTCGTCCACGCCGGAGATGTAGATCTTCCTGCCGCTGAGCAGCCAGTCGTCGCCGTCGCGGCGGGCCACGGTGGCGAGGCGGTGGAAGTTCGAACCGGCGTCCGGCTCGGTGATCGCGAAAACGATCTTCTGGGAGCCGTCGGCGAGGCCGGGGAGGTGCTTCTTGCGCTGCTCCTCCGTACCGTGCTTGTTGATCACGGTGGCGGCGATGGCGGGGGAGACCACGAGCAGCAGCAGCGGGCAGCCCGCCGCGGCCAGCTCCTCGCAGACGATGGCCAGGTCGGTGATGCCGCCGCCCCCGCCGCCGTACTCGGTGGGGATGTTGACGCCCAGATAGCCGAGCCGGCCGGCCTCGTGCCACAGCTCGGTGGTGTGCTCGCCGGCCCTGGCCTTCGACACGAAGTAGGAATGGCCGTACTTGCGGCCCAGCTCCCGTACCGCGTCGCGGAGCTGGTCCTGTTCGGGGGTGAGGTCGAAGTTCACTGCGGGTCCTCCTCGGGATCCACGACGGCCAGTACGGCACCCGTCTCGACCTGGCCGCCGGCCGGCACCGGCAGTTCCGTCACCACACCGTCGGCGGGGGCGAGCACGGGATGTTCGAGCTTCATCGCTTCCAGCGTCAGCAGCAGGTCACCGGCGGCGACCCGCTGACCGACCTCGACGTGCACCCGGGTCACCGCGCCGGGCAGCGGCGCGAGCAGCGACCCAGCCGCCAGCTCGGCGGTGGGCAGGGGCAGGCGGGGCAGCTCGGTGAGGCTCGCCGCCCCGTCCGGGCCGTCCACGAAGACCCACGACCCGGCCCGGTGTACGCGGAAGGCCCGCCGCACCCCGTCCACGTCGAGCACCACCCGGTCGGCGGCGGCGTCGACCACCGTCACGGTCGGCGTGGCGTCGGACCGGGACACCGACCATTCGGCGAGGCCGCCCGTGCGGTCCAGCCGATACCGGACCTCGATCTCCTCGCTGTCGCCGACGGTGAACCGGGTGACCTGCGGGAAGGCCGGCACGTTGCGCCACCCCGACGGCAACCCGGCCAGCACCGGCGCGGCGGCCCGCCGGGCGGCGGCCCCGGACAGCGCCGCCACCAGCGCCACCACCGGAAGCTGTCCGGCCGGCAGCAGCGGCGCGAACACCTCCGGGTGCCGCTCCAGGAAGCCGGTGTCCACGTCGGCGGCGGCGAACTCCGCGCTGCGCAGCACGCGGACCAGCAGGTCCCGGTTGGTGGCCACGCCGTGCAGTTCGGCGCGGGCGAGCGCGCCGGCCAGGGCGCGGGCCGCCTCGGCGCGGGTGGGCGCCCAGGCGACGAGCTTCGCGAGCATCGAGTCGTAGTGCACGCTCACCGTCGAGCCGTCCGCCACGCCGGAGTCCAGCCGCAGCCCCTGGGCGGGCGCGAACTCGGCGGTGACCCCGGGGATCGCGAACCGGTGCAGCGTGCCGGTGGCCGGGCGGAAACCCCGGGCCGGGTCCTCGGCACAGAGCCGCACCTCGATCGCGTGGCCGTCGGCCGGCGACGTGCTGGTGACCGGCAGTGGCTCGCCCTCGGCGACGAGCAGTTGCAGCCGGACCAGGTCCAGCCCGGTGGTCGCCTCGGTGACCGGGTGCTCCACCTGGAGGCGGGTGTTCATCTCCAGGAAGTGCACCTGCCCGTCCGGCGCCAGCAGGAACTCCACGGTGCCCGCGCCGACGTAGTCGACCGCCCGCCCGGCCGCCACCGCCGCCTCGTGCAGCGTGGCGCGTACCTCGTCGGGCAGCACACCTGGCGCCTCCTCGACGATCTTCTGGTGGCGGCGCTGGATGGAGCAGTCGCGTACCCCGAGCGCCACCACCGTGCCGTGGGTGTCGCCGAAGATCTGCACCTCGACGTGGCGGCCCCGTTCCACGTACCGCTCGATGAAGACAGTGCCGTCGCCGAACGCCGCCGCCGCCTCGCGGCGCGCGCCCGCGACGGCCTCGGCCAGCCCGGCGGCGTCGCGGACGACCCGCATGCCCCGGCCGCCACCACCGGCGGCGGCCTTGACCAGCACCGGGAAGCCGGTGACCTCGGCCGGATCGGTCCAGGTGGGCAGCATCGGCACGCCCGCGTCGGCGAGCAGCGCCTTGGCGGCCATCTTGTCGCCCATCGCGGCGATCGCCTTCGCCGACGGGCCGACCCAGGTCAGGCCCGCGTCGGCCACCGCCGCCGCGAACTCCGCGTTCTCGGCGAGGAAGCCGTAGCCGGGGTGGACCGCGTCCGCGCCGGAGCGCCGGGCCGCCTCCAGGATGGCGTCGACGCGCAGGTACGTCTCGGCCGGCGTGTTCCCGGGCAGCCGCACCGCCTGGTCGGCGTCGGCCACGAACGGCGCGTCGGAGTCCGCGTCGGAGTGCACAGCGACGGTGGCCACGCCGAGGGCGCGGCAGGTGGCGAAGACCCGCCGGGCGATCTCCCCCCGGTTCGCAACGAGAAGTCTCGAAATCATGCGCGCTGAGCCTGCCTTTCGTTCGCGACTGCGGGACTCCGCTTCGCTGCGTTCCTCGCGCTCACAGGTGTCACATCCGGAAGACGCCGAAGCCGTCGGCGCCCTTCACCGGTGCGTTGTGGATCGCCGACAGGCAGAGCCCGAGGACGGTACGGGTGTCCCGGGGGTCGATCACCCCGTCGTCGTAGAGCCGGCCGGAGAGGAAGAGCGCCCCGGACTGGGACTCGATCTGCTGCTCGACCATCATTCGCATGGCGGCGTCGGACTCCTCGTCGTACTCGCGGCCCCGGGCGGCGGCGGCCTGCCGGGCGACGATCGACAGCACCCCGGCCAGCTGCGCCGGGCCCATCACCGCCGACTTGGCGTTCGGCCAGGTGAACAGGAACCTCGGCTCGTACGCCCGGCCGCACATGCCGTAGTTGCCGGCGCCGTAGGAGGCGCCCAGGTTGACCGTCAGGTGCGGGACCGTCGAGTTCGACACCGCATTGATCATCAACGCGCCGTGCTTGATGATGCCGCGCTGCTCGTACTCGGTGCCGACCATGTAGCCGGTGGTGTTCTGCAGGAAGACCAGCGGGGTGTCGGCGGCGTTGGCGAGCTGGATGAACTGGGCGGCCTTCTGCGCCTCCGCGCTGAACAGCACGCCCCGGGCGTTGGCCAGCACGCCGACCGGATAGCCGTGCAGCTCGCCCCAGCCGGTGACCAGGGCGGTGCCGTAGCCGGGCTTGAACTCGTCGAACTCGCTGCCGTCGAGCACCCGGGCGAGGACCTCGCGCGGGTCGAACGGCACCTTGAGGTCGGCGCTGGCGATGCCGAGCAACTCATCGGGGTCGTACCTGGGTGGCGCCGGGAACGGGTTGCGCGGCGGCGCGCCCTGCTTGCGCCAGTTGAGCCGGCGTACGCACTGCCGGGCCAGCCGGATGCCGTCCCGCTCGTCGGCGGCGAGGAAGTCGGCCAGGCCGGACGTCGTGGCGTGCATGGCCGCCCCGCCCAGCGACTCGTCGTCGGTGACCTCGCCGGTGGCCATCTTCACCAGCGGCGGCCCGGCCAGGTAGACCTGCGACCGGTCCCGGATCATGATGGTGTAGTCCGACATGCCCGGCACGTACGCGCCGCCCGCCGTGGCGTTGCCGAAGACCACGCTCACCGTGGGGATCCGCGCGGCGGAGAGCCGGGTCAGGTCGCGGAACACCCGGCCACCCGGGATGAAGATCTCCGCCTGGGTGGGCAGGTCCGCCCCGGCGCTCTCCACCAGGTTGACCATGGGCAGCCGGTTGGCCAGGGCGATCTCCCCGGCCCGCCGGGTCTTCGCCAGCGACCACGGGTTGATCGCGCCGCCGCGTACCGTCGGGTCGTTGGCCACGATCAGGCACTCCACGCCCTCGACCACCCCGATCCCGGTGACCGTGCTGGCGCCGACCGGGAAGTCGGTGCCGTACGCGGCCACCGGGGACAGCTCCAGGAACGGGCTGTCCGGGTCGAGCAGCAGCTCGATCCGCTCCCGGGGGAGCAGCTTGCCGCGCCCGTGGTGCCGGGTCACGTACTTCTCGCCACCACCGGCCCGGGCCTGGTCGAGCGCGGCCTCCAGCTCGGCGATGCGGTCCAGCAGCGCCGCCCGGTTGGCCCGGTAGGCCGGCGCGGCCGGGTCGAGCGCGCTTCCCAAGGTGCTCACAAGCCGATGCCCTTCGCGATGATCTCGTTCATGATCTCGGTGGTGCCGCCGCCGATGCCGAGGATCCGGGCGTCCCGGTAGTGCCGTTCCACCTCGGCGTCGCGCAGGTAGCCGAAACCGCCGTGCAGTTGCAGTGCCGCGTCGACCACGTGGTCGCAGGCGGCCACCGCCACGTTCTTCGCCATCGCCACCTCGGTGACCACCGGCTGGCCGGCGGCGACCCGCTCGGCCACGTCGTGCACGTACGCCCGGGCCGCCTCGGCCCGGGTGTGCATCTCGGCCAGCCGGTGCCGGACCAGTTGGCGGCTGGCCAGCGGTCGGCCGAACGTGGACCGGTCCCGGCACCACGCGGTGGCCAGCTCCACGCACCGCTGCGCGGTCGCGTACGCCTGGGTGGCCAGAGAGAGCCGCTCGGCGGCGAACTGCTGCATGATCGCCAGGAAGCCGGTGTCCTCCGGCCCGATCCGGTTCGCCACCGGCACCCGAACGTCGGCGAAGGACAGCTCGGCGGTGTCCGAGCAGTGCCAGCCCAGCTTCTCCAGCCGCCGGCCCACGGTGAACCCGGGGCTGCCCTTGTCGATCACCAGCAGGCTGAGCGAGCCGGAGCCGGGAAAGTCGGTGCAGACGGCGGTCGTCACGAAGTCGGCGCGGAGCCCGCTGGTGATGTACGTCTTCGACCCGTTCACCACGTAGTGGTCGCCGTCGCGGCGGGCGCAGGTGCGGATGCCCGCCACGTCGGAACCGCCCTCCGGCTCGGTGATCGCCAGCGCGCCGATCATCGTCCCGGCGAGGGTCGGCCGGACGTACCGGTCGATGAGATGCTGCGGACCGGCGGCGGCTGAGCCGGCCCGGTCGCCGCAGGCCGCGACCATGTGCGGCAGCGCGATGCCGTGCGTGAACAGCGCCGCGATCAGCCCGGACGAGCCCCCCGACCGGATGATCTCCTCGGTGACCACGATCGAGTCGAGCAGGTTGCCGCCGCTGCCGCCGGCCCACTCCGGGAAGCCGATGCCGAGCAGCCCGATCTTCGCGGCCGTCTCGTGCAGCGACCGGGGCACCTCGCCGGCGCGTTCCCACCCGTCCAGGTGGGGCAGCACCTCCCTGGTGACGAACGCCCGGCTCAGCTCCCGTAGCTGCCGTCGTTCCGGGGTGTCCACGAGGGTCATGCCGGCCTCCCGGTGAGCAGGTCCGCCGGCAGCTCGACCACCCGGGAGCGGAGCAGCTCGCCGAGCGCCTTGGCCTGCGGGTCGAAGCGGGTGGAGCCGGCCACGCCCGGCCCGAGCAGCCCGCGGAGCACGAAGTTGACCGCCCGCAGGTTGGGCAGCTCGTACCGCTCCACGGTCAGCGGGGCGGTCTCCGGCAGCAGCTCGGCCAGCCGGTCCGTGCTCAGCCAGCCGCGCAGCCAGGCCCAGGTGGCGTCGGTACGGGCCCAGACGCCCAGGTTGGCGTCCCCACCCTTGTCCCCGGAGCGGGCGCCGACCAGCTCGCCGAGCGGACCACGCCGGGTCGGGTACGCGGGCGCCCCGGTGGTGGTCGCGCGCTGCCGCGCCGGGGACTCCACCGGGCGGGTGACGTGCGGCGGGGCGACCGGCACGGGTACCCCGTCGGGCAGCACCGCGAGGTGCGCGACGGCGTCCTGCGGGACCGTGTCGGCGGTGAAGACCCCGTACGGGGTGGCGTCACCGGGCAGGGTGGTCAGCGTGCAGCCCGGGTAGGAGGCCAGGGCCAGCTCCACCGCGGCCGCCGAGAAGGCCCGCCCGGCCCGCGCCTTGTCGCCGTCCCGCAGGTGTACGTGCAGCAGCGCGCTCGCCGCCTCGGTGTCGGCGGCGTCGGGGTGGTCGGTGCGGGCCAGGGTGAACTCCAGCCCTTCCGGGCCGACCGCCTCCTCCAGTTGACCGCGGACCAGGGCCGCCTTGGCCGGGATGTCCAGCCCGCACAGCACGAACGTCATCGAGTTGCGGAAGCCGCCCAGGTTGTTGACCCCCACCTTGAGGGTGGGCGGCGGGGGCGTGCCGCGGACCCCGGCGACCCGCACCCGGTCCAGCCCGTCCTGGGTCAGCGCCACCGTGTCCAGCCGGGCCACCACGTCCGGCCCCAGGTAGGCCGGCGTGTCCACCTCGTACAGCAGCTGCGCGGTGACCGTCTCGACGGTGACCGCGCCCCCGGTGCCGGGGTGCTTGGTGAGCACCGACGAGCCGTCCCGGTGGATCTCGGCGATCGGGAAGCCGGGGCGGTGACCACCGTCCGGCAGCTCGGTGAAGAAGCTGTAGTTGCCGCCGGTGACCTGCGCCCCGCACTCGATGAGGTGCCCGGCGACGGTGGCGCCGGCCAGCGCGTCGAGGTCGTCCCGGGTCCAGCCGAACCGGGCGATGGCCGGGCCGACCGCCAGCGAGGCGTCCGTCACCCGTCCGGTCACCACCACGTCCGCCCCGGCGTCCAGGCAGGCGGCGATCCCGAACGCCCCCAGGTACGCGTTCGCGGTCAGCGCGTCGGGCCGGGCGAGGGCGTCGCCCTCGACGTACCCGACCCGGACGGTGAGGCCGAGCCGGTCGGCCAGCGCGCCGACCGCGGCGGCCAGGCCGGCCGGGTTGAGCCCGCCGGCGTTGGTGACCAGGGTGACCCCGCGGTCGAGCGCGGTGCCGAGGCAGCCCTCGAGCTGGCGCAGGAAGGTCTTCGCGTAGCCGAGGGAGGGGTCCCGCAGCCGGTCCCGGCCGAGGATCAGCATGGTCAGCTCGGCGAGGTAGTCGCCGGTCAGCACGTCCAGCTCGCCGCCGTCGAGCATCTCCCGCCAGGCGGCGAACCGGTCGCCGTAGAAGCCGGAGGCGTTGCCGACCCGCAGCACGGTCACGACGTCGCCCCGGCGGCGTCCCGCCCGGCGCCGGGCGGGCCGGCGAACGCCTGCGCCACGTCCAGCCACTCGTCGGCCACCGGGCCGGTGGCCACCAGGGCGAGGTTGTCGCGGTGCCGGCGCTGGGTGACCAGCAGGCAGAAGTCGAGGGCCGGGCCAGTGACCCGGTCGGCGGCGTCCGCCGGCCCGAAGGTCCAGGTGTCGCCGGCGGTGCCGGCTTCGCTCCCGGCCGCGAGGCTCGCAGGCTCACTCCCCGCGCTCGCTGGCGCAGTCAGCTCCACCCGGACCGGCGTGGTCGGCGCCGGGCGGCCGTGCGCGGCGAAGCCGTGCCCGAGGGTACGAAAGCCCAGGTGCGCGACGTGCCGCAGCCGGTCGGTCGGGGCCCGCCGGACGCCGAGCGCCTCGGCCACGTCCTCGCCGTGCGCCCAGGTCTCCATGAGCCGGGCGGTCGCCATCGAGGTGGGCGACATCCGGGTGCCGTACCAGGGCAGCTTCTCCCCGGCCGGGGTGGCGGCCAGGGCGGCGCTGAGCGCGGTGCGGCCGGCCCGCCAGCGGGCCAGCAGCGCGTCGGGGGGCGCGAGGAAGGACTCGGCCCCGTCGTCGACCAGGCGGGCCGGGTTCGGGGCGGCGAGGACCGAGGTGTAGAAGGCGTCGGCGTCGGTGGCGGCGAGGTGGGCCACGTGGTCGGTCCAGGCCAGGTGGGCGATCTGGTGCGCGATCGTCCAGCCCGCGGCCGGGGTCGGTCGCGCCCACTCCTCCGGCGGCAGCGGCGCGACCAGCGCGTCGAGCTGGTCGGACTCGGCGGCCAGATCCGTGAGCAGTGCTGTCAGGTCGACCATGGTGCCTCCGGGGGATCAGTGCGGCCGCGCGCTCCCTGGCGTCGTCGGGCCGTCGTCGGGGGTGAGCAGGATGGCGAGTTGGCGCTTCCAGGTGTGCAGCAGGGCGGTCCGCCGGGTCGAGTCGTCGCTGAGCAGGTTGGCCACGCCGAGCCCGCGGAGCAGGTCGAGGGTGGCCTGGACGGCCTCCCGTACGCCGGGCCGGCGCTCGTCCACGCCGAGCAGCTCGACGGTCAGCCGGTGCATCTCGCGACCGACCCGCGCCTCCAGCGGCACCAGGGCGTCCCGCAGCTCGGGGTCGGTGCGGGCGGCCACCCACAGCTCCAGGGCGGCGACGAAGAGCGGCCCGGTGAAGGCGGCGGCGAGCAGGTCGACCACCCGGTCGAGCCGGCGCGGCCCGGCGGGCAGCGCCGCGGCCTCGGTGCGCAGCTCGACGGCCCGGCGCTCGGTGAGGTGGGTGACCGCGGCGGTGACCAGGGCGGCCTTGGTCGGGTAGTGGTGCAGCTGGGCGCCCCGGGAGACGCCGGCCCGGGCCGCCACGACCGTGGTGGTGGTGCCGGACCAGCCATGCTCCACCAGGCAGTCCACGGTCGCCTCCAGCAGCCGGGCCTGGGTGGCGCGGCTGCGCTCCTGCTGGGGGACGCGGGTCGGGGCGGCGGGCACGGGGACAGCCTGCCGGTCGCAAAACAAACAGTCAAGACTGACTTTTTCTGAGTTCCGGACCGGGCCGGTCGAACGAGCGGGTTGATCGACCCGGCTTGCGGCGATCCGGGGCTTCCGGACGATGCGAAGCCACGGATCGCCGCATCTCGGGTTCGCCGTTCGGTCGTCCCGGCCGGTCGCGGCCGTCAGCGGCCGTCGCGGGGACCGAAGACGGTGAGCGCGTCGACGTCGCTGTGCACCGAGCGCAGGTACTCGTCGGCCCAGGCGGCGGCGTCCGGGAAGCCCGAACCGGCGGCCACCCGGGCGCAGGCGGCGTCCACGTCGTACGCCGTGCGGCGCAGCTGCACGCCCGGGCCGAGCAGGGCCCACCAGGCGCCGGCTCCGCCGTACGGCATGCCGACGCTGCCCGGGTTGACCACCAGGCGGCGGTCGACGAGCCGGGTGAACGGCATGTGGGTGTGCCCGCAGACCACGGTGCCGACCTCGGCCGGCAGGCCGGCGAAGACCTCCGCCCAGCGGTCGAGCCGCGAGTCGACCAGCACCATCTCCTCGTCGTCGCGGGGCGTCGCGTGGCAGCAGAGCACCTCGCCGAGGCCGGCGACGGAAAAGGTGACGGTCGGCGGCAGCGCGGCCAGCCGGGCCACCTGGTCCTCGCGCAGCTGGGCGGCGGCCCAGTTCGAGACGTCGTACGAGGTCGGGTGGCCGGCGTGGGCCGCCACCAGTTCCCGTTCGCCGTTGCCGCCGACCCAGAGCGCGCGGTCCCCGAGCGCGGCGAGCCGGTCCAGCACCTCGACCGGTTGCGGGCCGTCCGCGATGTCCCCGGTGAGCACGATCAGGTCGGCGGCGGCCACGTCGGGCTCGGCCAGGACGGCCTCCAGCGCCGGCAGCACGCCGTGGATGTCGGAGAGGACGGCGACACGTTCGAACATCGCCCCACCGTCGCCGAGGGCGGCGCCGAAATCCAGGAATTCTTCGCTGGGCAGAGCGCGCGGCGGGCGCCCGGAACCGCTGGGGCGGGCGGGAACGGCACCGGCCCGGACCGCAACGGTGGCGGTCCGGGCCGGGACGGGTCGACGGGCGGGCGGAAGGGCCCGGCCGGGGAGCGGGATCAGACCCGCGCGCGGCGGGCCAGGCGCTCCGGGTCGAGGATGATGATGCTCTTGCCGTCCAGCCGCAGCCAGCCGCGCGACGCGAAGTCGGCCAGCGCCTTGTTCACGGTCTCCCGGGAAGCGCCGACGAGCTGGGCGATCTCCTCCTGGGTCAGGTCGTGGGTCACCCGCAGCACGCCGCCGTCGCGGGTGCCGAACCGGCCGGCCATCTGGAGCAGGTTCTTGGCGACCCGGCCCGGCACGTCGGTGAAGATCAGGTCGGCGAGCGAGTCGTTCGTCCGCCGCAGCCGGCGGGCGAGCACCCGCAGCAGCTGCTCGGCGATCTCGGGCCGGTTGTTCAGCCAGGGCCGCAGCGCCTGCTTGCGCAGCCGGACCAGCCGGGTGTCGGTCACCGCGGTGGCCGTCGCCGTGCGCGGCCCGGGGTCGAAGAGCGACAGCTCGCCGACCATGTCCGACGGGCCCATCACGGCGATCAGGTTCTGCCGGCCGTCCGCCGCGCGGCGGCCAACCTTGATCTTGCCGGACAGGAGGATGTAGAGACTGTCGCCGGGCTCGCCCTCGTTGAACACGACCTCGCCCTTGCGGACCTCGATCGTCTCCATCTCCTTGGCGAGCGCCTCGGCAGCCTCCGGGTCGACACCCTGGAAGATCCCGCTACGGGCCAGTACCTCGTCCATCGCGCACCTCCGCTTGCGCGTGCCGTCCGTCGGCCGGGTCCGCCGTCCGCTGATCCCTCGCGCGCCGCCAGTCTAGGCGCACATGAGCTGGAATCAGAGGCGCACCCCTGGAATCTTGATCGTTGGGCGTAACCCTCCCGACGCGATCGAGGACTACAATCCCCGCCCCCCGACCGGCGGCGCCGGGTGGCGGGCGTGGCGTCCGGGCCGCCGAGCCCGGGCGGGCGTCGCCGCTGCCTTCCTCTGATCGTAGGGTCGGTGCCGTGCTGAACGAGCCGTTCCTGACCACCCGCCCCGAGGCCGGGTCGGCGATCCCGCTGCTGGTCTGGCGGGCCGAGGCGCCGCTGCTGGCCGTCGGCAGCGCCCCGCTGGGCGGCGGGATCGGCGTACGCCGCTGGGTGCTCAACGCGACCGTGCCGATGTCGTACGACCGGGACGACCCCGCCGACCACCTGGCCGAACTGGCCGGCGGGCTGGGCCTGGCCGGGCCCGGGGTGGGCCTGCTGACCGGCGTCGACGTGACCGAGGTGGTGGCCCGGGCCGACGACGGCGTGCGGGTCTGGGCGACGGTCGGGCTCGGCACTCCGGTGTGGGCCGCGGCGCCCGCGCCCGCCACCCCGGCGCAGCGCGTCGGCACGGTCAACCGCGTCGGCACGGTCAACATCGTGGCGTACGTGCCGGCCCGGCTCGGCGACGCCGCCCTGGTCAACGCCGTGGCCACGGCGACCGAGGCGAAGGCGCAGGCGATCTGGGAGCTGGGCCTGCCCGCCACCGGCACGCCCACCGACGCGGTCACCGTGCTCTGCCCGGCCGACGGCGACCCGGCCCCGTACGGCGGCCCCCGCTCGGCCTGGGGCGCCCCGCTGGCCCGAGCCGTGCACGCGGCCGTCCTGGCCGGCGGCGCCGGCACCGTGGTCCCCTGGTCCGAGCAGCGCCGGGCGGGCTGAGCCGGCCGGGGCCATCGGCACGGTGCTCCCGGGTCGGATCGGCGCCCGACTGCCGGGAGCCGGCCGGGCCGACGGGTCGGCTTTTCGACCGATCGGCCGTCGTCGGCGCGTTCACCGGGCGGTACCGTGGCCGGCGATGTACGCTCCCGTCCCCTCCGTGTCCCCGTCCCGGCGTCGCGCCGCCGCGGCCCTCGGCGTGCTGCTCGCCGCCCTGCTGGTCGGTGGCTGCGGGCAGCCCGGCGCCGGCGAGTCGGTGTGGCGGCCGGGCGCGGATGGCGCACCGGCCGGCTCCGCCGCGCCGGCCACCGCCGACCAGCCCGCCGACGGCACCGATCAGGCGATCTCGCTGGCCGCCACCGGCGACGTGATCATGGGCAACGCGCCGAACCGGCTGCCGGCCGACGGCGGGAACGGCTTCTTCGACGACGTCAAGGCCGCGCTCAAGGGCGACCTCGTGATGGGCAACCTGGAGGAGCCGCTCACCGAGGACACCGGCACCGGCAAGTGCGGGCCGAAGCCGCAGAACTGCTACCAGTTCCGGGCGCCCCCGGAGTACGCGAAACACCTCAAGGAGGCCGGGTTCCAGCTGCTCAACCAGGCCAACAACCACGGCTACGACTACGGCCCCAAGGGCTACCGGAACACCCAGCGGGCGCTGGAGGAGCACGACCTGCAGCACACCGGCGCCCCGGACCAGATCACCGTGGTCGAGGTCGAGGGCGTCAAGGTCGCGGTGGTCGGCTTCTCCTCGTACGTCTGGTCCAACAGCCTGGTCGACATCGCGTCGGCGAAGCGGGTGGTGGCGAAGGCGGCGACCAGTGCCGACCTGGTCGTGGTGCAGGTGCACATGGGTGCCGAGGGCGCCGACAAGAGCCACGTGAAGCCCGGCACCGAGCTGTTCTTCGGGGAGAACCGGGGCGACCCGATCAGGTTCTCCCACGCGGTGATCGACGCCGGCGCCGACCTGGTCGTCGGGCACGGGCCGCACGTGCTGCGCGGCATGGAGTTCTACCGGGGCCGGCTGATCGCGTACAGCCTGGGCAACTTCGCCGGCGGGGGGAAGTCGCTGAACCCGTCGGGTCGACTCGGCTGGGGCGGGGTGCTCAAGGTCACGCTCAAGCCGGACGGCAGCTTCGTCGACGGCCGCTTCACCGCCACCGTGATGAACGGCGTCGGCCGGCCCGCGATCGACCGGCAGCAGCGCGGCCTCGGACTGGTCCGTGAGGTGAGCCACGCCGACTTCCCGCGTACCGGGGCCCGGATCGACGCGGCCGGCCGGATCCGGGTGCCGTCCGGCGGCTGACCCGGCGCGTGGGCCCACCGGGACGTCGGCCCCGCGACGTAGGCTGGCCGGCGTGACCACGCGTTCCCCCGAGACCGACCTCGGTCGCACCCGCCGGGCCCGGCGGATCGGCCGGGTGCTGACCGAGACGCATCCCGACGCGCACTGTGAGCTCGACCACGGCAACGCGCTGGAGCTGGCCGTCGCCACCATCCTGTCCGCGCAGTGCACCGACAAGAAGGTCAACGAGGTCACCCCGAAGCTCTTCGCCCGTTACCGCACCGCCGCCGACTACGCCGGGGCGGACCGCGCCGAGCTGGAGGAGCTGATCCGGCCGACCGGCTTCTACCGGAACAAGACCAGTTCGCTGATCAACCTGGGCCGCGCCCTCTGCGAGCGGTACGACGGCGAGGTCCCCGGCCGGCTGGCCGACCTGGTCACCCTCCCCGGCATCGGGCGCAAGACCGCGAACGTGATCCTCGGCAACGCCTTCGACGTCCCCGGCATCACCGTCGACACCCACTTTCAGCGGCTGGTGCGGCGGTGGCAGCTGACCACCGAGACCGACCCGGTCAAGATCGAGCACGCGATCGGCGCGTTGTACCCGAAGCGCGACTGGACGATGCTGTCGCACCGGATCATCTTCCACGGCCGCCGGGTCTGCCACGCCCGCAAGCCGGCCTGCGGCGCCTGCACGCTGGCCAAGCTCTGCCCGTCGTACGGCGCCGGCCCGACCGACCCGGTGGTGGCGGTCAAGCTGCTCAAGGGCCCGCGCGCCCGGGACCTGGCGGCGGCCGTCGGCCTCGACCCGGAGCTGGTGCCGCAGCAGGCGGTCGCGGCGGAGGTGCCGTGAACCGCCTCGCGTACCTGCTCGTCCCGGTGCTGCTCGGGCTCGCCGGCTGCACCGCCGCCGCCGAGCCGGACCGTCCGGCGGCACCGGCGGCCCGCCCCGAACGGCCGTCCCCGTTCAGCGACTGCGCCGCGCTGACCACCGCGCCGGCCTCGGCCGCCGAGACCCCGACCGGCGAGGCCGGCGAGACCCCGACCGGCAAGGCCGGCGACCGGCTGCCCGAGCTGACGCTCTCCTGTTTCACCGGCGGGGTGCCGGTGGCGTTGCGGGACGTCAAGGGCCCCGCGGTGATCAACGTGTGGGCGTCCTGGTGCCCGCCCTGCCGCAAGGAGCTGCCCGCGTTCCAGCGGCTGCACGAGCGGGCCGCCGGGCGGTTCCAGGTGATCGGGGTGAACAGCCGGGACAGCCGCGGCGGCGCCCAGTCCATCGGCGAGGACTTCGGGGTG
Organism: Micromonospora sp. NPDC050495; assembly: GCF_040655175.1. Lineage (NCBI taxonomy): Bacteria > Bacillati > Actinomycetota > Actinomycetes > Micromonosporales > Micromonosporaceae > Micromonospora > Micromonospora sp. NPDC050495. The sequence goes on along the minus strand of NZ_JBFAJK010000007.1, from coordinate 113,440 downwards.
CGCTTCCCGATGCTGGTCGACCAGGGGGACGCCTTCGAGCACGCGCTGGGCCGCAACGCCTTCCCGCTGACCGTCTTCGTCGACGCGGCCGGCCGGATCCGGCACACCGACTCCACCGGCGCGCTGGACGACGCCCGCCTGGCCGAGCTGCTCCGTACCCACCTCGGCGTGGACGTGGCGGCATGACCCGTCGGCCACCCGGGTGGTTCGACCCGCTGCTCGGTCGCCTCGGCACCGCCCGCGCCGAGGACTTCACCCGGCTCACCACCCCGGAGAGCGGCGGCCGGGAGAGCGCGGTGCTGGTGCTGCTCGGCGAGGAGCCGGGCGTCGGGCCGGACGTGCTGGTCCTCCAGCGGGCCGCCACCCTGCGCAACCACGCCGGCCAGCCGGCCTTTCCCGGCGGCGCGGCCGACCCGGAGGACGCCGACGCCAGCGCCACCGCGCTGCGCGAGGCGAACGAGGAGGTCGACCTCGACCCGGCCAGCGTCACCGTGCTGGCCGAGCTGCCCAAGCTCTGGATCCCGGTCAGCGATTTCGTGGTCACCCCGGTGCTCGCCTGGTGGCACGCGCCGCACCCGGTGCACCCGCGCGAGCCGGCCGAGGTGGCGCACGTCGCCCGGCTACCGGTCGCCGAGCTGGTCGACCCGGCGAACCGGCTGCGGGTCCGCCACCCCAGCGGCTGGATCGGCCCGGCCTTCTCGGTACGCGGAATGCTGGTCTGGGGCTTCACCGCCGGCGTGCTGAACACGCTGCTGGAGATGGGCGGCTGGGCCCGCCCCTGGCCGGTCGGGCGGGTGGTGGAGCTGCCGCCGACCGGGGCCACCCCGGCCCCCTCCGCCGGCACCGACGCGGTCGACGAGACGCCGGTGCGCTGAGCCGCCGCGGTTCCCGGCGGCCGATCCGGCCGTCACGTTCCGCGAGCGGTGAGCCATCGCCGAGCCCGGTGCCCGTACCCTGGGGGCGTGTCCGCGGTGGATCTCGTCCTGCTCCTGCTCATGCTCGTGTTCGCGATCAGCGGATACCGCCAGGGTTTCGTCATCGGCGCGCTGTCGTTCTCCGGGTTCTTCCTGGGCGCGCTGATCGGCCTCCAGGTCGGCCCGCTGGTCGCCCGGCAGTTCACCGACAGCGGCACCCGGGTGCTGATCTCGCTCGTCGCGGTCTTCGGGCTCGCCGTGCTCGGCCAGGCGCTGGCCGGCTGGATCGGCTCGCACCTGCGCCAGACCATCACCAACGAGCTGGCCAAGCGGCTCGACGACGTCGGCGGCGCGCTCGTCTCGGTCTTCGCGGTGATGCTGGTGGCCTGGCTGGTCGCCGTACCGCTCGGCTCGTCGTCGCTGCCCTGGCTGGCCTCCTCGGTGCGCAACAGCGCCCTGCTCACCGTGGTCGACCGGGTGCTGCCGGACAAGGCGCAGGAGCTCTCCACGGCGCTGCGGGACACCGTCGACACCAACGGCTTCCCGGACGTCTTCGGCGACCTCGCGCCGACCCGGGCCCGCCAGGTCTCCCCGCCCGACCCGCGGCTGGCCGGCTCGCAGGTGGTGCAGAGCAGCCAGCGGGCGGTGGTGAAGGTGCTCGGCTCGGCGCCGAGCTGCTCGCGTCGCATCGAGGGCTCCGGCTTCGTGTACGCCGACGACCGGGTGATGACCAACGCGCACGTGGTGGCCGGCACCCGCTCGGTCGCCGTGGAGCTGCGCGGCGAGCGGTACGACGGCGACGTGGTCGTCTACGACCCGGCGCGGGACCTGGCCGTGCTGCACGTGCCCGGGCTGCCCGGCCCGTCGCTGCGCTTCGCCGCCGGCCAGGCCGGCAGCGGGGCGGACGCCATCGTGCTGGGCTTCCCCCTCGACGGCCCGTACGACGCCCGGCCCGCCCGGATCCGGGACGTCGACCGGATCACCGGTCCGGACATCTACTCGTCGGGCGACGTGACCCGGGAGATCTACACGATCCGGGCGCTGGTCCGCAGCGGCAACTCCGGCGGCCCGCTGGTCTCCTCGAACGGACTGGTGCTCGGGGTGATCTTCGCGGCGGCGGCCGACGACCCGAACACCGGCTTCGCGGTGACCGCCGACGAGGCCCGCCCGGTGGCCCTGACCGGCGCGGAGCGTACCCGGGCGGTCGGCACCGGCGAGTGCACCTGAGCGCAGCGGCGGGCGCCGACCCCGACGGCGGCCGGGCGCTCAGCCGGCGGACGCCCCGGCCGGGGTGACCCCGTCGCCGGACGGTCGGGCCGGCAGCGCGGCCCGTCCCCAGGTGACGGTGCGGTCCAGCAGCGACCGGGCCATGACCGCCACGCAGGTGGCGCCGTTCAGGAAGGACGCCAGCACGTCGCTCGGATGGTGCATGCCCCGGTACATCCGGAAGACCGCCACCCCGATCGGCACCAGCACCAGCAGCGTCCACCAGGCGACCTTGGCCGGGGTGCTCCGCGCCCGCAGGGCCAGCAGCAGCGCGATGCCGACGTAGAGCGCGGTCGCCGCGGAGGTGTGCCCGGACGGGAAACTGGACGTCGGCGGCGAGGAGTCCATGTGCTCCACGGCCGGGCGGTTCCGGTCGATGACCATCGTGGTGAAGAGGAAGACCAGCGCCTGCGCGGTCACCGCGGCGCAGAGGAAGAGCGGCTCCCGCCAGCGGTGCAGCACCAGCCGCAGCACGAGCGCCGCCAGCACGGTCACCGCGACGATCACCTGGGTGCTGGCCACCGTGCTGAAGACCAGCGACACGTCGTTCCACCCCGCGGACCGGTCGGCCGCCAGCTCGCGGTTGACCGCGTCCTCCACGGTGAACGGCCAGGTCTTCGCGAGCACCCGGGTGACCAGCAGGCCCAGCCCCACCATGACGGAGAAGAGCACGGCAACCGGCAGCAGGATCCGCCGGGCGACCTGGAGCGCGACATTGGACATGGGCCGCCCATTACCCCGTGCGGGGCCGGACTACGCGTGCGGCCGATCCGGGTCCGATTCGGCCAACTCCGGCTCGACCCCCTCCCGGGCGGTCGACACCGGCCGCCGGCCGATCCGGGTCCGCCAGGTGGAGAACGCGGCGGTGGTCGCGACGAGCACCGCGACGCCGAGCAGCCAGCCGCCCAGCACGTCGCTGGTCCAGTGCACGCCCAGCGCGATCCGGCTCAGCCCGGTCAGCACCGTGATCAGCACGGCCACCGTCCAGAGCGCCCAGCGCAGCGCCCGGCGATGCCGGGTGTACGGCAGGAAGACCAGCAGCAGCACCCCGCCGGCCAGGGCGGCGTTGAGCGCGTGACCGGACGGGAACGAGAACCCGGCCGCCCGGGCCACCGGGTCGAGCAGATCCGGCCGGTGCCGCCCCACCAGCAGCTTGAGCAGCGCGCCGAGCAGCCCGCCGACGGCCATCGTGGTGACCACCCAGACCGCCAGCCGGGGCGCCCGGCGCAGCAGCAGCCACCCCACCAGCACGGCGGCGGCCACCCGCAACGGCCCGGGACCGAAGACGTCCGTCCAGACGCTCATCACCCGCACCCAGCCCGGATGGTCCAGCGCATACCGGTGCAGGGTGTCGGTGACCGACGCGTCCAGCCGGGACAGCGGCGGCCAGGCGCCCAGCACCAGGAGCGCCAGCAGCGAGAACGGCACCAGCACCAGGAACGCCGCGACGGCCGCCAGGGTCAGCCGCAGCCCCAGCGAAGCGTCCCGGTCCAGTCGCCGCGCCCGCCAGGACCGTCCGGCCTCCGTCACCTGCCCACCCGTGTCCCGTACGTCCATGACCGAACCACTACCCACCGCGGGCCCGGACCAGACCGTCGGAGTCAGCGGCGGGTCTGCCGGAACCGGCGGACCATCAGCGCCGCGCCGGTCACCAGGGCGACGAGGAGCGGGAGGCCGGTCCAGAGCCGGTCCGGAGCGCTGTCGTCCGGCTGGCCGGCCGGCCGCGCCGACCACCGGGCCTGCTGCGTCGGCCCGGGCAGGCCGAACGGGTTGCCACCCTGCCCGGCCGCGGCGGCCCGGGTGTCCCGGTCGGCGCCCGGCGCCGGGCCGAAGCCGACCACCCCGGGCGGGTCGTTGTCGTCCAGCGGGTTGCTCAACACCGGCGGTACGTCGACGGTCAGCGCGGCCACCGGGTCCACCATGCCGTAGCCGAACCGGTCGTCGCGTGCCGTCGGACCCAGGTCCCTGGCCGTGCTGATGAGCCGGTTGACCACCTCGCCGGCGGACATCTGCGGCCAGCGGGACCGGACCAGCGCGGCGGCCGCGGCGACCAGTGGGGACGCGAAGCTGGTCCCCTGTACCCGCCAGTACCCCTCGGGGCGGGCGCCGTAGAGCGCCGTCGCCGGGGCGGTGAGCACGGTCTCGTGCCCGGTGATCGAGCCGGACCAGAGGTTCCTCGCGCTGCGGTCCAGGCCGGCGACCGCGATCACCCCCGGCTCCCGGGCCGGGTACCAGACCTTGGGGCTGCTCGAGGTGGCCAGGTTGCCGGTGCAGGCGACCACCACCACGTCCCGGGCGAAGGCGTAGTCGAGGGCGGCGGCCAGGGCCGGGCTGGTCCCGCTGCCGCCGAGGGACAGGTTGATCACCCTTGCCCCGTGGTCGACCGCCCAGCGCACTCCCTTGGCGACGATCATCGCGTCGTCGTACCGGTTCTCGTCGTCGAGCACCCGGACCGGCAGGATCCGGGCGTCCGGGGCCAGGCCGACCACGCCCCGGTCGTCGTCGTTGCGCCCGGCGATCAGGCCGGCGACCGTGGTGCCGTGCCCGACCGGGTCGGGGCCCTCCGACCCGTCCGGGGTGACCAGGTCGACGCCGGGGAGCACCTGGCCGGCCAGGTCCGGGTGGGAACCGTCCACACCGGAGTCGATGACGGCGACCACCACGCCGCGACCGGTCGAGATCTGCCAGGCGGCCTTCGCGTTGAGCGCGTCCAGCTGCCACTGCTCCTCGCGGACCTGGTCCGTCCGGGTCGGCACCCCGGCCGGCGCCACCCAGCCGGGCTCCGGAGCCAGCGCGGCCGTCCGCCCCAACGCCGGTGACCGGCCCAGCGCGGGTGACTGCGCGAGCGCGGCCGACCGGGCCAGGGCCGGTGACTGGGCCAGGGCCGGTGACTGGGCCAGCGCGGCTGACCGGGCCGGAGCGGCGTGCGCGGGCGGCGCCGGCGGGCCGGCCAGGGCGACCGCCGCGGCCGCCGCACCGAGCAGCGCCCGCCCGGCGAGCCGCCGGGCCGCCGTCCGGCCACCCTGCCGATCCCTGCTCACATTCCCCAGCCATTCATCGCGTCAGCATCATGCTGCTCGGAGATTACCGGTTTTCGCGTACGCCACGGTGCAAGACGGTGACACCGTTCATCCCGTTGGCAGGTGGGCCAGCTGGACCAGCCGTACGCCGTCGCGCCGGGTCACCAACCGACCCCGCCCCGGAGGCAGCGGACCCGCCTTGACCTGGCCGACCAGCGCCCCCTCCTCGGGGCCGCCCGACATCACCAGGCCCGGCGTGGACAGCTCCCGCAGCCGCTGCACGATCGGCTCGAACGAGGTCCGGCCGGAGCCGGCCGCCCGGCGGGCCAGCACCAGGTGCAGGCCGACGTCCCGGGCGTGCGGCAGGTGCTCCTCCAGCGCCCGCAACGGGTTCGACGGCCCACCGGCCACCAGGTCGTAGTCGTCCACCAGCACGAACAGCTCCGGCCCGGTCCACCACGACCGGCTGCGCAGCTCCGCCGGGGTGACCTCGGGCCCCGGCTGCCGGCCGCGCAGGTAGCCGGCCGCCGACTCGATCAGCTCGGTGGTGTGCGGGGCGGCCATGCCGTACCCGATCAGGTGCGGGCTCTCGATGGCACCCATCAGACTGCGCCGGTAGTCCACCAGGATCACCCGGGCCTCGTCCGGGGCGAACCGGTTGACGATCGAGGTGGCCAGCGCCCGCAGGAACGACGACTTGCCGCACTCGGCGTCGCCGAAGACCACGAAGTTGGGCTCCACGGCGAAGTCCAGCACCACCGGGCGCAGGTCCGCCTCGGCGATCCCGATCGGGAAGGCCAGCCCGCTGGTCGCGGCGTGGTCCAGCGCGGCGTACGGCAGCACCGGTGGGAGCAGGCGTACCGGGGGCGCGGCCGGGCCGGCCCACGCCGAGGCGACCGCCTTCACCAGGTCCGCCGTGCCGGAGCCCAGCGCGGCGACCGTGGGCTCGGCGGCGAGGAAATGCAGCCCGCCCGGGGCGATCCCCCGCCCCGGCCGCTGCTCCGGGACGCTGTCCGCGACCGGGCGCTTCACCAGCACCGAGTCGGCCGGGTCACCGAGGCGCAGCTCCAACCTGGACCCGAAGAGGTCCCGGATCGCCGGCCGGAAATCCGACCAGCGCAAGGCGCTGGCGACCACGTGCACCCCGTACGTCAGGCCCCGGGTGGCCAGCTCGGTGACCAGCGGTTCCAGCTCCTCGTAGTCGCTGCGCAGGGCGTTCCAGCCGTCGATCACCAGGAACACGTCGCCGAACGGGTCGGTGCCCGGCTGCCCGCCGGCCAGCGCGGCCGCCCGCCGCCGTCGCCACGCCGCCACCGACTCCACCCCCGCCTCGGCGAAGTGCCGCTCCCGCCGGGCGAGCAGCGTGGTGATCTCCCCGACGGTCCGGCGCACCGCGGTGTCGTCGGCGCGCCCCGCCACCCCGCCGACGTGCGGCAGGTCGCGCAGCGCGCCGAGCGTCCCACCGCCGAAGTCGAGGCAGTAGACCTGCGCCTCGGCCGGGGTGTGGGTGAGGGCCAGCGCGCAGATCAGCGTGCGCAGCAGGGTGGACCGGCCGCTGCGGGCGGTGCCCACCACCGCCACGTGCCCGGCGGCACCCCCCAGGGCCAACCAGTACAGGTCCCGGCGCTGCTCGAAGGGCTTGTCCAGCACGGCCACCGGGACCTGGAGGGCGCCGTGCAGCTCCGGGTTCGCCACGGTGAGCCCGCGGGCCGGGTCGGCGCCGACCGGGCCGAGCAGCTCGTCGAGCGTGGGCGAGCCGTCCAGCGGCGGCAGCCACACCTGGTGCGCCGGCGGCCCCTGCCCGGCCAGCCGGCCGACCAGCAGGTCGAGCAGGGACTCCCGGTCCTCCTCGGCCGGCGGCGCGGCGGCCGGGGCCGGCTCGGGGACCGGCACCAGGTGGGTGGAGAAGGCCAGCAGCCGGGACGCGCCGCCGCCGACCCCGCCGTCCGGGCCGGTGCGGCGGCGGACCGGGCCGGAGACGTACGCGGCCTTGAACCGGACCAGCGGGTCGGTGCCCGCGCGCAGGTAGCCGTGCCCCGGGCTGCGGGGCAGCTCGTGGGCGTCCGGCACGCCGAGCACCGTCCGGGACTCCAACGCCGAGAAGGTGCGCAACCCGATCCGGTACGACAGGTGGGTGTCCAGCCCGCGCAGCCGCCCCTCCTCCAGCCGCTGGCTGGCCAGCAGCAGATGCACGCCGAGCGACCGGCCCAGCCGGCCGATCTGCACGAACAGGTCGATGAAGTCGGGCTTGGCGGAGAGCAGCTCGGAGAACTCGTCGCAGATCAGCAGCAGCGACGGCAGCGGGGCGAGCGGGGTACCCGCGGCCCGGGCCCGCTCGTAGTCCCGCAGGCCGGCGAAGTTGCCGGCCCGGCGGAGCAGCTCCTGGCGCCGCATCAGCTCGCCGTTGATCGCGGCGACCATCCGGTCCACCAGCGGCAGCGCGTCGGCCAGGTTGGTGATCACCGCGGCGGTGTGCGGCAGCCGCTCGAACGGCGCGAAGGTGGCCCCGCCCTTGAAGTCGACCAGCACGAAGTTGAGCTGTTCCGAGCTGTGCGTCGCGGCCAGCCCGAGCACCAGGGTGCGGAGCAGCTCCGACTTTCCGGAGCCGGTGGCGCCGATGAGCAGGCCGTGCGGGCCCATGCCGTCCTGTGCGGACTCCTTGAGGTCCAGCTCGATCGCGCCGCCGTCGGCGCCCACCCCGATCGGCACCCGCAGCCGGTCCCGGGCGGCCCGGGGCGCCCAGCCCTGCTCGGCGGTGAAGTTCTCCGGATCGCCGAGGCCGAGCAGCTCCGGCAGGCCGAGCTCGGCGCCGGGCGGGGCGTCCGGACCGCGTACCGCGCCGGCCAGCCGCAGCGGGGCCAGCCGGCGGGCCACCGCCTCCGCGTCGGCGAGTGCCAGCGCGTCGGCCGCGCCGACCTCCGCGTGCCCCTCGACGGAGTACGAGTGCAGCCGCCCGTCGACCAGGTCGAGCAGGAGGGCGTACCGGTCGAGCAGGCGGGGCGGCGGGGTGTCCAGGTCCAGCACGGTGACCGCGTCGATGCCACCGTCCCCGACCAGGCCGGTCGCCCCGGTCAGGTCGCCGCCGTCGAGGAGCACCACGACGTGCGGGCCGTCGGTGGCCGGGCCGGCCGGGCTGAACCGGGACCGGCTGGCCAGCACGTCGTCGAGGAGCCGTTCCAGCTCGGCGGCGGCGCTGGTGACCAGCCGGACCGGGCCGAGCGCGTCGGCGCGGCGCGGATGGTGGGCGTGCGGCAGCCACTTCACCCACTCCCAGCGCCCGCGCCGCTCCGGGCCGGCGCAGACCGCGATCAGCAGCTCGTCCGGGGCATGGAAGACGGCGAGCTGGGTGAGCAGCGCCCGGGCCAGCGCCTGCGCCTCGGGCGAGCCCGCGTCCCGGCCGCCGGCCCCGGACCGTGCCGGGTCGGCCCCGCCAGCCCGGCGCTGTCCCGCGCCCGGGCCACGGACGAAGACCCGGGCGAAGCTGCGCAGCGAGAGCGCCACCGGCAGGTCGGGCACCACCGAGTACGCGTCGAGGAAGCGCCGCAGCGCCCCCGCCGTCATCGGCTCCAACTCCTCCAGCGGCCGGGTGACCGGCGGCACCAGCGGGGTGGCCAGGGTCTGCGGGCCCACCCCGACCCGGACCACCGCGAAGTCCGGGTCACCCGGCCGGCGCTCCCAGACCCGGTGGCTGTCCACCGTCGACCAGAGCCGGCCCGGGTCGGGATGCCGGTAGTACAGCCCAGCCCGCTGCGCCCCGGCGGTGGCCCGGACCCGGCGGCGCAGCGCGGCCAGGTGGCGCAGGTATTCCCGGCGGGCGGCCATCAGCTCCGACTTCCGCGGGCCGGCGCTGCCCCACGAGGTCACCAGCATCGCCACCGAGGAGAGGCCGAACATGCCGCCCACCACGTACGCGTAGGCCCCGCCGCCCCGGCCGAACATCATCGCCATCGCGACCGTGCCGCCGAGCATGGGCAGCACCAGCAACGCCTGCTGCCAGCGCCCGCCGGCCAGCACGGGGATCTCCGGCGGCGCCTCGACGGGCAGCTCGCCGGCCGGGATCTCCGGCGCCGGACGGCGCGGTGGCCGACGGATGACGACAGTGGACACCCAACCTCCCCCACTCTGGGTAACCCGAGCCTGGCTCATCGTAGGTAAAGTCCTGTCGTCCGTCAGTCACCCGTACCGTTCGATATGGAGATGCCTCGATGACAACCGGGCTGGCTCGGGTCACGATCAGCACCCCGCAGCGGCGGGTCGACGTCGCGCTGCCGGAGCAGGTTCCGCTGGCCGAGCTGCTGCCGGAGGTGCTCCGGCACGCCGGGGACGGGCTGGCCGACGACGGGGAGCGGCACGGCGGCTGGGTGCTGCGCCGTACGGACGGCGCGGTGCTGGCCACCGCCCAGGCGCTGCTGCCCCAGGGGATCCGCGACGGCGAGGTGCTGCACCTCGTGCCGGCCCGCGCCGAGTGGCCGGAGCTGGAGTACGACGACGTGGTCGAGGTGATCGCCGACGGGGCCCGGCGCCGGGGCGCCGCCTGGTCCCCCCGGGCCACCCGGGCGGCCACCCTGGTCGGGGCGGCCCTGCCGCTGGCCGTCGGCCTGGCCGCCGTGCTGGCCGCCGGGCCCGGGCAACCGGCCGGCTGGCCGGTCGCGGCCGCGGTCGCGCTGCTGCTGGTGCTCGCCGGCACCGCCGCCTCCCGGGCGTACGGGGACGGGCCGGCCGGCGCCGCCCTCGGCGGGTACGCCCTGCCGTACGCCGCCGCGGCCGGCGCCCTGGCGGTGACCTCCGGCGACCCGGTCGGCCCGGCCGGGCCGCTGCGCTGGGTCGGCGCTCCCGAGCTGCTGGCCGGCGCGGTGGGCCTGCTGCTGGTGTCGGTGCTCGGCCTGCTCGGGGTGGCCAGCCGGGCCCGGATCTTCGTGGCCGGCGCGGCCACCGGCGCGGCGGGCGCGGCGAGCGCCCTCGGCGGGCTTCTCCTCGACCCGGCCGACACCGCCGCGGTGCTGCTCGCCGTGCTGGTCTTCGCCGTCGGCGGCCTGCCGCTGCTGGCCCTACGGCTCGGCAAGGTCCCGCTGCCGCCGGTCACCCTGCCGGCCGGTACCGCCGATGCCGGGCCGGACGGGGTGCGCGACCTGCCCGACCGGGGGCGGGTGCACGCCGCGGTGGCCCGGACCGAGGAGGTGCTCACCGGGCTGCTGCTCGGGCACGCCGTGCTGGCCGTCGCCGCCACCACGGTGCTGGTCGGCACGGGCGGGCCGGCCGGCCGGCTGCTCGCCGCGGTTGGTTGCGCCGTGCTGCTGCTGCGCAGCCGGCTCTTCGTGGCGGTCCGCCACCGGGTGCCCGCCGTGGCCGCCGGCCTCACCGGGTACGCCCTGCTCGGCGCGGTTCTCGTCCAGGGCGGTGCGCCGGCCGGGCGGCTCGCGCTGGCCGTCGGCGGGCTGCTGCTGGCCCTGATCGCCGTGACGGCCGGCGCCACGTACGCCCGGCGGCCGGTCTCGCCGTACCTCGGCCGGCTGGCCGACCTCACGGACACGGCGCTGGTGGTCTCCGTGGTCCCGGTGGCCTGCGCGGTGCTGGACCTCTACGACCGGGCCCGCGGTCTGCTCGGCTGAGCCGCCCACGCGCGCGGGCCCGGGTCGCTCGGCTGAGCGGCCCGGGCCCGGCGACGCAGGTCAGGTCAGTTCAGTGCAGCGTCTCGCCGCGCTCGGCGGCCTCCCGCGCACGCTGGTACGAGGCCCGGATCTCGGCCTCGGCCTCGGTGCGGCCCACCCAGGTCGCGCCCTCGACCGACTTGCCCGGCTCCAGGTCCTTGTACACCTCGAAGAAGTGCTGGATCTCCAGCCGGTCGAACTCACCCAGGTGGTGGATGTCCCGCAGGTGCTCCTGGCGCGGGTCCTCGTAGGGCACGCAGAGGACCTTGTCGTCGCCGCCCTTCTCGTCCGTCATCCGGAACATGCCGATCGTGCGGCAGCGGATCAGGCAGCCCGGGAAGGTGGGCTCGGGGACCAGCACCAGGGCGTCCAGCGGGTCGCCGTCCTCGCCCAGGGTGCCCTCGATGAAGCCGTAGTCGGCCGGGTACTGCGTGGAGGTGAAGAGGGTGCGGTCCAGCCGGATCCGGCCGGTCGCGTGGTCGACCTCGTACTTGTTGCGGTGCCCCTTCGGGATCTCAACCGTGACGTCGAAATCCATCTTCCACGCTCCCTCGTTTGCCCACGCTGGCTAACGGAACCAGTGGCGCCGCTCCCGCCCAGGTGAATGCCCACCCGTCGGCTCTGGCAACCGCATAGTGTTCGGACCGAAGTAGTGTCACCCAGGGCGCTTCGATGCGGGGGAGGAGGGGGTCGTGGGGAGGGAAGATTCACACTACCGCCCCGAAGGGGTTGACGGGCGGAACTCCGGCCCTTCCACTTCGGGCGGCGCCACCGGCCGGGTCCGGGTCCCGGGGGTCAGCCCTGTCGGCCACCCCGGTCCGGCCGCCGGGTCCGCCCCGGTGGGCCGCGCCGCCGGTCCCTCCGACCCCCGCCAGTACGGCACCGCTCCCGCCGCTCCCACGTACGGCACCGCGCCGTCCGACCCCCGCCAGTACGGGGCGGCTTCCGCCGGTCCGGCCGATCCCCGCGGGTACGGCACCGCTCCCGGCCGGCCGGCCGACGCCCGGCAGGGCGGCGCCGGCCCGGCCGCCCCGGTGAGCTGGCCCGGGTCGGACGCCACCGGCATCCCGGTCAGCCCGCCCGTCCCGCCCTACGGCGCCGCACCGGCCCCACCCACCCCGCCCGCACGGCCCCGACGCGGCCGGCTGGTCGCACTGCTCGCCACGGTGCTGGTGCTCGTCCTGGCCGGCGTCGGGCTCGCCGTGGTCCGCCCCGGACCGGTGGCCGGCTGGCTGGGGAGCGAGGCCGGCTCGCCGACCGCCGGCGCCCGGCCACCCGAGCCCGACCCGCCGGCGGTGCTCGCCGGCCCGGACGCCAACGCGCCCCAACCGACCCCCGACGGGGTACGCGCCGCGCTCCAGCCGCTGGTCGGCGCGGCCGCGCTCGGCGACCGGGTGCACGTGTCCGTGGCCGACGTGGTCACCGGCCAGGAGCTCTACGGCGCCGGTCAGGACACCCCGACCGTGCCCGCCTCGGTGACCAAGCTCGCCACCGGGGTGGCGGTGCTGGCCGCCCGCGGTCCCGCGTACCGGATCCCGACCCGGGCGGTGGCCGGCGCCAACCCCGGCGAGGTGGTGCTCGTGGGCGGCGGCGACCCGACCCTCGCGGTCGACAAGAACGGCTTCTACCCGGGTGCGGCCCGGCTCGACGACCTGGCCGCCCAGGTCCGGAAGGCGCTCGGCGGCACCGCGCCGACCAGGGTCATCGTCGACTCGTCGCGCTTCACCGGCCCGGTGTACGAGCCGGGTTGGGACGCCGACATCCCGACCGGCGGCTTCGGGGCGGCGATCACCGCGCTGATGACCGACGGTGCCCGGCGGGACGCGGCGGAGGCCCGCCGGACCGCCGAGGACACCAACCACGCCGCCGAGCGGGTCCCGCAGCCCGATCTGACCGCCGGCCGGCAGTTCGCCAAGCTGCTCGGCCTCCCCGCGGACGCCCAGGTGAAGCGGGGCACCGCGCCGGCCGCCGCCAGCGCCTCGGCCACCGGCGCGCCGGCTCCCGGCAGCGAGCTGGGCACGGTCGAGTCGCTGCCGGTGGTCCGCCTGGTCGACATCATGATCAGCGACAGCGACAACGTGATCGCGGAGGCGATGGCCCGGCAGGTGGCGCTCGCCAAGGGCAAGCCGGCGTCGTTCGCCGGCGGGGCGGCCGCCACCGACCAGGTGCTCGGCGAGCTGGGCCTGCCGGCCGACGAGATCACCCTGGCCGACGGCAGCGGGCTGTCCCGCACCAACCGGATCAGCCCTTCGCTGCTCACCGACCTGATCACCCTGGCCGGCAACGGCAGCCATCCCGAACTGGCGGCGATCTTCGGCGGCCTGCCCGTGGGCGGCTGGTCCGGCACCCTGGACGGGCGCTACCAGGCGTCGGTGACGAAGGCCGGGGCCGGCGTGGTCCGGGCCAAGACCGGCACGCTGACCGGGGTGAACGCGATCGCCGGGCTGGTCACCACGGCCGACGGTCGGCTGCTCACCTTCGCCGTACTGACCGACCGGACCCCGGGGGGCAGCCTCGACGCGACCCGGCAGGCGCTCGACCGGATCAGCTCCGCGCTGGCCCGCTGCGGCTGCCGCTGAGCGGCTGCGACCGCCGTCGATCTCCGGTTGGGGTGTCGCGGCGCGGGTACGGTGGGTCCATGGCGCAGTTCGTGGACTGGGATCTGGCCGCCGCGACCGCGGGGGCCCTGGGCAAGTCGGGCCCTCGGGTGTCGTACGCCGAGGCCACCGACGTGGTGGGCGAGCTGCGACGGCTGACCGAGGAGGCGGCCGGGCACGTCGCCGACTACACCGGGCTGCGCTCCCAGGTGACGCACCCACCGGTCCGGGTGGTGGACCGCCGGGACTGGGCGGCCGCGAACATCGCCGGGCTGCGGGAGGTGATCAGCCCGCTGGTGAGCCGCCTCTCCGGCGACAAGCGCCCCGGCCCGCTGACCGAGGCGATCGGGTCCCGGCTCACCGGGGTGCAGGCCGGCACCGTGCTGGCGTACCTCTCCGGCCGGGTGCTCGGCCAGTACGAGGTCTTCGCCGGTGACCCCGGCCAGCTGCTGCTGGTCGCGCCGAACATCGTCGAGGTGGAGCGGAAGCTCGGCGCCGACCCGCGGGACTTCCGGCTCTGGGTCTGCCTGCACGAGGTGACCCACCGGACGCAGTTCACCGCCGTGCCGTGGATGCGCGCGTACTTCCTCGGCGAGGTGCAGGCCTTCGTCGACGCGGCGCAGGCCGGCGAGCACCTGCTGGAGCGGTTGCGGCGCGGCATCGCCACCCTCTCCGACGCGGTGAAGGACCCGGAGAGCCGGGCCAGCGTGCTGGACATCGTGCAGACCCCCGCGCAGCGGGCCGTGCTCGACCGGCTCACCGCGCTGATGACCCTGCTGGAAGGGCACGCCGAGTTCGTCATGGACGGGGTCGGCCCGCAGGTCATCCCCAGTGTCGAGTCGATCCGGGCGGCGTTCAACCGCCGCCGCGAGTCCGGCAACCCGCTGGAGAAGGCGATCCGCCGGCTGCTCGGCGTCGAGGTCAAGATGCGCCAGTACGCCGAGGGCCGCAAGTTCGTGCACGGGGTCGTCGACCGGGTCGGCATGGCCGGCTTCAACAAGATTTTCTCCTCGCCGCTGACCCTGCCCCGGCTCGACGAGCTGGGTGACCCGGACGCCTGGGTGGCCCGGGTGCACGGGCCGGCCGGCGCCACCCCGACCGCCGGCTGAACCGCCCCCCGGTGAGCACGACGAGTGGTCCGGGTTCCCGGCCCCGCGCCCGCAGGGCGAACGCGCCACGCACGCGCGCCGCACGCCGCAGGGACCGGGCGTGGTGAGCGGGTCGGGTTCGCGGGTCGGGCAGCCGCAAGGACCGGGCGCGGTGAGCGGGTCGGGTTCGTGGGCCGGCCAGGCGCGGAGGCAGGGCGATGCGGCGGGTGGGTCGGGTGCACCGGCGCGGAACGCGGCCGGTGCACGGGCCCCCCTCGCTCCGCCGGTGGCCGCCGTCCGGCTCGCCGTGCGCCGGGCGTTGACCGGGCTGCCCGGGGCCGGACCGGTGCTGGTGGCCTGCTCGGGCGGCGCCGATTCACTCGCGCTGGCCGCCGCGACCGCCTTCGTGGCGCCCCGCCTCGGTCGCCGGGCCGGCCTGGTCACCGTCGACCACGGCCTGCAACCCGGCTCCGCCGAGCGGGCCGGGGCGGTCGCCGCCTGGGCCCGGGAGCAGAGGTTCGATCCGGTCGAGGCGGTGCCGGTGCGGGTCCCGGGGCGGCCCGGCGGCCCGGAGGCGGCCGCCCGCGCGGCCCGGTACGAGGCACTGGCCGACGCCGCCCGCCGGCACGACGCCGCCGCGGTGCTGCTCGGCCACACCCGGGACGACCAGGCCGAGACGGTGCTGCTGGCGCTGGCCCGGGGCGCCGGCCCACGCGGCCTCTCCGGCATGCCGCCGCGCCGGGACCTGGCCGGGGTGCCCCTGCTCCGCCCGCTGCTCGACGTCGCCCGCGAGGAGACCCGGGCGGCGTGCGCCGCCCTCGGCCTCCGTCCGTGGCAGGACCCGCACAACACCGACCCGGCGTACGCCCGCTCGCGGGTCCGGGCGGACCTGCTCCCGGCACTGGTCGACGCGCTCGGCCCCGGGGTGGTGGCGAACCTGGCCCGGACCGCCCGGCTGCTCGCCGCCGACACCGCCGCCCTCGACGACCTGGCCGGCGCCGCGCTCGCCGACGCCCGGTGCGCCGAGGGCGGCCTCTCGGTCGACGCGCTGGCCGCGCTGCCGGCGGCGGTACGCACCCGGGTGCTGCACGCCTGGGCCCGCGAGCTGGGCGCCGCGCCGGCCGCCCTGTCGCAGCGGCACGTCGCCGCGCTCGACGCCCTGATCACCGACTGGCACGGCCAGGGCCCGGTGCACCTGCCGGGCGGCCTCCCGGTCCGCCGCCGCGCCAACCGTCTCACCCGCTGACCGCCCTGCCCTCCGCGACCGCCGCGCGCCAACCGTCTCACCCGCTGACCGCCCTGCCCTCCGCGACCGCCGCGCGCCAACCGCCTCACCCGCTGACCGCCCTGCCCTCCGCGACCGCCGCGCGCCAACCGCCTCACCCGCTGACCGCCCCGCCCTCCGCGACCGGCATGGACCGGGACGGTCCCACCACGCCCTTCCCGCCGCGAGATCGACTCCGGTCACGCACGCCCACCTCCGGGCGTGATCAACTCCGGTTGCGGCAATCCGGCCCTTCCGCCGCGAAGGAAGCCACGAGATGCCGCATGTCGTGAGCGCGCCGACCGTCGTGAGCGCGCCGGCCGTCGTGAGTCCGTCGGCCGTCGTGGGCGCGGGCGGGTGCGCGGGTCGGGGTCTCGCCGGGAGCCGCCGGAGGCGGTAGACAGGGCGCATGGCGTACCCCAGACAGCCGCTCCTGGCCCCCAACGGTGCCGTCGCGACCAGCCAACCGCTCGCGGCGGCCGCGGGTCTGGCCGTGCTGCGGCGCGGCGGCAACGCCGTCGACGCGGCGCTGGCCACCGCGATCACCCTGACGGTGGTGCAGCCGCCCTCCAACGACATCGGGGGCGACCTGTTCGCGATCGTCTGGGACGGCGAGCGGCTGCACGGGTTGAACGCCTCCGGGCGGTCCCCGGCGGCGCTGACCCGTGAGCTGGTGCTGGCGGCGACGGACCGGCGGGGCGCGGAGCCGGTCGAGGCGTTGGGCGGGGCCCAGGCGGTGGGGCCGGTGATGCCGGCGCGGGGCTGGCTGCCGGTGACCGTGCCGGGCGCCCCGGCCGGCTGGCGGGACCTGCACGAGCGGTTCGGCTCGCTGCCCTTCGCCGAGCTGTTCACCGACGCGATCGGGTATGCCGAGCAGGGCTTCCCGGTGGCCCCGGGTACCGCCGCCACCTGGGCCTACGGGGTGGCCGGGCACGCCGGGCTGGCCGGGGCGGAGTACGCCGGGTTCGCGCCGACGTTCACGGTGGACGGCCGCGCCCCCGGGGCGGGGGAGCGGTGGCGCAACCCGGCGGCGGCGGGCACGCTGCGGCAGATCGCGGAGAGCCGGGCCGCGGACTTCTACCGGGGGCGGATCGCGGCGGCGATCGACGGGTACGCGGCCCGGACCGGCGGTTTCCTCACCGGCGACGATCTCGCCGGGCACACCTCGACCTGGGTCGACCCGGTCTGTGTCCGGTACCGGGGGCACGAGGTGTGGGAGTTGCCGCCGAACGGGCAGGGGATCGCCGCGCTGCTGGCGCTGAACGTCCTGGACGGGGTGGAGCTGGCCGCGCTCTCCCCGGAGGAGCGGCTGCACTGGCAGATCGAGGCGGTGAAGCTCGGTTTCGCCGACGCCCACGCGTACGTGGCCGATCCGGAGCGGGCCGACCTGCCGACCGCGGCCCTGCTGGACCCGGCGTACGCGGCGGGCCGCCGGGCGCTGGTCACCGAGCGGGCCGGTGATCCGGTGGCCGGCGAGCCGGAGCGCGGCGGCACCGTCTATCTCTGCACGGCCGACTCGGGCGGGATGATGGTCAGCCTGATCCAGTCGACGTTCATGGCCTTCGGGTCGCACGTGGTGGTGCCCGGGTACGGCTTCGCGTTGCAGAACCGGGGCCTCGGGTTCCGGCTGGAGCCGGCGCACCCGAACGTGGTGGGGCCGGCCAAGCGGCCGTACCACAGCATCATTCCGGGGTTCCTGACCCGGGACGGGGCGCCGGTCGGCCCGTTCGGGGTGATGGGCGGGCACATGCAGCCGCAGGGGCACGTGCAGTTGGTCTCGGCCACCGTCGACGCCGGGCGGGATCCGCAGGCCGCCCTGGACACCCCGCGCTGGTACTGGCACGCCGGGCGGATCG
The DNA here is from genome assembly GCF_040655175.1 of Micromonospora sp. NPDC050495. Taxonomy (NCBI): domain Bacteria; kingdom Bacillati; phylum Actinomycetota; class Actinomycetes; order Micromonosporales; family Micromonosporaceae; genus Micromonospora; species Micromonospora sp. NPDC050495. The sequence goes on along the minus strand of NZ_JBFAJK010000007.1, from coordinate 95,787 downwards.
TGCTGGTCGAGCCCGACCTCGATCCCGCGGTGGTCGACGCCCTGCGGGCCCGCGGCCACGAGGTGGTGGTGGCGGACCAGCCGGCCGTCTTCGGGTACGGGCAGGCCATCTGGCGCCACCCGTCGGGCGGGTACGTGGCCGGCTCGGAGTCGCGGGTGGACGGGGCGATGCTGGGCTGGTGATCAGGCCCCGACGCGTTCCCGGAAGGTGGTCCGGTAGGCCTGCGGGGTGGTGCCGACCCGGCGGGTGAAGTGGTGCCGCAGGGCGGCGGCGTCGCCGAAGCCGGCCTGGCCGGCGACGGTTTCCACGCTCAGCCGGGTCTCCTCCAGCAGCCGCCGGGCCAGCAGCACCCGCTGGTTGGTCAGCCAGTCGTGCGGGGTGGTGCCGGTCTCGGCGCGGAACCGGCGGGCGAAGGTCCGGGGCGCCATCCCGGCCCGGCGGGCCAACTCGTCCACGCTGACCGTCCGGTCCAGGTGGCCCATCAGCCATTCCAGCACCGGCTCCAGGGTGGGCGCCTCCGGCGCCTTCGGGATGGGCGCCTCGACGTACTGGGACTGGCCGCCGTCGCGGTGCGGCGGGACGACCATCCGCCGGGCCAGCCGGGTGGCGGTGGCCGAGCCGTGCGCCTGGCGGACCAGGTGCAGGCAGGCGTCGATCCCGGCGGCGGTGCCGGCGCTGGTGAGCAGCCGGCCGTCCTGCACGTAGAGCGAGTTGCACCGCACCCGGGCCGCCGGGAAGCGCCGTTGCAGGTCGTCGACGTGCTGCCAGTGGGTGGTGCAGTCGCGCCCGTCGAGCAGCCCGGCCTCGCCGAGCACGAACGCCCCGGAGCAGACGCTGAACACCCAGGCGCCCCGCTCGGCGGCCCGGCGCAGCGCGGCCAGCGCCGGCTCGGGGACCGGTGCCCCCTCGCCGTGGGCGGGCACCGCGACGAGGTCGGCGTCCTCGAACGGGGTCAGGTCGGCGGTCGGGGTGACCAGGAAGCCGGAGCGGCTGCGTACCGGGGCACCGTCGGCCGTGCAGACGTCGAACCGGTAGCCGGGGAAGCCGTCGGCGGTGCGGTCGGTGCCGAACACCTCGGCGAGGACGCCGAGTTCGAACGCGGCGACGTCGTCGAGGGCGAGAACGGCGACCGAGCGAAGCATGTGACGAGGGTAACCCACGAGGTGGCAGGAAATCGATGTGCATTGGCATCTCTGCCACTGTCCGGCCGGTGCGGACGGGCGCAGACTTGCTGGTGTCCGGTGCGCACCGGCGGCGAAATCGACATCAACCATGCGAAAGCGAGCGCCGCCATGACCGTCCTCCTGCTCCTGCTCTTCCTGCTCTTCCTCCTGGCCGCCAGCGCGACCGGGCTGACCGCCGACAGCCGCGACTCGGCCGACTGGAAGCCGACCGACGACGGCCGCCGCTGGCGCTCCCGCACCTGCTGAGGTGATTTGCGCCAGCTGCGCCGAAAATCCGCGGTGGGACCGCGCCAAATGGGGCGGCCCCGCCGACGGCGGCCATCCGGCGTACGGCAGGCTAGGAGCATGGCTGACGGCTCCTGGTACGACGCCGACATCGACCACGTGATCATCTCCGAGGCGCAGATCCGCGAGAAGACCGCGGAACTGGCCAAGCAGGTCTCCGCGGACTATGCCCACGTCGACGACGGTCTCCTGCTCGTCTGCGTGCTCAAGGGCGCGGTCATGTTCATGGCCGACTTCGCCCGGGCGCTGGGCCGCCAGGGCCCGCCCGCCGAACTGGACTTCATGGCCATCTCCTCGTACGGCCAGGGCACCACCTCCTCCGGCGTGGTCCGCATCCTCAAGGACCTGGACCGGGACATCGCCGGCCGGCACGTGGTGGTGGTCGAGGACATCGTCGACTCCGGCCTGACCCTCTCCTGGCTGCTGCGCTACCTCGAGTCGCGCTCCGCGGCCAGCGTCGAGGTGGTCGCGCTCTTCCGCAAGCCGGACGCGATCAAGGTCGAGGTCCCGGTCCGGTACGTCGGCTTCGACATCCCGACCGAGTTCGTGGTCGGCTACGGCCTGGACTTCGGCGAGCGCTACCGGGAGCTGCCCTACGTGGGCGTGCTCAAGCCCGAGGTGTACGCCCGCAACTGATCGTCCGGGGTCCGTCAAGCGGACATTCAGCGGGCTCTCAGCCTTCCGGACTACGGTAGAGGCCGGTGGCGTGGAGGCACCCTCCACGCCCGACCCCTCGCACCGCGTGACCGTGCGGTCGGAAGGTCGGGTGGGGAGTCCTCGTCACGCCGGCTCAGACCCGGTTCGCCGTACGCGTAAGCGCCGGGCCCGCACGCTCACATCTGGCACGAACGATGTTCCGGATGTGTGCGACTGCGGGGCTCGCAAGCTCACTTCTCGCGCGCACGGTGTACCGTCGAATGACCGTGGCGCGGCAGTTGGCGCGCCCCGGGGTCGGGGCCGGCCCGCACGGCGGCTACGGCGCCGCCCGAGGCGGCGACACCATTCAGACGGTCAGGACGTCGATCAGGAGGATGCGGGCGCCCCGGCGCCCGACGACAGCATGGAACGTACGCGTTTCTTCCGCCGACCGGTGGTCTGGATCATCCTGGTCATCCTCGGCGCCGTTTTGCTCAGTCAAGTCTTCACGGCTGGCCCCAGCTACCACCGCGTGGACACGTCGGTGGCGCTCGACCAGCTCCATACCGCGAAGATCGAAAAGGCGGTCTTCCAGGACAAGGAGCAGACGCTCCAGCTCAACCTCGCGCAGAAGACCAAGTTCGGTGACACCACCACCGACCGGATCGAGGCCCAGTTCCCGTACGAGGTGGGCAACCAGGTCTGGAACGAGGTCCTGGCGGCCAAGGCGGCCAACCGGATCACCGGCCCGGCCGACACCAAGGTCTCCTCGGACAGCATCTGGGTGAGCCTGCTGGTCAACCTCCTCCCCATCGCGCTGCTCGTGCTCCTGCTGCTGTTCTTCATGTCGCAGATGCAGGGCGGCGGCTCGCGGGTGCTCAACTTCGGCAAGTCCAAGGCGAAGATGATCACCAAGGACACGCCGAAGACCACCTTCGCCGACGTGGCCGGGGCGGACGAGGCCGTCGAGGAACTGCACGAGATCAAGGACTTCCTGCAGAACCCGGCGAAGTACCAGGCCCTGGGCGCCAAGATCCCGAAGGGCGTGCTGCTCTTCGGCCCGCCCGGTACCGGTAAGACCCTGCTCGCCCGGGCGGTCGCCGGCGAGGCAGGCGTGCCGTTCTACTCCATCTCCGGCTCGGACTTCGTGGAGATGTTCGTCGGTGTCGGCGCCAGCCGGGTCCGCGACCTCTTCGAGCAGGCCAAGTCGAACGCGCCGGCGATCGTCTTCGTCGACGAGATCGACGCCGTCGGTCGGCACCGCGGTGCCGGCATGGGCGGCGGCCACGACGAGCGGGAGCAGACGCTCAACCAACTCCTCGTCGAGATGGACGGCTTCGACACCAAGGGCGGCGTCATCCTGATCGCCGCCACCAACCGGCCGGACATCCTCGACCCGGCGCTGCTGCGCCCGGGCCGCTTCGACCGGCAGATCCCGGTCGACGCCCCGGACATGGAGGGCCGCAAGGCCATCCTGCGGGTGCACGCCAAGGGCAAGCCGTTCACGCCCGACGTCGACCTCGACTCGGTCGCCCGGCGTACCCCCGGCTTCAGCGGCGCCGACCTGGCCAACGTGATCAACGAGGCCGCGCTGCTCACCGCCCGCAAGGACCAGCGGGCGATCAGCAATGACTCCCTGGAGGAGTCGATCGACCGGGTGATCGCCGGTCCGCAGCGCCGGACCCGGGTGATGAGCGACCAGGAGAAGAAGATCACCGCGTACCACGAGGGTGGGCACGCGCTGGTCGCCTGGGCGCTGCCGCACGCCGCGCCGGTGCACAAGGTGACCATCCTGTCCCGGGGTCGGTCGCTGGGCCACACCCTGGTCCTGCCGACCGAGGACAAGTACACCCAGACCCGGGCCGAGATGATCGACACCCTGGCGTACGCGTTGGGTGGCCGGGCCGCCGAGGAACTCGTCTTCCACGAGCCCACCACCGGCGCCGGCAACGACATCGAGAAGGCCACCCAGTTGGCCCGCGCGATGATCACCCAGTACGGCATGAGCTCCAAGCTCGGTGCGATCAAGTACGGCACCAGCGGCGACGAGCCGTTCCTCGGCCGCAACATGGGCCACGAGCGGGACTACTCCGACTCGGTGGCCGCCGAGATCGACGGCGAGATGCGGGCCCTGATCGAACTGGCCCACGACGAGGCCTGGGAGATCCTGGTGGAATACCGGGACGTCCTGGACAACATCGTGCTCGAGCTGATGGAGAAGGAAACCCTCTCCACCGCCGACATGGCCCGGATCTGCGCCCGGGTGGCGAAGCGCCCGCCGATGGCCCCGTACCACGGGTTCGGCAAGCGCCAGCCCTCCACCGAGCCGCCCGTGCTCACCCCCGCCGAGAAGGACGCCCTCAAGGCGCAGGCGCAGGCCGACGGCGCCTCAGTCAGCGGTGCCCCGTCGAGCAACTCGGACGGTACGCACTGAGCAGCGACCCGACGGCCAGCTCCCCTTACCGGGAGCTGGCCGTCTCCGCGACCGAGCCCGACGACGGCGACGGGCTCGACTTCGTCGCCGCCCGCCTGATCAGCGGCAAGCTGACCGGACGCCCGGTGGAGGAGACGGTCGACCTCGCCCGGATCGAGAAGGCGGTCCGGGAGATCCTGATCGCCGTCGGCGAGAACCCGGACCGGGACGGTCTCCAGCAGACCCCGGCCCGGGTCGCCCGCGCGTACGCCGAACTCTTCGCCGGGCTGCGGGTCGACCCGGCGCAGGTGCTCAGCACCACCTTCGAGGCCAACCACGAGGAACTCGTGCTGGTCCGGGACATCGACGTGATGAGCCTCTGCGAGCACCACCTGCTGCCGTTCCGGGGCAGCGCGCACATCGGCTACATCCCCGGGCCGGACGGGCGGATCACCGGCCTGTCCAAGCTGGCCCGGCTGGTCGAGGTCTTCGCCCGCCGGCCCCAGGTGCAGGAGCGGCTCACCTCGCAGATCGCCGACCTGCTGATGACCAAGCTGGAGCCGCGCGGCGTCATCGTGGTGCTCGAGTGCGAGCACATGTGCATGGCCATGCGCGGCATCCAGAAGTCCGGCGCGAAGACCATCACCTCGGCGGTGCGGGGCAGCCTCCAGCGGGACGCCAAGTCCCGCGCCGAGGCGATGTCCCTGATCCTCCACCGCTGAGCGGCCGGCTCACCGCCCTGATCGCGGGCCCGCTCGACCGGGCCGCCGCGCCGGGCACCCGACGTCAGCCGCCGGCCAGCATCGCCAGCAGCAGCCCGGCCGTGGCCAGCACCGCCGGGACCAGGCAGACCAGCGCGCCGAACCGCGGCGTCCGGTCCACCCGGTCGGTCGGCCGGGGCCGGAACAGCCGCCCCACCGCCAGCCAGCCCGCCATGAACGCCACCGCCGGCATCGGCAGCCCGACCACCAGCGCCAGGATGCTCACCGGTCCGGTGCCGGTGGCCAGGAAGAGCACCAGCTGCACCAGCGGGACCAGCAGCGCCAGCGGCCCGTACACCAGCAGGTTGCGCGGGCGCGCCGGCCAGCGGGCCAGCCGGGGCAGGCCGCGCGCCGCGAGCGTGTCGTCGGCCGCCTCCGCCCAGCCCCGGGCGGCCCGCAGGGCGGCCAGCACCGCCGCCGGCCCGCCCGCCATCGCCCGCGCCGACTCGGTGACCTCCGGCGGGGTCGGCACCAGCGACAGCGCCGCCACGCCCAACTCCCGCAACCGCGACTGCTGCGGCGCCAGCCGCTCGCGTACCGCGATCAGCTCCTCGCGGGCGGCGGCCACCGACCGGGCCTGCTCGCCGGCGGCGGTCGCCGCGGCCCGGCGTACCCCGTCCAGCTGCCGGGCCGCCGCCATGTAGTCCGCCCAGGCCGCCCCGGCCGGGTCGGCCGCCGTCGCCGGCCCCGCCGGGCGGGACGCCGGGACGGCCGTACCGGTCTCGGTCACGCCGGCTCCTCCCCGAACGGCACCAGAACCGTTCCCTGCTCGCCCGGGCCGTCCCAGAGCATCGCCCGGCCCGGCCGGGGCCGCCACGCCACCGGCCGGTCGAAGAGCTGCTCCAACCGGCCACCCGGCACATCCGTCACCACCACGGCGGTGAGCTTGTCGACCTCCCCCTCCGGGCCGACCAGCCCGGCCAGCGGTGCCACCGACCGCCACCAGCCGAGCAGATGCCGCCCGGCCGGCGGCCCCTCAAGCAGCAGCGTGCGCAACAGCTCGGGCGGCAGCTCACGGGCGTCCGGCACGTCCAGCCCGAAAACCACCAGGTAGCCGGGTTCGCCCGCCTCGACCGCCGCCCGCAGTCCGGCCACGTCCACGGTCCGCACCACGTGCCGCTCGGCCAGCTTGGCGGCGAGCGCCGCGGCCGGCTCGGCCGACCCGTTCGCCAGCGGCGCCAGCACGAACCGCGCCGGGCCGGGCTGCACGGCCGCGCTACGGACCGCGGTGACCAGCAGCCGCTCCGCCTCCTCGTCCCGCCCCAGCACGGCCAGGTTCCGGCCGGCGGCCGGCCCGAGCGGCACGGCCACCGTGCTGCGGTGCACGTCCACCGCCCGGCCGAGCAGCGCCGCCGGGGTGTGCGCCCGCCCGGCCAGCGCGGCCCGGTGCCGCGGGTCGTTCGCGAGCAGCGGCCGGGCGTACCCGGCGAAGACCACCGGCGGGGCGGCGTCCGCCGGGCGGGCCGACCAGAGCCGGTGCCGCAGCTCGGCGAGGACCTCCGGAACCGCGTGCGGGTCCGGGAAGCGGATCATCCGTTCGTGACCCCGGGTCGCGCCGCGCGGGCCGCCCAGGCCGCCGGCCGTGTTCACCACCGCGCTGCCCACCGGCAACCCGGCCGCGGCGTCGTTCGTCGGCTCCAGCACCGCCGACCCGCCGGGCAGCGCCACCCGGACCGGGAACTGGCCGAGCAGCGGATCACGCGGACCCCCGACGCCCAGGTCACCCTCGCCGGCCAGGACCAGATGGATCCCGTACGCCCGGCCGGCGCGGGCCAGCGCGTCCAACCGGCTCAGCAGCTCGGTGGCGAGCCGGTCCCGCTCACCCAGCAGCAGCGGGAAGCTGTCGATCACGCAGACGATCCGGGGCAGCGGCTGGTGCTCGCGCAGCTCCGCGTACCGCTGGCCGCCGGCCCGCCGACCCGCGTCCTCCCGCCGGCGCAGCTCCGCCTCCAGCTCGGCCAGCAGCTCCGCCACGTACTCCCGGTCGACCGCCATCCCGGCGGCCCGGACCTGCGGGACCCAGGAGCGGTCCCGCTCGGTCTGCAGGAACTCCACGAAGGACTCGCCCTCGGCCAGATCGGCGAGGTAGAGCACCAGCTCGTCCGGCCCGTAGCGGGCGGCCAGGCCGAACAGCGCGTTGGTGAGGAACGCCGACCGGCCGGCCGCCGACCGGCCGCTGACCAGCCAGTGCGGGGTCAACTCGGTGAAGCCGAGGCTGACCGGCCGGCCCGCCGCGTCACCGACCATGGTGGAGAGCCCGTCGACCGAACCCGCCGACCACAGCTCGTCGGCCGGCAGCAGATCGGTGAGGGCCAGCCGGGAGCCGTCCTCGATCTGCTGGGCCAACCGGCGGCAGACCCCGCTGACCAGCTCCTCGGGCGGGTCCTCGGCCAGGAAGACCGGGGCGTTCAACCCGCCGGGCGGCTCCGCCCCCGGACCGCCGTACGCGGCCCCCGGCGGGTCACCGACCAGCGCGTACGCGGTCCGCACCGCGATCATGGTGGCCTGGGGCAGCGGGGACGGGGCCGACCAACCGGCCACCACCAGGTGCAGCCCGGCCCGGTGCCCCCGGGCGGCCAACTCCTCGATCCGGGCGAGGTCCGAGGGGGCGGCGCCGTCCGGCAGAGCGGCCACCACCAGCAGCAGCGTACGGTCGTGCCCGCGCTGTCGAGCCGTACCGGCGGCCACCCACTGCTCGGCCTCGGCCAGGACCGCCCGGAACCCGGCCAGATCCGTCGCGGGCGGCGGCAGGAGACCGGCGTCGGCGAGCGCCGCGAACCCGGTGAAGGTGGCCGCCGTGCCGTCGACCGACCGGGCCAGCAGCGCGCCGGCCGGAGTCGCGGCGAAGAGCCGCAGCAGCAGCGCCCGCAGCAGGCCGGCCACCCGAGGATCCGCCGCGTCGGCGTCGACCGCCAGGTGTCCACTGCCGAGCAACGGCACCAGCGCGGGGAACCGGGCATCGTCCAGCGGCGCGGCGGTGCCCACCCGGACCAGGGGCGGCGGCCCGTCCCCCGGTGGCGTGGCCACGATGAGGCGCTCCAGCGGGTCACCCGCCCAGCCCGGGGCGGCACGTGCGGCCGCGGCGCGGAGCCGCTCTGCCAGCTCGTACTGCCGGTGATGGTCGGCGGGCGCAGGGCGGATCTCGTCGAGGATGGCGGCCGCGGCCGTCGCGGCGGCCTCCGCCCGCCGGTGCAGGACGGCGGCCCTGGCGGCACGCGCCTTCGGACTCGCCATCGCGTCCACCCCTCTCCCGAGGCCGACCACTCCTCCCGAGCTGTGACGGTATCCCAGCCGGGGTCCGTCCCCGGGGATGTCGATCGGCGCTGCGCCCGGTCTTTACCCCGCGGGTGGGCAGCCTCACCCGGTACCCGCCAACCCGCCGTTTCGCGCGCCGGACCGGTGCGCCCGCCACCCCGCCTCGCCGGCCCGCCTCGCCACCTCGCCACCCGCCTCCCCACCGCGCCCTGCCGGCGTCGAACTCGCGGCCGTTTGGGGGACCACGTCCTGGCCCGCGCCCGCGCCCCCCGTGACCGGCAACCGCGAGGACCGCGTCGGTTTGGCCGCCGCGCCGGCGGTTCGCCACGATCCGCCAGATCCGAGGCATTGGGTACGCGCCGCCTAGCCGATAGCCTCAGGAGGTGGAATCAGTGCAGCCCCCCGCCGGTTCCCAGGTCTCCCGGGTACCGGCGCAGCGGACCCCGCCCGAGCAGTCGGCGCCCCCCGCGCCCGCTCCGGCGCCGGTGCGCCCGCGACGGCGGCTGCGGACCGCGCTCGCCATCGTCGCCGGGGTGCTGGCCCTGCTCTGCGGCACGGGCGCGGTGGCGGGTTTCATCCTGTACGACCGCGCGACCGCCCCGGACCGGAGTAGCCCCGAAGTCGTAGTGGCCAACTACATTCAGGCATTTCTGGACGATCGCAACGACCCGAAGGCCGAGGAGTACACCTGTCAGAGTGGTACCGACCTGAGCGAACTGAGCCTCCTTCGCGAGGACCTCGTGGCTCGGGAAAAGCGCTTCCAAACGACGATCTCCGTGAGCTGGGAGGGCATGACGGTACAGCAGCAGGGCGACCGCGCCACGGTTCGGGTCGATCTGATCATCTCGGTGTTTCGAAATGAAATCTCGCAGAGTGATCGGCAGAGTTGGCGATTCGAAACGAAACGGAGCGATGGGTGGGGGGTCTGCTCCGCCCAGCCCGCCGTCTGAGGCGAATTATTCGAGCCAGAGTAGATGCACCGGCACTTCCAGCGTGGAGGGTGCCTGCCCGCGCCATGCCCACCGGTACCACTCCAGCTCCGGTGCCACCCGCACGCAGATGTCCCCGTCGGCGCCCGAGTAGGTCTCGGTCACCGCGCGCAGATCCCGGTGCTCGGTAGCGCCGGTCACGTGCACCACCCGGCGGCCGGTCACCGCGTCCGCCTCGAAGACGGGCGCGGGTGGCCGGCGCACGGGCGCGTCCAGCGAGACCAGTCGCATGTCGGCCACCGACGGCCCGGCCGCCGACTGCCGTTCGCCGATGGTCTCCACCCAGACCCGCTCCACCGGCACCAGCGGCGCGAAGACCTCGATCTGCTCGGACTCGGCGCGGTACCACTCGTGCTCGGGGATGATCGGCACGTACGTCCGGCTGCCCTGGACCACCCGCTCGTCGGCGCGCAGGTCGCCGCGCCAGCCGAGGCCGGGCAGGCCGACCAGCACCCGCCGGCCGCGCAGGTCGATCCGGCCGGCGGCCGGGACGATCTCGACGGGTCGGGGTGGCCGCGGCGCCCAGTCGGGCTGGTCCGCGAACGGGTCGGGCAGCGGGTTGCTCATGCCTGGGTCAACCTCAGGCGGTGCTGCCCAGTGGCGCGCCGCGCTGGCGCATGAACGGCACCGGGTTGATCGCGCCCCGGTTGGACCGGTCGCTCTCCACGTGCACCTCGAAGTGCAGGTGCGGGCCGGAGGAGTTCCCACTGGTCCCGGAGAGGCCGATCTCATCGCCGGCCTGTACCGACTGGCCGGGCACCACGGCGGGTCGCTGGATCATGTGGCAGTAGCGGGTGATGTAGCCACCGGCGTGCAGGATGTCCACGAACCAGCCGCAGCCGCCCTTGCCCGGCCAACCGTCCCGGTCACAGTCCCGCCGGCCCGAATGGTCCGGGTCGCACCGCGCCACCAGCACCCGGCCGGCCGTGGCGGCATGGATCGGGGTGCGCTTCTGCGCGGCCAGGTCGACGCCGTTGTGGCTGGGCCGCTCCCTGGTGCGGAAGCCGGAGACGACGCCGCCGGGCAGCGGGGCGGTCCAGCCGGAGGCGGCGATCCGGGCACCGGCCGCGGCGTCGCAGACCGCCTTGCCGGCGAGCTGCACCGTCCGGGCGGCGCCGCCGGCCAGCGCGTCGACCAGCCGGCCGGCCAGGTCCTCGTGCTTCGCGTACGCGTCCGGAAACGCGCTGACCTGGACCTTCTGCGCAACGACGGTGAGCGGTCGGCGCTCCCAGTTCGGCACCTTGAGCAGCTTGTCGTAGAACTTGTCGGCGGCGTACGACGGCGTCAGCCGCTGCTGGACGGTGCCCCAGCCGGGCCGCTGCTGGAACAGGCCCAGCGAGTCGTGGTCCGACCCGACGCCCTCGTGCGGCAGCGCGAGCGACGCCGGAATCTTGCTGTTTGCCAGGTTGCGCAGCCCGGATTCCTGCATCGCGGTGGCCAGCGCGATGACCCAGCCCCGGGCCGGGATCTTGCGGTCCTGGCCGACCTTGATGATGATCGCCGCGTTGCGGACCTGGCCCTCGCCGTACTCGGTGACGCGGGGCATCTTGCCGGTGACGTCGACCCGACGGCCCGGGTCGCAGGCCAGGCCGGCGGTGAGGGCCGGATCCTCGTCGCCCAGCTCGGTGAGGAGGAACGCCCCGGCGCCGCCGACGCAGCAGAGCAGGGTGAGCACCAGCGTCATCGCCGTGGCCAGCACGCCGAGCCGCAGTTTGCGGCGGCCGGCTGCCACCACCCCCGGGGCGCTCACTGGCGCTCCCAGTCGACCGCGTCCACCAGCCAGCGGCCGTCCGGGGCCACCAGTTCCAGCCGGAGCCGACCGTTGTCGAGCGGGACCAGCGCCTCCACGAAGGACTCGGTACGGGGGCGCAGAGTCACCTGGCCGGTCACCCGCCGGGCGGGGACGCTCTCCGGGTCGGCACCCGAGAGCTTCTCGGTCAGCGCCGGGGTGGAGAGCGGCCGCAGCCGGGCCTGCCACTGCTCCTCGTCGCTGCCCGGGCCGGTCAACCAGGCGGCGGTGAACCGCCCGGCGGCCTGCGCGGGCGCGACCTCACCGGGGCTGGTCCGCGGGGAGACCGCCGCGGGCGGGCTGGCCAGCACCCCGTCGTCGCCGGCCTCCGGGTCGACCGTGCTGATCGGCTCGTCCGGTCGGGTGCTCAGCCCGGATGCCGGGTCGACCGGGCCGGAGACCAGCCGGGCCGCGCCGATCACGCCGAAGATCAGCGCCGCGATCACCAGCGCGACGCCGAGCCGGGACCGCAGCACCCGGGTGAAGAGGAACTCCAGCGCGCGACGCATCGGCCTCACCGCGCCTCGGAGCGCACCCGGGGCGCCCGGTTGGCCGGCGCCTGCTCGGTCGAGCCCGGCCGGTAGACGGCGAAGGCGGGGGCCTCCTCGGGGACGTCGGGCTCCGTCCAGGTGGCCGGCGCCCGGCGGGGGCGGGGCGCCGGGCCGCCCTTCCGCTCGGGCGCGGGCGCCTCGTCGACGCGCTCGCGCCCGTCCGGCCGCTGGCGGTCGCCGCCCCGGGTGTGTGCCGGGTCCTCGTGCCGGGCCTCCGGCCGCAGGCGGCTCTGGTCGGTGGCCACCCCGCGGCGCCGGCCGAGCGTCGGCTCGGCGGTGCCGCCCGGCTCGGCGACGTCCAGCCGCGCGGCGACCCGGATGTCGCGGAAAAATCGGCGGTGCCACGAGCCGGCCGAGCTGACCGCCTCGCTGCTGTCCTTGCCGCCGAGCTGGGTGATCCGTCGGTACGGCCGCAGCAGCAGCCAACCCACCACGCCGCAGAGCCAGACCAAGACCACCTGGAGCCAGCCGGGCAGGGTGGGGGTGTTCATGATCAGGTCGACGGCGAAGAGGTAGATGGCGGCGCCGGTGCCGAAGATGGCGATGTTGAAGACGGCGGCCACCACCGCGTTGGCCAGCCGACGCAGGCCGGCGCTGGCCGGGCGCATCAGGCCGACCGTGCCGAGGATCGGCGCGGCGATCACCGCCCACCGGAAGATCAGGAAGCCGAGCAGCACCAGCAGCGAGGCGGTCAGGTCGAACATGGCGAAGAGCACCGAGGCGAGCACCGCGATGAAGCCGGCACCGATCCGGTCCATGTCGCGGGTCCCCTGGAGGTACTCGTACGCCTCCGGGTCCTCCGACTTGATCTGCTCGGCCACCCGCGCCCACTGCTGCTGCTTGGCCTTGATGATGACCTCGCGAGTAGCTGGCTTGGCGCGGATCGATTCCGCTTCCCCCCACTTCAGAGACTTTGCATCGTAGAGGGCGGGGCCATACTTCTTGGCGGTCTCGCTGTCGGCCGAGCCGAGCACGCCACGCAGCCAGTTCCGGTAGAGCATGGTCTCGGTGGCGGTGTCGCTGGCCCGGACCGCCGGAGGACGTTTATCGACGCAGGCATCTGGGTTTGAGAGAACGCACTCATCCGGGGGGATGTCCTTCGACCCGGGGCCGACCGCGTCGTGGACGACCGAGAGCGAGGTGATCAGGCTGTTGTCGGCGATGTTGGCCGACTTGACCGGCCAGGCCGCCAGCGCGGTCACCGCCACCATCACCAGCAGCGCCCAGCCCGCCGTGGTCATGGCGTTGCTCATGTCGGACTGGCGCGAGCGCCAGAGCAGGTAGAGCCCCACCACGCAGAGCGTGATGATCCCGAAGACGCTGAACACCTTCTGGTAGACGGCCTTGGTGGCCTGCTCCACCAGCGGATCTGCCCAGCCCCACATCGAGCGCGGGTCCCAGGCCCGCTCGCGCAGCGCGTTCGACGCCCCGATGACCGCGGTCGCGAACATGAACTCGCCGTTGGCGACCATGGTGGTGAAGCGGTAGTCCGGATGGAGCACGGACGAGGCACAGCCGCCGTCGACGTCGTACGTCGTGTAGCTGTAGCCGGCGTAGCCGTAGTCGCTGTAGAGCCCCTTGGGGCCGGGGAGCTTGGCCGAGTCCGGGCGGGCCGCGAACCAGCCGGCGAGGCCCGAGTCGGGGGTGCCCGGCACCGGCGCGTTGCGGCACTCGACCTGGTCCTCGCTGACCTCCTTCAGCTTGGCGACGCAGGAGCGGAAGTCGGCCTGCCACTGCTTCGTGCTGCACAGCTCGGCCCGGGCCTGGGCGACGGGTGTGGCGGCGTACGCGGGTGTCGACCCGACCACGGGCCAGGAGATGGTGGCCCCGGCGAGTACGCCGAGCGCGAGGAGGAGCGCCGCGATCCGTGCCCTCGCCATGTCACGCCTCCAGGTCGGCCAGGACGGTCGGCAGCACCCCGGCGGCCTGGGCGACCGCGGCGGGGGTGGTGTCCAGGTGCTCCAGCAGCCCGTCGACGTATGACACGTCGACCCGGACCTTCTGCACGCGTCCGTCGACGTCACGCATCACGAACTCGCGGAAGCCCAGCCGGGCGGCCGAGCCCGCGTCGGCCTGGGAGAGCGAGGCCAGGGTGGCCTCGTAGCCGTCGTTGACCGGCACCCGGAGCAGCCGCAGCGCCTCGGAGGCGATCTCGGTGTCCTCGGCGATCCGGCCGACGAAGACGGTGGAGACGAGGTTCTGCACGTCGAGGCCGAGGATGTCCTTCGGGTTCTGCGAGGCGACGAGCGCGGCCAGGTTCCACTTGCGGGAGTCGCGGGCGAGGCGGACCAGGAACGACCGCCCGGAGCGCCAGCCCTCCATGAAGTGCGCCTCGTCCAGGCCGACCAGCTTGCGGGACGACATCGAGCCGCCGTAGCAGCGGCGGACGGCGAGCCGGTGCGCGGTGTGCAGCATCGGCAGAGCGAGCGCCTCCTCCGCCGACCAGTACTCCCGCTCGATCTTCAGGTCGGGCAGCCGCAGCCCGGCCATGGTGATCACGGTGAGCGCCGCGTCGGCGCCGAGCAGGCCCTCCGGCGGCCGGCCGAAGAAGAGCATGGCCAGCGGCATCTCGGCGGTGTCGAGCAGCAGGTTGGCCAGTTCCCGGCCGGCGTCGTCGTCCAGTCCCTGCAGGCAGGCGACCACGTCGTCCAGGGTGGACATCTCCTCGGCGGGGACCTGGCGTACGGCGTGCCGGAACAGGGTGGCGGTGGACGCCTCGCGGGCCACCTGCGGGGGTACCAGCATCATGCAGATGTCCTGCACCAGCATGCGCCGCTCGGCCCGGGCGTTGGAGATCGCGATCTCGAACTCCCGGTCGCCGGCCGCGCCGCTGCCGAACTCGCTGCGCAGTGGCGTCGGGATCAGCGCGTACGGCGCCAGGGTGCCCTGCTCGGAGCCGGTCAGGTTGAGCACCCGCGAGTACGGCGCCAGCTCGGGCATGGCGCAGAGCCGGGCCAGCGGGCCGGACGGGTCGAGCAGGGTCACCTGCACCCCGCGCCGGGCGGCCAGGTAGCCCAGTGCGCCGAGCAGGGTCGACTTGCCGCCACCGGGCTCGGCCACGAAGACCGCCAGCCCGGAGCGTTCGCGGACCTCCATCGGGAAGTGCAGGTCGAGGAAGACCGGCCGGCGGCAGGTGCCGGCGGTGCGGCCGATCAGGTCGCCGCGCCGGTCGCCGACCGTGGAGGCGGCCTGGGGCAGGGCGGCGGCGAGCAGGTTGACCGGCATCCGCCGGACGTAGCCGGTGTTGGCGATCGGCTCGCCGGGGATGAACTCCCGGGCCAGCCAGTCCTGGTTCTTCGGGTGCTGGAGCGAGATGCGCAGCTCGCGGGAGTAGAGCTGGATGAGGCGTCGGGCGCGTTCCAGGCACTCCTCGCGGGTCCGGCCGCCGACCGCGATCCGGTGCCAGCCGTGTGCCCGCGCCGAGTCGACCGGCAGCCCGGTGGTCATCTCGTCGCCGATCACCAGCGCCCGCTTGGCCAGCCGCTCCAGCTCGGGCGGGGCGTCGATGCCGTGCTCGGCGTAGTCGAGCTGCTGCGAGCGGATCATCCGGAGCCGGTGCTCCAGGTTCCGGAAGGAGTCGCCCGGACCGAGGATGTCCACCCGGGTGGAGAGCTCCATCGGCCACGGCAGCCGCTCGTGGAAGTGCAGCCAGGGCTCGTGCCGCTCGGGGATCTCCAGCGGCTCCATCCGGCCCACCGCGAGCACGGCCACGTGCCGCTCCTCGCCGGTCATCCGGTTGACCAGCTTCACCGTGGAGCCGTACGGGGTGCGGTAGCGCTCGACCTGCTCGGTGAGGGCGAGCAGGTCGCCGCGTTCCCACTGCCCGTTGGTGACCGGCGAGAGCGTGCCCGGGGGCGCCATGCAGAGCGCGACCGAGCGGTAGAGCAGCCACTCCAGCTCCTGCGCGGTGACCCGACGCCCGCGCATGCCGAACGCGCCGAGGACCTCGTCGAACTGTTCGACCGTGCGTCCCAGCCGGCGGCGCTCGCCGTCGGCGGTGCCCCGGCCGAAGGTCCGCAGCAGCCGCTCGGCGAGGTTGTCGCCGAGCGACCGGCGGGCGAAGGTGACGCCGAGGTAGGTCTGCCCCTCGGCGTGGTTGACCGCCATCAGGTGCCGCTGGGCGGCGACCAGGTGGTCGGCCCAGCCGGCGGTGCCGGGCACGTCGGGCAGCGGCGCGGCGGTGTGCGCGTCGATGGTGCGGGCCCACTCGTCGGCCGGGAACGGCCGGGTGGTGCGGCGCAGGTGCAGCCGGAAGCCGGCCAGGCCGGCGTACTGCTCGGAGATGGCCGAGAGCAGCGCCTCCCGCTCGGCGTCGGGGCGGAACGCCCAGCGCACCTCGGGCAGCCAGTACCAGGCGGTGACCGTGTTCGGGGTGAAGGTCAGGTGACCGGCGATCTCGGTGATCGCCAGTTCCACCGACGGGTCGCGGTCGGTGAACTTGATCTTCGGCGGGCGTACCCGGACCGGCTTGGCCGGCTTGCCGCGCCGCTCGGCGGCGCGCTGCCTCGGCGGGGTCATCTCGCGGCCGGGCGGGGCGGCCACCTCGCGCCCCGCCGGCCCGGTGTCCTCGCCGGCCCACCGGTCGGCCCGGCGGCCGGGCCGGTCGACGGGGTGCTCCGGGCCGGCCGGTTCGTGGTTCGGCCGGAGGGCCGGCAGCCGCTCGCCGGCCTGCTGCGGCACCCGGGTGCGGGCGGCGGGCGCCGGGTCGAGGGCGGGTGGCCGGCCGGCGGGCGGCTCGGGCAGGGCGGGCCGGGACGGCGCCCGGGTGACCTCGGCCTCCGCGCCCCGACCGACCGGGCGGACGCCGGGCGCGCTCTCCCGGACCCGGGCGACCGGCGGCGCGGCGGGGGCGGGACCGGCGGGCTCGACCCGCTCGATCCGCTCGGGCGGGGTCGCGGGCTGGTGCGGGACGGGCAGGGCCTCCCGCCCGACGCCGCGGCGCGGCGGCGCCACCACGGGAGCCGGCTCGATGGCCGCCGGCGGGGCGGGCCGGGCGGCCGGCGGGCTCGCCGGCCGGGCCGCGGGTCGCCGGGCGCCGGGCTGTGCCCCGCCGAACAGGTCGAGGAAGGGCGAGTCGATGTCGCCGCTGTCGCCGGCCGCCGGCCGTCGCTGCTCCGGTCCGGTGGACCGGGTGGCCGGCGGTCGGGGCGGCTGGAAGACGCCGACCCGGCCCTGCCCGGGGCTGCTCACCAGCGCCGGGTCGAGGGCGACCTCGTCCAGCTCGTCGTCGGGTGGGTAGTCGAACGATCGCGCACGGTTACTGAGGGGGTCGGCCGGACGCCCGGCCGGGGAACCCGGCGTGGAAGAGCGACTCATGCGACCGCCTCACCCGCGTCGTTCGGCTGCGCCGTCGGCGTACGCCCGGTCATGCCAGTTCCTCCCGGATCCTGATCCGGCTCGCCACCAGGCGCGGGTCGCGCAGCTCGGCGGCCGGCTCCCGGGTGCGTCGCCAGTCCGTCAGCGCGGTGCGGATGACCATGCGCGCCGGGCGGTCCGGGTCGACGTACCGGAAGACGAACGAGGTGGTCACGATGGCGAGCGAGATCTCCCAGGCGGGGAAGAGCTCCACCTGCAACGTGAACAACCAGTGGATGAACATGTAGAGGGGTACGAGCAGCATGAACAGGCCGTACTGGGCGTACGGCAGGTGGACGGGCAGGGTGTAGCCGGGCGGCCCGAGATAGACGAGCCGGGCCCGGTAGATGTCGTCGTCGGTGCGCAGCCGCATGGTCGCCGACGCCTATTCGAAGATCAGGTCGATCAGGTAGTCGCCGACGAAGAAGAGTGTTGCCGCGCCGGCGATGAAGGCGAGCCCGATGATGGCGATGGCCGAGCTGGTCAGCACCTTGGAGATCTCGCCCCGGCTGGCGCGCCCGATGAAGATGACGCCGAGGACCGCGAGCAGGATCGGAGCGATCTTGCTGGCGAAGAAGCTGACGACACCGTTGGTGTTGATGCCCTTGGGGGCCGGCTCGGCGAGTGGAGTCGACGCCAGGGGGTGGAGCACGTGGTCGACGGCGGACGTCGCCGTCGCCAGGAGCTCGATGGCGATCACTGAAACCTCCCCATGTCGCGGCCGGCGACGCCGCGGTGGTGCAGTAGATCGGGCCGGGCGGGATGTGCCCACCGGATACAGCGTCCGCGACGCTGCGTCCGTCACCCACCACGGAGAGTGGTGAGCTTTGGAGGGTTTCCTCCCGTTTCGGCCCTCCCTCCATGCTTCGCCATCTCGATGCTGGGCAATTCCAAAGCGTACGGGCCGGCCACCTTTGCGACAACCCGCGAAGACTCGACCCGAACAGGCCCGGACGACCGATCGTACACCTGTTCCAATCCGCATGTCAGCGGTGTCGTCCGGCGGGACCGGCGGGGCCGCCGGACGCCCTGCTGGCGACCGGTACTGTCGGGTCGTGACCGATCTGGTGCGGGCGCAGGACCCGGTGGTGATGGGCGTCCTCAACGTCACGCCCGACTCCTTCTCCGACGGCGGCCGGTACGCCGATCTCGACGCCGCCGTCGGACACGGGGTGCGACTGCGCGCGGCCGGCGCCGACCTGGTCGACGTGGGCGGCGAGTCCACCCGGCCCGGGGCCGACCGGGTCGACGCCGGGACCGAGACCGCCCGGGTGCTGCCGGTGATCCGCGAGCTGCGCGCCGCCGGCATCCCGGTCAGCATCGACACCAGCCGGGCCCGGGTGGCCGAGGCCGCCCTCGCCGCCGGCGCCGACGTGGTCAACGACGTCTCCGGCGGGCTCGCCGACCCCGACATGGCCCGGGTGGTCCGGGACGCCGGCTGCCCGTGGGTGCTCATGCACTGGCGGGGCCACTCCCGCGAGATGCGCGACCTGGCCAGCTACACCGACGTGGTGGCCGAGGTCCGGGCCGAGCTGGGCCGGCGGGTGGACGAGGCGCTCGCCGCCGGGGTCGCCGCCGAGAAGATCATCATCGATCCGGGACTCGGCTTCGCCAAGACCGCCGAACACAACTGGGAGCTCAGCGTCCGCCTGCCCGAACTGCTCGAACTGGGCTTCCCGCTGCTCTTCGGGGCCAGCCGTAAGTCGTACCTGGGCCGGCTGCTCGCCGACGCGGACGGCACCCCCCGGCCCATCGCGGAGCGCGAGGCGGCCACCGTCGCCACCAGCGTGCTCGCCGTCGCGGCCGGGGCCTGGGGGGTACGCGTGCACGACGTGCGCGGCACCGTCGACGCGCTCGACGTCTGGCGGGCCACCGGCCGCCCGCGCCTGGTGCCGACCACCCTCTGGCCGGCCGGGTACGAGGGGGACCGATGACCGACCGGATCGAGCTGACCGGCCTGCGCGCGCACGGCCGGCACGGCGTCTACGACTTCGAGCGCGCCCAGGGCCAGGAGTTCGTGGTCGACGCGGTGCTCGAACTCGACCTCGCCCCGGCGGCCCGGTCCGACGAAGTCACCGACACCGTGCACTACGGCGAGCTGGCCGAGCGGCTGGTCGCCGTGATCACCGGGGAACCGGTCAACCTGATCGAGACGCTGGCCGACCGGCTGCTCGCGGTCTGCCTGGCCGAGCCGCTGGTCGCCGCCGCGACGGTCACCGTGCACAAGCCGGAGGCGCCGATCCCGCACACCTTCCGGGACGTGGCCGTGACCCTGCGGCGTACCCGGTGACCCGGGCCGTGCTGTCGATCGGCAGCAACCTCGGCGACCGGCCGGCCCACCTCCGCGCGGCGGTGGCCTCGTTCGGCGACGCGGTGCTGGTGGTCAGCGGCGTCTACGAGACTCCACCGTGGGGGGACGCCGACCAGCCCGCGTACCTGAACGCGGCGCTGCTGGTCGCGGACCCGGCGGCCGGCCCGCGGGACTGGCTGGACCGGGCCCGGGCCGCCGAGGCCGCGGCCGGGCGGACCCGCGACCCCCAGCGGCGGTACGGGCCCCGCACCCTCGACGTCGACGTGATCGCGGTCTGGGACGGCGGCGGCCGCCCGGTGCTCCGCGACGACCCCGAGCTGACCCTGCCGCACCCCCGCGCCCACCTGCGCGCCTTCGTGCTGCGGCCGTGGATCGACATCGAGCCGCACGGCCGGCTGCCCGGACACGGCTGGCTGACCGACCTGCTCAACGCCGAGCCGTTGGCCGGGGACGCCCTGGAACTGCGCCCGCGGCCCGATCTGGCGTTAGAGTCGGACACATGACCCAGTGGAGCCGGCCGGCATGAGCTCGGCGCAGTCCCCGCGCGGCCCCAACCGGTTCCGGATGGGGCCCACCCGGATCTCCACCCTGGTCGTCGCCGCCCTGGTCGCGGCCGCCCTGGCCTGGCTGCTGATCAGCAGCTTCTACTACGAGGTGGCGCCCGACCTGCCCTGGCTGCCGGTGATCACGTTGGCCGGCCTCGCGGTGCTGGAGGGCTACGCGGCGGTCAACACCCGCAGCCGGATCGAGCGCCGTCCCGGCCGGGACCCGGTCAACCCGCTGCTGGTCGCCCGGTTCGTGGTGCTGGCCAAGGCGTCGGCGCTGGCCGGGGCCATCTTCGCCGGCTTCTACGCGGGGCTGACCGGCTGGCTCTTCATCGAGCGCACCAACGCCGCGGTCGGCGACCGGCCGGCCGGCGGCGCCGGGGTGCTGGCCGCGCTGGCCCTGGTCGCCGCGGCGCTCTGGCTGGAACGGTCCTGCCGGGTGCCGGAGCAGGAGGACGACGAGGACCGCGAGCCGGGCGACCGGGAGACTCCGCGCGGCCGCCTCTGATCAGGGGGTTCCCACCACCCGCGCCCGCAGGTACCGTCCTCGGCGACCGGAGAGCAACGGCCGCCGCCGGTCCGCCCTGTCGGACCTGGACGGCCGCCGACGTGGGAGGCGCGGGCCATGGGGTACGACGAGACGGGCCGGTTCGCACCCGCGGAGACGGCCTCCGGCGTGCCCGCGGCGGTGCTGGAGAACGTCTTCGACGACCCGTCCCACGGTGAGCCCGGCCGGGACCGGATCGCCGTCCATGTGATCTGGGAGATCCTGCTGCTGGCCGCGCTGGTCGCGGCCGCCTGGCTGCTCTGGCGGGAGGACTCCGACGCGCTGCGCGGCGGAGCGCTCAAGACCCTGCTGGTCGACGTGGTCGGGCTCGGGCTGCTCGCCCTGGCCGCCGGGCTGAGCCTGCGCGCCGCCGCGGTCAACCTGGCGATCGGCCCGGTCGCGCTGGCCGCCGCGCTGCACTTCGCCGAGCAGGGCGACCGCGGCGTGCAGGAGGCGCTGCTGCCGGCCCTCGGGATCGCGGCGCTCGGCGGGCTGGCGCTGGGCCTGGTGGTCGTGGTGCTGCACGTGCCCGGCTGGGCGGCGAGCCTGGCCGGCGCGGCCGGGGTGATCGTGTACATCGAGCGGCGGACCGCTCCGGTGGCCGTGCAGGGCGGGCACGACCCGCGGTCGACCGCGCTCTACCTCTTCGTCGGCTTCGCCGCGGTGGCCGTGCTGGGCGGGCTGTTCGGCGCGATCAAACCGGTCCGCCGGCTGGTCGGCCGGTTCCGGCCGGTCGGCGACCCGGCCCGGCGTCGCGGCGCGGCCGCCGCCACGGTGACCGCGCTGGCGCTGACCGGCTCGACCGTGCTGGCCCTGCTCGGCGGCGTGCTCATCGCCGCCAACAGCACCGCCCCGGTGGTCCCGGGCAGCGGGCTGGACTGGTCGGTGCTCGCGATCGGCGCCGCGCTGCTCGCCGGCACCAGCGCGTACGGCCGGCGCGGCGGCATCTTCGGCACCCTCTTCGCGGTCGCGCTGGTCGAGGTCTTCCTGACCTGGGCGGCGGCCCGGGGCTGGACGGTCAGCCGGTGGGCCGTCGGCGGGGCCACCCTCGGCGTCGGCCTGCTCGCCACCCGCCTGGTCGAGACGCTCGGCCGGCCCCGCCCGGCCGGCCCGCCCGCGGTCGAGGTGGGGCCGCCCGGCGACGGCTCGATCAGCAGCGGCTGGGCCATGACGCCGCGGCCGGAGCCCACCGACACCTGGCCGTCGGTGCTGCCGGTGCGTACCAACGACACCGGCGTCGAGACCTGGGACACCCCCCGCTGGGAGACCGGGCGGCGCTGGGAGCCCGAGGACCGCTGACCCCGCCGGGCGCCACCCGCCGCCGGTGCCGTCCGGCGGGCCGGACGTGATCTCGCCGGGTTAGGCTCGGCGGCATGAGCGAGACCTCTGCCGGCGGCCGCACCTTCGACGAGCTCGACAAGCTCTCCACCGAGGAGCTTCGGGAGCAGGCGTTCCACCTGGCCCGGGAGCGCCGGGACGTCGAGTTCTTCTGGTCGGTGCTGCGGCACCTGCCCAACGCGGACGAGGCCGCCGTGCTGGACGGAGCGCCCAACTCGGTCGGCCCGATCATCGACGAGGCGAACGCGCTGTGGCGGGAGCTGACCGGCCACGGCTACGAGGAGTCCGCCCCGCTGCTGCGGGCCGCGTTCATCGACTACCTGATGAAGCACTGAGCGCGGATGGCCGCCCGCCGGCCGGCGGCGGTCGCGCGTACGCGCAGGTTTGCCCGGCGAGGCGGGCCGGGAACTGACCGCCCCATGGCCCTCGACAACCGTCCCCGCAGCATCAGCCGGTACGGCACCGCGGCCGGCACCGGCGCCCTCGCCGCGCTGCTGCTGGTCGGCGTCTGCGGCAGCCCGATGTACGCCGGGTGGGTGCGGGACACCGACCCGAACGGGGCCGGGGGCTGGTTCCTCCAACTGCTCGCCTGGCCCGCCTGGCAGCTGCACGCCGACGACTCGTCCCGGTCGGTGCTCGCCACCGACCTGCGGGCCGTCCTGCTGGTGGTCCTGACCGTGGCGCTGCTCTACCTGCTGCCCGCCGCCCAGGTGGCCAGGGTGCAGGGGTCGGCCAGCCAGTTCCTCTCCGGCTGGGCCGCGTACGTCCTGGCGGCCGGGTTCAGCGCGCTGCTCTCCGCGCTACTCGGCCCGGGTGGTTCGCTGCTGGCCGCGTTCCAGGGCACCGGCACCGGGGTCACGTACGGCTTCTTCGCCGGCTGGATCATCGGCCTGGCCAGCCTCGGCGGGCGCGCCTGACGGCGCCGGGTCGGGGCGACCGGGCCGCCGGGCCGCTCAGCCCGGCACGCCGAGCCCCAGCACCCGGGCCCGGCTGACCAGCCCGACCGGTTGCCCGTCGGCGGTGACCACGGCGTGCTCGACGCCGGCGGTGAGCAGCGCGCCCAGCGCGTCGTACGCGGACCCGCCCAGCGGCACCGCCGGCAGGTCGGCCCCGCCGTCGGCGGGGAGCGGGTCGAGCACGTCCCGGGTGAGCGGGGTGACCGCGAGTCGGCGGATGCCCCGGTCGGCGCCGACGAACTCGCGGACGAACGGCGAGGCGGGGGAGCCGAGCACGGTGGCCGGATCGGCGTACTGCTCCAGCCGGCCGCCCTCGGAGAGCACCGCGATCCGGTCGCCCAGCCGGACCGCCTCGTCGAGGTCGTGGGTGACCAGCACGATGGTCTTGCGGACCTCGGCCTGCAGGCGGAGGAACTCCTCCTGGAGCCGGGTCCGGACGATCGGGTCGACCGCCGAGAACGGCTCGTCCATCAGCAGCACCACCGGGTCGGCGGCGAGCGCCCGGGCCACCCCGACCCGCTGCCGCTGACCACCGGAGAGCTCGTGCGGGTAGCGGCGGGCGAACTGCGCCGGGTCGAGGCCGACCAGCTCCAGCAGCTCGTGCACCCGGTCCCGGGTCCGCTCGCGGGACCAGCGCAGCAGCCCGGGCACGGTCGCCACGTTGGCGGCGACGGTCTGGTGCGGGAAGAGGCCGACGTTCTGGATCACGTAGCCGATGCGTCGGCGCAGCGCGACCGGGTCGACCCGGGTGACGTCGTCGCTGCCGAGCAGGATCCGCCCGTCGGTCGGCTCGATCAACCGGTTGATCATCCGGAGCACGGTGGACTTGCCGCAGCCGGACGGGCCGATGAGCACGACCAGTTCGCCGGCCTTCACCTCCAGGCTCAGCTCGCGTACCGCCTCGGTGCCGTCCGGGTAGCGCTTGCGGATGCGCTCCAGGCTGATCGAGGCCGCGCCGTGTCCGGCGTGGGCTCCCGGGGTAACGTCCACGTGTGTCCCTCCAGCTGAGCTACCGGGCCGCGCCCGGTAACCCGTGGTTCTCCTGGCAGTACGTGCGGGACAACTCTGACACGATCCTCGCCGCCTTGCGTGAGCACACCTGGCTGGCCGTCCGGGCGGTGCTGATCGCCGCCGTGGTGGCGCTGCCGCTCGCGGTGGCCGCGTACTGGTTCCGGTCGCTGGCCGGGCCGGTGCTGGCGGTGAGCGGGGTGCTGTACACGATCCCGTCCCTGGCGCTGTTCGCGTTCCTCGGGCCGACCCTGGGCATCGGTGCGGTGACCGTGCTGACCGTCGTGGTGCTGTACGCGCTGCTGGTCATCGTCCGCAACGCGCTGGCCGGACTGCACCAGGTGCCGCCCGACGTGCTGGAGGCCGCCGAGGGGATGGGGTACGGCCGCTGGGCCCGCCTGTTCCGGATCGAGCTGCCGCTGGCGCTGCCGGGCATCCTCACCGGCCTGCGGCTGGCCACCGTCTCCACGGTGGCGCTCGTCACCGTCGGGGTGGTGATCGGCCGGGGCGGCCTGGGCCAGCTCATCTTCGCCGGCTTCCAGAACAACTTCTACAAGGCGGAGATCATGACCGGCACGGTGCTCTGCGTGCTGTTGGCGCTGGTGCTGGACCTGGTGCTGGCCGGGGTGGGCCGATTGCTCACCCCGTGGCTGCGCGGACGGTCCTCGTGAGCGCGCGCCGGCACCGGGTCGGGTCGGGAGGGCCGGCCCGGTGAACCACCTGCGGGAAGCCGTGGTCTGGCTGAACGACCCGTTGAACTGGACGAATCCCGGCGGGGTCCTGGACCGGCTCGGCGAGCACCTGACCCTGTCCGCGCTGGCGGTGCTGCTGGGCTGCCTGGTGGCCTGGCCGCTCGGGCTCTGGCTCGGGCACACCGGCCGGGGCGGGGGCGCGGTGCTGCTGGTGTCCAACGTCACCCTGGCGATCCCGACCCTGGCGCTGCTGACCATCCTGCCGCTGACCTTCCTCGGCTTCGGGCGGCCGGCGGTGGTGGTGGCGCTCGCGGTGTTCGCGGTGCCGCCGCTGCTCGCGAACGCGTACACCGGGGTGCGGCAGACCGACCCGGAGGCCCGGGACGCGGCCCGGGGCATGGGGCTCTCCGGCGGGCAGTTGCTGCGCCGGGTGGAGCTGCCGCTCGCGGTGCCGTACCTGGCGGCCGGTTTCCGCACCGCCGCGGTGCAGGTGGTGGCCACCGCGGCCCTGGCCTCCTTCGTCAACGGCGGCGGGCTGGGGCAGATCATCCGGGCCGGCTTCGGGCTGGACATCGCGGCCGGCGGCGGGCAGGTGATCGCCGGCGGCCTGCTGGTGGCCGGGCTGGCGCTGCTCGTCGAGGGGGTGCTGGCGCTGGTCGAGCGGGCGGTGACCCCCCGTCCGCTGCGCCGGGTACGCCGGGCGGCGAGCCGGCGCGCGGCCGACGCCATGGCGGGCGGCTGACCGGCCCGACACCGGGACCGGATGACGATCAGGTGACGAAACCGGCTCGGAGTTTGTCGGTCGGATCAGGAAGATATTGGCTGGAGTTGCGGGCGGCCGACCGGATCGCCCGTCGGACACGCGGCCGGCCCGTTCGGGCCGCGCCGGGACACGGAAGGCGGGCTACTGATGCGCGCACGTTCACGCCTGGCTGTCGGGGCGGTCGGCGCCGTCGCGGCGGCGAGTCTCCTCGCCGGCTGCGGGGACGCCGGCTCGTCCGGCACCGACGCGCCCGAGCAGGGCGCCTCCGGGGCGGGCTGCGCCCCGGTCGCCGGGGACAAGCTGGTCGTGCTCAGCGACGACAAGAAGCTTCAGAACACCGACAACGTCATTCCCGCGATCAACGTCGACGTGGCCAAGCCGCAGCTGGTCGCCGCGCTGGACAAGGTCTCCGCGGCGCTGGACACGCCCAAGCTGATCGCGCTCAACAAGTCCGTCGACGTGGACCGCAAGACCCCCCAGGCGGCGGCCAAGGAGTTCGCCGAGGCCAACGGCCTCACCCAGGGCCTGGCGAAGGGGCCGGGCGGCCAGGTCACGGTCGGCGCCGGCAACTTCAGTGAGAGCCAGACCATCGCCGAGCTCTACAAGATCACGCTCACCGCGGCCGGCTACCAGGTCAAGGTGCAGACGATCGGCAACCGCGAGCTCTACGAGCCGGCCCTGGAGAAGGGCGAGATCCAGGTCGTCCCGGAGTACGCGGCCACCATGGCCGAGTTCCTCAACACCAAGGCCAACGGCAAGGACGCCCAGCCGGTCTCCTCGCCGGAGCTGGACAAGACGGTCTCCGCGCTCAAGGCCGCGGGGGACAAGGTCGGCATCACCTTCGGCCAGCCGTCCCAGGCGCAGGACCAGAACGCCTTCGCGGTCACCCAGGCCTTCGCCGACAAGTACCAGGTGACCACGCTCTCCGACCTCGCCGCCAAGTGCTCCGGCCAGGCCACCGTCCTGGCCGGCCCGCCGGAGTGCCCGCAGCGGCCGAAGTGCCAGGCCGGCCTGGTCCAGGTCTACGACTTCAAGGCCGGCTCGTTCAGCTCGCTGGACGCGGGCGGTCCGCAGACGAAGAACGCGCTGAAGACCGGCGCGGCCAGCGTCGGTCTGGTCTTCTCCTCGGACGCCGCGCTCGCCGCCAGCTGATCGGCGACCGTCCGGGTCGCGGCGCGTCCTGCGCCGCGACCCGGAACCGCCGCCGGCGGGCGGTCGGGACTTCGCCGGCCACCCGCACCCGCCGCCCGGCCGGACGGCCTGGTCACCGCCCTGCACATCGACCCTGTCGGGGCGTTCCCTAGCGGCGGAAGTCTCGGTAGTCTGCTCAGCCATGCCAGCCCCGGTTACCCCCGCCGAGAAGCGCACCCCGCTGCTCTCCGTCCTGTTCTGGGTCGGGGTGGGGTGTGCACCCCTGGCCGCGCTGATCCTGCTCGTCGCCGACGGCAACGGTCCGCTGCGGTTCGGCGCCGTGCTGGCGATGCTCGCTGTGGTGCTGATCGGCCTCTCCATCGCGCTCCGCGCGGACGGTGGGGTGGCGGCGGTCGGCGTCGACGAGCTCCGCGACGAGCTGGAACAGCTTCGCCGTGAGCTGCGTGCCGAGGTCGTGGCCGCGGCCCAGCGGGGCAACCAGGCGCTCGACCAGGTCCGGCGGACCGAGGAGTCGGTCAACGCCCTGCGTCGCCGCCTCGACGCGGCGGCCGCCGGGATCGCCGCCGCCCCGGGCCGCACCGCCTCGCCCGCCGAGGAGCCGCCCGGCGGTCGCGCCCGGGTGCCGGCGGCCGACGGGTACGGCGGCCAGCCGGCGCCGGAGCCCGCGCCGGAGCCCGCTGCGGGCCGGCGGCAGGCCGCGGTCGACGACGGGCCGGCCCGGCGCGCCCAGCCCGGCACCCGTTACGGCGGGGACCGGGCCGGCGCCGACCGGCCCCAGGCCGGCGTGTACGGGGCGCCGCGCGCGCCGGAGCCGGACGGCCGGTCGGAGCCGGGCCCCCGCCCGGTCGGCGTGGTGCACCACACCGAGACCGTGCACGTCACCACCCGGCACACCATCGTGGACGGTGGCGCCGACTCCGGCACCCGGTACGGCGGCTACCCGGGCCGCTGGTCCGCGGCGCCGGAGGAGCGCGGCTTTCCCGGCGCGGAGTCGGAGGAACGCCCGTGGTCCGGCTATCGCGACACCGGGGAGGAGCGGGCCGGCTCCGGCGGTGCCTGGCCCGAGCCCGGCGCCGGCCGCGACCACCGCGCCCGGGGCGACCAGGGCGGCGCACGGGACGACCGGGACCGGCCCGGTCCGGCCACCGCCTGGGACGACCGGCCCCCGGCCGGACCGGGCGGATCGCGGGACGGCGCCGTCGGCGGCCCGGTCCGGGAGCACCCGTGGGCGCGGGCGGGCGGCGCGGGCGGGCCCGGCCCGGAGGGCGACCGGTCCTGGTCGGCGGCGCGGGCGGGCGAGGATGATCCGCGCTCCTGGGCGGCGGCCCCGGCCGGGCCGGACGACGACCGGTCCTGGGCGCCGGGCCGCACCGCGGCGACCGACGACCGTCCGGCCGGCCGGGCGGGCCGGCGCAACGAGATCGAACCGTCCGGTGCGCGCGAGGAGGCCGGCTGGGACGACCGTGGCTGGGCGGACCAGCATGGCGAGCCGGGCTGGGCGGACCAGCGCGACGAGGCCGGCTGGGCGGGTGCCCGCGACGGGCGCGCCGAGCCCGACTGGCCGGCCGCCGGCCGGGACGGGCGCGACCGGCCGGCCGCCGGCCAGGACGGGCGCCACTGGCCGGCCCCTGGCCGGGACGAGCGGGACTGGACGGCGTCCGGCCGGGACGAGCGCGACTGGACGGCGTCCGGTCGGGACGAGCGCGACCGGGCCGGACAGGGTGCGGAGTGGAGCCAGCCGGGCGGGACCGGCTGGTCCTCGCCCGAGCCGTCGGGCCGGGCCGCCGATGACGACCCGGACGGGGCCTACTGGTCCGAACTGCGCGCCGGCAACCGGTGGGCCTCGGTCCGCGACGACGCACACGGCCGGGAGGTCCAGGTCGGGGAGCGGCGGGCGGCGGTGCACGCCGACGGGGGCGGCACCGAGTTCCGGGTGGAGGACCGGTGGGCGGCCGTCCGGGAGCCGCGCCGCGACTCCGGCGGCTACGGCGGCCATCCGGACGCGACGTCCGGATGGTCGGATGCCGGCCAGGCGGCGCTGCCGGCGAGCGGGGTGCCGGTACCGGAGGAGTGGCGGCCGCCGGCCCAGCGCAGCGGCCAGCCCGAGTGGCGTCAGGCCGAACCCGAGCCGGTCCGGTACGCCGCCGACGAACGCTACGGCTACCCACCCCGGGACGAGGTGCCCCGCGCCGGCGGCACCCGTGGCGCCGACCGCTGGCGCTGACCCCGGCCGTCAGCCCGCCGAGCAGCGCCCGGCCGTCGGTCCGGCGAGCAGTGCCCCGGCCGTCAGCCCGCCGAGCAGCGCCCCGGCGGTCCGGTGAGCAGTGCCCCCGGCCGGGCGCGCCCTACTTGTCGATGTCGCCGACCACGAAGAACATCGAGCCCAGGATGGCGATCAGGTCCGGTACCAGGCAGCCGGGCAGCAGCGTGGCGAGTGCCTGCACGTTCGCGTACGAGGCGGTGCGCAGCTTGAGCCGCCACGGCGTCTTCTCACCCCGCGACACCAGGTAGTAACCGTTGATGCCGAGCGGGTTCTCGGTCCACGCGTAGGTGTGCCCCTCGGGTGCCTTGACCACCTTGGGCAGCCGGGTGTTCACCGGCCCGGTGAGCCGGTCCACCCGGTCCAGGCACTGCTCGGCCAGGTCGAGCGAGGCGTACACCTGGTCGAGCAGCACCTCGAAGCGGGCGTGGCAGTCCCCGGCGGTCTTGGTCACCACCGGCACGTCGAGCTGGTCGTACGCCAGGTAGGGCTCGTCCCGGCGCAGGTCCAGGTCCAGTCCGGAGGCCCGGGCGACCGGGCCGGAGGCGCCGAACGCGGCGGCGTCGGCGGCGGACAGCACGCCGACCCCGACGGTGCGGGCCAGGAAGATCTCGTTGCGCCGGATCAGGTGGTCCAGGTCGGGCATCCGGCGGCGGACCTCGCCGATGGCCGCCCGGGCCCGCCCGGTCCAGCCGGCCGGCACCTCCTCCTTCAGCCCGCCCACCCGGTTGAACATGTAGTGGATCCGGCCGCCGGAGACCTCCTCCATGACCGCCTGGATGGTCTCCCGCTCCCGGAACGCGTAGAACATCGGCGTGATCGCACCGATCTCCAGCGGGTACGAGCCGAGGAACATCAGATGGTTGAGCACCCGGTTCAGCTCGGCCAGCGCCATCCGCAGCCAGACCGCGCGCTCCGGCACCTCCATGCCCATCAGCCGCTCGACCGCGAGCACCACGCCCAACTCGTTCGAGAACGCGGACAGCCAGTCGTGCCGGTTGGCCAGCACGATGATCTGCCGGTAGTCGCGTACCTCGAAGAGCTTCTCGGCGCCCCGGTGCATGTAACCGATGATCGGCTCGGCGGAGATCACCCGTTCCCCGTCGAGCACCAGCTTGAGCCGGAGCACGCCGTGCGTGGACGGGTGCTGCGGGCCGATGTTCAGCACCATGTCGGTGCCGAGCTGCTCGCCGCCGGCGCCGGTGCCGACGGTCAGCTCGCGGAGGTCGCCGGCGTCCGTGGTCATGCCCGTCATCGTGCCACGAGCGGATCGTGGGTGAGGCCGACCGGTTGCCGCAGCCACCAGTGCCCGCCGAGGCCGGCCGGGTCGGTCAGCTCGGCCACCACCGACGCGTCGGCCAGCGCCCGCACGTACCCGGCCGGGTCCCGGGAGGCCAGGCTCAGCGGCGGTCGCCCGCCGTCGGCCCCGAGCGCCCGCAGCGCCTCCCGCTGCGACACCAGGGTGTACGCACACCGGGCGACCCGCTCACCGGCGGAGGCGACCGAGTCGATGGCCACATGCGCGGTGATGTCACAGGACCCGTCCGGCACAGGCGGCACCTGCCGCCCGCCCCGGTACCCGGTCAACGTCCCGTCGACCGGCCGGTCCGCCCGCAGGTGCCCGTAGTCCACCGCGAGCGCCAGTCCCCGGTCGAGGTGTGCCACCGCCGCTGCCCAGGCCTCGTCGCGGGTCCTCCCGATCTCGGCCCTTGCTCCGGTGAGGGGTTCCGGGCGGCCCGACGTTCCGGTGGGGGGTTCCGGGTGGCCCGACGTTCCGGTGGGGAGTTCCGGGCGGCCCGAGGTTCGGGTGGGGGGTTCCGGGCAGCCCGACCGGCTCCGGGCGGTCAGGCTTGATCCCTCCGCCGGTCGGGCCGCCCGGAACCCCTCGGTGGTCGAGCGGGTCGCGTCGCTCGCGGTCAACGGCCACCACAGGTCCAGCCAGTCGGCGTCCTCGGCGGTCACCTGATCACCCGTCGACTCCTCGCCCGTCGTCGGGTCCACCAACAGATACCGCCAGCTCCCGGGGGTGTACACCGCCAGGTCCAGCGGGACGTTGTCCAGCCACTCGGTGGCCACCAGCAGACCCGTGACGCCCTGCGGGATCTCGTCCATCCACTCGATCTCCGCCGGCAGGTCGTCCGGCCGGGCCGCCTTCTCGACCGCGATGAGGCGTACCCGCTCGGCCAGCGGAACCGGCGCGACGGACAACGCCCCGACGGAGGCCGGCCCGGGGGGCGACGGCCGGACGGCGGCCGTGGTGGTCAGGGTTTCGGGGGGGCCCGCCCCCGGAGGGGTGGAGCCGGGTCGCCCCGCGCGGGGGGGGGGGCCCCGGACC
>NZ_JBFAJK010000007.1:0-64652 GCF_040655175.1 Micromonospora sp. NPDC050495 | reverse complement strand
GCCATCGAAGGAACCCGACCGGCCGGCACCACGCGGACCGCACCCGCCGTCGTGGTCGGCCGGCCGCGCGCACCCCGCGGAGGGATCAAGCCTGACCGCCCGGAGCGGGCGGGCTCCCCCGAAACCCCCACGGCGACCGACAGCGACCGCAGCAGTTCCCCCCGACCAGCCCCCACATCCACCACGTCAAACGGAACGGGATGGCCGAGCGCGGAATCGAGAGAGGTCAGCAGCCGCAGCAGGCAGGACGCGAAGACGGGGGAGGCGTGCACGCTGGTGCGGAAGTGGGCGGCCGGTCCCGGGCCGGAGACGAAGAAGCCGTCCGGCCCGTAGAGCGCCCGGTCCATCGCGAAGCGCCAGGGGAGCGGCTCGGTAGAGGTCACCCGGCGACGGTACGGGCCCGGTGGCGCTCGACGCAGCCGTCCTCCGGGCCGAGGGGCGGTGCCACGCCCGGATCGGGCGAGGACCCCACCTGGACCGACACCTGACGCGACCGCTGAAACCGGTTTGCCGGGGTCGGTGAAGGTTTTCACACATCCTTGTTTCGGCTCTGTGGCCCCGGCGCATACTTGCCATCGACCGGTACCCCCTTCGAGGACTGGATCGATTGCCATGAGCGCACCGCTGCGCCCGCGTCCGGCCACCCCGCCGCGGGCCGCCGACGCCCCGCTCGTTTTCCCGCGCACCCTCACGGTCGGCGTGCTCGGCGCCGGCCGGGTCGGCGCCGTGCTGGGTGCGGCCCTCGCCGCGGCCGGCCACCGGGTGGTCGCCGCCGCCGGCGCCTCCGGCGCGACCCGGGCCCGGATGGCGCTGCTGCTGCCGCAGACCCCGACCCGCTCCGCCGCCGAGGTGGCCCGCGCCGCCACCGATCTGCTGATCGTGGCGGTTCCCGACGACGCCCTCGCCGGGGTGGTCGCCGACCTGGCCGAGGCCGGCGCGTTGCGCCCCGGCCAGGTGGTCGCGCACACCTCCGGCGCGCACGGGCTGGCGGTGCTGGCCCCGGCCGCCGCCGTCGGCGCGCGGCCGCTCGCGCTGCACCCGGCGATGACCTTCACCGGTACGCCGGACGACCTGGGCCGGCTGACCGGGATCTCGTACGGGGTGACCGCCCCGGCCGAGCTGCGCGCGTTCGCCGCCCGGCTCGTCACCGACCTGGGCGGGGTGCCCGAGTGGGTGGCCGAGGGCGACCGGCCGCTCTACCACGCGGCGCTGGCGCACGGCGCGAACCACCTGGTGACCCTGGTCAACGAGGCGGCCGACCGGCTGCGCGACGCCGGGGTGGACCGGCCGGAGAAGGTGCTCGCCCCGCTGCTGCGGGCCGCCCTGGAGAACGCCCTGCGGCTCGGCGACGACGCGCTCACCGGCCCGGTGTCCCGGGGTGACGCCGGCACGGTACGCCGGCACCTGGACCGGCTCGCGGCGACCGCCCCGGAATCCGTACGCCCTTATCTGGCGTTGGCCCGACGGACGGCGGACCGTGCCGTGGCGGCGGGCCGGCTGCGCCCGGCGGACGCGGAGCCGCTGCTGGACGTGCTGAACGGGATCGAGGTGGCGGCATGATCGAGCTGGTGCACACGCGCAAGGAGCTGGCCGCGGCGCGGGACGCGCTGACCGGCACGGTGGCCGTGGTGATGACCATGGGCGCGCTGCACTCCGGGCACGAGACGCTGCTGCGGGCGGCCCGGGAGCGGGCCGACCGCGTGCTCGTCACGATCTTCGTGAACCCGCTTCAGTTCGGCCCGAACGAGGACTTCGACCGCTACCCGCGCACCCTCGACGCCGACCTGGAGATCTGCCGCCGGGCCGGCGTGGACCTGGTCTTCGCCCCGTCGGTGGCCGACATGTACCCGGACGGCCAGCCGACGGTCCGGGTGAACCCGGGCCCGCTCGGCGAGGACCTGGAAGGGCTGAGCCGCCCCGGCTTCTTCCACGGGGTGCTCACCGTGGTGCTGAAGCTGCTCCAGCTCACCCGCCCCGACCTGGCCTTCTTCGGTGAGAAGGACTACCAGCAGCTCGCCCTGGTCAAGCGGATGGCCCGCGACCTGGACGTGCCGGTCGAGATCGTCGGCGTGCCGACCGTGCGCGAGCCGGACGGGCTGGCCCTGTCCAGCCGCAACCGCTACCTGTCGGGCGAGGAGCGGGCGGCCGCGCTGAGCCTCTCCGCCGCGCTGCGCGCCGGCGTCGACGCCGCCGAGCGGGGCGCGGACGCGGGTGCCGTGCTGGCCGCGGCCCACCGCGCCTTCGACTCGGGTGTCCCGGGTGCCCGCCTCGACTACCTGGTGCTGACCGACGCCGACCTGGAGCCGGGGCCGGTCGCCGGGCCGGCGCGGCTGCTGGTCGCGGCCTGGGTCGGCACCACCCGGCTGATCGACAACGCGGGGCTCCACCTCGCGCCGCGTTCCTGACCACCACGACACCCCGCGGAGAGGCGACCGATGTTCCGGACCATGCTCAAGTCGAAGATCCACCGGGCCACCGTGACCCAGGCCGACCTGCACTATGTGGGTTCGGTGACGGTGGACGAGGATCTGCTCGACGCGGCCGACCTGCTCCCCGGCGAGCAGGTGGCGATCGTGGACATCACCAACGGCGCCCGGCTGGAGACGTACGTGATTCCGGGGCAGCGGGGCAGCGGCGTGATCGGCATCAACGGCGCCGCGGCGCACCTGGTGCACCCCGGCGACCTGGTCATCCTGATCTCGTACGGGCAGATGGACGACGCCGAGGCCCGCGCGTACCGGCCGCGGGTGGTGCACGTGGACGCGGACAACCGGGTCGTGGACCTGTCGGCGGACCCGACCACCGCCGCCCCGGGCACCGCCGGTGACCCGGTGCCGAACCCGCTCGCCGCCGCGCTGAACTGAGGTCCACGCCCTCCGCCCGGCCAGCCTGCCCGGTTGCATCCGGTATCTCCGGTTTGTGGGCTGCCGGCCGGCGGGAAGGCTGATAGCGGTCTGTCACCGGAAGGTCATTTCCCGCTACCCTGGGCGGACCGTCGGAATAGACGGTCGTCGGGCTGGGGGAGGCCGCGATGGGCCGTGCGATGCGGAGCCTGGTCGCCACGGTGGCCGCCGTGGGGCTGCTGGCCGGGTGCGCCGCCCGCGGCGGGCTGGACGGGGACCTGACCGACGACTGGCGGGCGCTGCCGGCGCCGGGGCCGTTCACCCCGGCCGCCGGCGTCTGCCAGGTCGCCGACTCCACCCCGACCATCGGCCCGGACGGGTACGAGCCGGTCGACTGTGGCCTGCCGCACCGGGTGGAGACGGTGCACGTCGGGGCCTTCCCGGCGGACCGGGCCGCCCCGCCGGCCGGCGGCTCGCCGGAGCTGCGTACCGCCTTCGCCGACTGTGACGCCCGGGCCAGCGGGTACGTCGGCGACAACTGGCGGGCCGGCCGGCTGCGGCTGGCCGTGGCGCTGCCCACCGGGGCCGGCTGGGCGGCCGGTGGGCGCTGGTACCGGTGCGACCTGAGCGAGGTGGACACGGTCGAGGCGGCGGCCCGGGTGGTGACCCGGACGGGCAGCCTGCGGGACGCGCTCAAGGGCGCCTCGCCGCTGCGGCTGGGCTGCCAGCGCGCCGGCGGGAAGGCCCGGGCCCGGACCCTCACCCCGGTGGACTGCCGCACCGGGCACGACGCCGAGTTCGTCGGGGTCTGGACGGCGCCGGACCGGCCCTACCCGACGAAGGAGGCCGACTGGGCCCCCCTCTACACCGGCTGCGACACCGTCCTGGCCCGGTACGTCAACGTGCCCGACGACAAGATGCTGCGCTTCCGCACCGGCGTGGTGGTACGCCCGCCCGGCGCGGGCCGCTGGGCCGCCGGTGACCGGGGCGTCCGCTGCTACCTCTGGCTCAGCGACCGGACGGTGACCGCCTCGCTGAAGGGGGCCGGCCCGGCGGGCCTGCCGGTCCGGACGAGGTAGCCGGAACCACTCGTCCCGCCCCCGCCGCCCGCGATGAGGGACGTTCGGGTTGACTGTGCTCATGGACCTTCCGACCGTCGAGCTGCCGGCCCTGCCCGGGCTGCTCGCCGCGCCCGCACCCGGCTGGGTGGAGACCACCGACGTGATCGTGGTCGGCTCCGGGGTCGCCGGGCTGACCGCCGCGCTGCACCTGCGGGAGGCGGGGTTGCACGTCACCGTGGTCACCAAGGTCGACATCGACGAGGGCTCGACCCGCTGGGCGCAGGGCGGCATCGCCTCGGTGCTCGACCCGACCGACACGCCGGCCGCGCACGCGTCCGACACCGAGGTGGCCGGTGTCGGCCTCTGCGACCCGGCGGCGGTCCGGGTGCTGGTGGAGGAGGGCCCGACCCGGCTGCGCGAGCTGATCCGGATCGGCGCCGAGTTCGACCGCAACCCGGACGGCTCGCTGATGCTCACCCGGGAGGGCGGCCACCGGGCCGACCGGATCGTGCACGCGGGCGGCGACGCCACCGGCGCCGAGGTGCAGCGGGCGCTGCACGCGGCGGTGCACCGCGACCCGTGGATCCGGCTGGTCGAGCACGCCCTGGTGCTGGACCTGCTGCGCGCCCCCGGCGACGGCCCCGGCGGCCTCGGCCCGGCCTGCGGGATCACCCTGCACGTGCTCGGCGAGGGCAGCGAGGACGGGGTGGGTGCGCTCCTGGCCCGGGCGGTGGTGCTGGCCACCGGCGGCATGGGGCAGGTCTTCGCGGCCACCACGAACCCGTCGGTCTCCACCGGCGACGGGGTGGCGCTGGCGCTGCGGGCCGGCGCGGCGGTCACCGACGTGGAGTTCGTGCAGTTCCACCCGACCGCGCTGATCGTGCCGGCCGGTGGTCCCGGCGCCGGGCTGGCCCAGCAGCCGCTGGTCTCCGAGGCGCTGCGGGGCGAGGGCGCGTACCTGGTCGACGGGGACGGCAAGCGGTTCATGGTCGGCCAGCACGAGCTGGCCGAGCTGGCCCCGCGGGACGTGGTGGCCAAGGGCATCCACCGGGTGCTGCTGGCCACCGGCGCCGACCACGTCTGGCTGGACGCCCGGCACCTCGGCGGGGACTTCCTGGCCCGGCGCTTCCCGACCATCGTGGCCTCCTGCCTGGCCATCGGGGTGGACCCGGCCGCCGACCTGATCCCGGTCGCCCCGGCCGCCCACTACGCCTCCGGCGGCGTCCGCACCGACCTGCACGGCCGCACCTCCATCCCCGGCCTGTACGCCTGCGGTGAGGTCGCCTGCACCGGCGTGCACGGCGCGAACCGGCTGGCCAGCAACTCGCTACTGGAAGGGCTGGTCTTCTCCCGCCGGATCGCCGAGGACATCGCCGCCGGGCTGCCCGAGCAGGCGAAGCCGGCCGAGACCGGCGCCTGGGTGGGCGGGCAGGGCTGGGTGGTGCCGGCTGGCGGCACGCCGACCCTGCAACGGGCCATGACCCGGGGCGCCGGGGTGCTGCGCTCGGCGGAGACCCTGGCCGGGGCCGCCGGCACGCTCCGCGAGCTGGGCCAGGGACGGGGCACCCCGCGGACCGCCGACTGGGAGGCGACCAACCTGGTCACCGTGGCGTCGACCCTGGTCGCCGCCGCGTACGCCCGGCAGGAGACCCGGGGCTGCCACTGGCGGGAGGACTTCCCGACGGCCGACGACCGGTGGCTGGGCCACCTGGTCGGCGCGATCGGTGCGGAGAGCCGGTTGACCGAGCGCTGGGCGGAACAACCAGTGAGCGCGAGGAGTGAGCCGGTTCTGCGAGCCCCGCAGTCGGGAACGGAATTGGCCCGGTGAGCGGGCCGGTTGGGCGAGCCGGGCGGCCAGGAACGAAGGAGGCACGGTGAGGGAGTCGACTCAGCAGGCGCTGCGGGACGGTGGCCTGGACCCGGAGCGGGTCCGGCGGGTGATCGTCGACGCGCTCACCGAGGACCTGGGCCCGGATTTCCTCGACGTCACCAGCGTCGCCACCATCCCGGACGCGCAGACCGACACCGGTGACCTGGTCGCCCGGTCGGCCGGCGTGGTGGCCGGGCTGCCGGTGGCGGCGGCCGTGTTCGAGCTGGTGGGGGAGGTGACCGGGGCGGGCCGTACCGTCGAGGTGTCGCTGGTGGCCCAGGACGGGCAGCGGGTGGCGCGTGGCGATGTGCTGGCCACCGTGACCGGCCCGACCCGGCTGCTGCTCACCGCCGAGCGGACGGCGCTCAACCTGCTCTCCCGGATGTCCGGGGTGGCCACCCACACCCGGGCCTGGGCCGACGCCCTGGCCGGCACGAAGGCGATGGTGCTGGACACCCGCAAGACCACGCCGGGCCTGCGGGCCCTGGAGAAGTACGCGGTCCGCGCCGGCGGCGGCACCAACAAGCGGATGGGCCTGCACGACGTCGCCATGATCAAGGACAACCACAAGGTGGCCGCCGGCGGGATCGGGGCGGCCTACCGCCGGGTCCGGGAGGCGTTCCCGGACGTGCCCGTCCAGGTGGAGGTGGACACCCTGGCCGAGGCGGTGGAGGCGGTCGAAGCGGGGGCGGGCTTCCTGCTGCTGGACAACATGACCCCGGCGCAGCTGCGCGAGGTGGTCGCCGCGGTGGGCGACCGGGCCGAGCTGGAGGCGACCGGGGGGCTCACCCTGCCGGTGGCCGCCGAGTACGGCGCGACCGGCGTCGACTTCCTCTCGGTGGGCGCGCTGACGCACTCCTCGCCGATCCTGGACATCGCGCTGGACCTGCGGGAGGACTGAACCCGCGGCGGCGCGGGTGGCGACCGGGCGCGCTCCTCGCGCTCACCGCCGCGAGGGGCGCGGTCTAGGCTGCGGTCGTGCTGCTCTGCATCGACATCGGAAACACCAACACCGTGCTGGCGACCTTCGACGGCGACAAGCTGGTGCACAACTGGCGGATCAAGACCGATGCCCGGTCCACCGCGGACGAGCTGGGGCTGATGTTCCGAGGCCTGCTGGCCGGCGACGCCGTGGAGATCACCGGAGTGGCCGCCTGCTCGACGGTGCCGGCCGCGCTGCGCTCGCTGCGCACCATGCTCTCCCGCTACTACGCGGACCTGCCGAGCGTGATCGTCGAGCCCGGCGTACGCACCGGGGTGCAGCTCGCCATCGACAACCCGAAGGAGGTGGGCGCGGACCGGGTGGTCAACACCCTGGCCGCGTACACCCTCTACGGCGGGCCGTCGATCGTGGTGGACTTCGGCACCACCACCAACTTCGACGTGATCAGCGACCGGGGCGAGTTCCTGGGTGGCGCGTTCGCGCCCGGCATCGAGATCTCCTTCGACGCGCTGGCGGCCCGCGCCGCCCAGCTGCGCAAGGTGGAGGCCACCCGGCCCCGCTCGGTGATCGGCAAGAACACGGTGGAATGCCTCCAGGCCGGGCTCTACTTCGGCTTCGCCGGGCAGGTGGACCGGATCGTCGAGCGGATGACCCAGGAGCTGGGCGAGGTCAAGGCGGTGATCGCCACCGGCGGGCTGGCCTCGCTGGTGCTCAACGAGTGCCACACGATCACCCACCACGAGCCGATGATCACCCTGATCGGCCTGCGGATGGTGTACGAGCGCAACCTCTGATCCTGGTGGCGGTTTCCGGGCGGCCCGACCGGCTCCGGGCGGTCGGGCTTGTCCCGTCCACCGGCCGGGCCGCCCGGAAACCCGCCGTGGTTCAGCGCCGTCGGGACCGGAAGACGAGCGTGCGGTACGGCAGCTCGACCGCCTCC
Organism: Micromonospora sp. NPDC050495; assembly: GCF_040655175.1. NCBI lineage: Bacteria > Bacillati > Actinomycetota > Actinomycetes > Micromonosporales > Micromonosporaceae > Micromonospora > Micromonospora sp. NPDC050495. The sequence goes on along the minus strand of NZ_JBFAJK010000007.1, from coordinate 56,995 downwards.
CGTCCGGCCAGGTCCGGATGGCTGGCGAAGAGCCCACGGACGCCCCGGTCGATCCGCTCGCGGTCTGCTGCCGAGGCGGTCAGCCAGAAGGAGCGGGTGTGCAGCATGCCCAGCACCTCGTCCGGGGTGAGCGTGGTGGCGTGGGCGAACTCGCCCAGCTCCACCGCGTCGAAACCGGAACCGAAGTCGGCGTACTTCTCGGTCACGTCACCCGCGTTGTCGCCGAGGTGGGCGATCCGGGTCAGCTCCGCCACCCAGTCCACCCGCTCGTCCCGGACGTTCCAGATCGGCGCGAAGGTGCCGCCGGGCCGCAGCACCCGGGCGATCTCGGCGTGCGCGGGCTCCCGGTCGAACCAGTGGTAGGCCTGACCGACCAGCACCGCGTCCGCCGTGCCGTCCGGCAGCGGCACCGACTCGGCGCTGCCGGCCAGCGCCGCCGTGCCCGGGGTGGCGGCGGCCAGTTCCGCCCGCATCCCCGGATCCGGTTCGACGGGTACGACCTGGTGGCCGAGGGCGAGCAGGCCACGGGTGAGGATGCCGGTGCCGGCGCCGAGGTCGACCAGCCGGGCCGGGGCGGGCACCCCGTCCAGTGCCCAGCGCAGCGCCGCCTCCGGATAGCGGGGACGGAACCGGTCGTACGCGGCCGCGGCGGCGCCGAAGGAGAGCGCCTGGTGGGGGTTGGTCATCCGGCGAGGCTAGTGCGGCGGACGGCCGTCGGGGGTCAGTGGCGGTGCGCGCGGGCGACCAGGGTGCGGTAGGGCAGGTCGATGATGTCCCGGCCGGCCAGGTCGGGGTGGGTGGTGAGCAACTCACGCAGTTCCGCCTCGACCTCGCGGCGCCGCGCCGGTTCGGCCGTCAGGTAGTGCGACCGGGTCCGCACCATGCCGATCAGATCGGCGGGGGTGAGGGGGGTGACCTGCCCGAACTCCGCCCACTCCGGGGTGGCGAACCGAGGGCCGAAGCCGGTCACGGTGGCCCGCAGGTGGTCGACGGTGTCGCCGATCTCGGCGATCCGGTTCAGCTCGGTCACCCAGCCGACCCGGTCGTCGCGCAGGTTCCAGACCGCCGCGAAGGTCCCCCCGCTCCGCAGCACCCGGGCGATCTCGGGGTGCGCCCGCTCCCGGTCGAACCAGTGGTACGCCTGGCCGACCAGCACCGCGTCCGCGTACCCGTCGGGGAGCGGGATCGACTCGGCGGTGCCGGCCAGTGCCGGGGTGCCCGGCAGCACGGCCGCGAACTGGGCCCGCATGCCCGGATCGGGTTCGACGGCGGTCACCTGGTGGCCGAGCGCGAGCAGCCCGGCGGTGACGATCCCGGTGCCGGCGCCCAGGTCCACGGTGCGGGTGGGCGCGGCGAGGCCGTCCACCGCCCAGCGCAGCGCCGCCTCCGGATACCGGGGCCGGTAGCGGTCGTATTCGGCGGCCGCGGCGCCGAAGGAGAGGGCCTCGGTGGAGTCGGTCATGGGCGGCAGGTTATCCCGTAACGGCCGGCCGGGCGCTTGAGTACGCTCATGGGCTGACCCGCCGATATCTCCAAGCCTGAGGAAGCTCCCGTGACCGAGCAGAACGCCCTGCCAGTGGACCCCGCCGACGATCTTCCGGAGCAGATGAAGGTCCGCCGGGAGAAGCGGGACCGGATGCTCGCCGAGGGCGTCGCGCCCTACCCGGTCGGCTACCCGCGGACCAGCACCCTGGCCAGGGTCCGCGAGCGGTACGCCGAGCTGCCCACCGACACGGCCACCGGCGACCGGGTCTCGGTGACCGGCCGGGTGATCTTCGTACGCAACACCGGCAAGCTCTGCTTCGCCACCCTGCGCGACGGCGACGGCACCGAGTTGCAGGCGATGCTCTCGCTGGACCGGGTCGGTGCGGAGCGGCTGGACGACTGGAAGCGCCTGGTCGACCTCGGCGACCACGTCGGGGTGACCGGCGAGGTGATCACCAGCCGGCGCGGTGAGCTGTCGGTGCTGGTCGAGCAGTGGGCGGTCACCGCCAAGGCGCTGCGCCCGCTGCCGGTGGCGCACAAGCCGCTGAGCGAGGAGGCCCGGGTCCGCCAGCGGTACGTGGACCTCGTGGTCCGCCCGCAGGCGCGGCAGATGGTGCGGACCCGTGCGGCGGCCGTGCGCAGCCTGCGGGAAACCCTGCACGGCCAGGACTTCATCGAGGTGGAGACCCCGATGCTCCAGCTGCTGCACGGTGGCGCGGCGGCCCGCCCATTCGTGACCCACAGCAATGCGCTCAACACCGATCTGTATCTGCGAATCGCGCCGGAACTGTTTCTCAAGCGGGCCGTGGTGGGCGGCGTCGACCGGGTCTTCGAGATCAACCGCAACTTCCGTAATGAGGGCATCGACTCCACGCACTCGCCGGAGTTCGCCATGCTCGAGGCCTACCAGGCGTACGGCGACTACAACACGATGGCGGAGCTGACCCGGAATCTGGTGCAGCGGGCGGCGCTCGCGGTCGCCGGCTCGACCGTGGTGACCCATGCCGACGGCCGCGAGTTCGATCTGGGTGGCGAGTGGCGGTCGGTGTCGCTCTTCGGTGTCCTTTCCGAAGCGCTCGGTGAGGAGGTCACCGTCCGCACCGAAAGGACCCGCCTGGTCGAGTACGCGGACAAGGTCGGCCTCTCCGTCGACCCGAAGTGGGGCCCGGGCAAGCTGGCCGAGGAGCTTTTCGAGGAGCTGGTGGTGCCGTCGCTGCAGGCGCCCACCTTCGTCCGGGACTACCCGGAGGAGACCAGCCCGCTCACCCGGGCGCACCGCGACGAGCCGGGGCTGGCCGAGAAGTGGGACCTCTACGTGCTCGGCTTCGAGCTGGGCACGGCGTACTCCGAGCTGGTCGACCCGGTGGTGCAGCGGGAGCGGCTGGTGGCCCAGGCGCAGCTCGCCGCGCGCGGTGACGACGAGGCCATGCGACTCGACGAGGACTTTCTTCGGGCGATGGAGTATGGAATGCCGCCGGCGGGTGGTATGGGAATGGGAATCGACCGTCTGTTGATGGCGCTGACCGGGCTGGGAATTCGGGAAACGATCCTGTTCCCGTTGGTCCGCCCAGAGTAGCGGCACCCCGTTCCCGGGTTGTTACCGGAACCCATTGACGCGGCAAGCATCGGGCGGGTTATTGTGCTCCTGTATTGCAGGAGCACAACCCTGCTCGAAAGGAATGTGGGACGTGGCCAAGCAGATCATTCACAAGCTGGTCGATGACCTGGACGGCGGGGACGCTGACGAGACCGTCAAGTTCGCGTTGGACGGCGTGCAGTACGAGATCGACCTCTCGGCGTCGAACGCCGAGAAATTGCGCGACGTATTCGCTCAGTACATCGCGCACGGGAGCAAGGTCGGGCGCGGCGGCGTGGTCGTGGGCGGCCGGGCCGCGCGGGGCCGGGGCGGCGCCACCGCCGACCGGGAGCAGAACAAGGCGATCCGGGCCTGGGCCAAGAAGGCGGGCAAGGACATCTCCGACCGGGGTCGGATCCCGCAGGAGATCGTCGACGAGTACCACTCGAAGGCCGGCCACTGAGCCGACCAGCACACGGGCGACATCGACGCCGGTCCGGAGCACCTTCCGGGCCGGCGTCGCCGTTTGGGCCCGGCTGCGCGGGCTGTCCGGTTACGTGCGGGCCTCGGCGGGACCCGCCCGGGACCGGGGAAGAAACCGCCCCCGGACCGAGTTGTCCACAGGCGGTGGAGATTTCGTCCACAGGCTGTGGAGAGACCGCCCGGGCCCGGCCCGGGGGCACTGGACCGCCCGGACGGTGGTTGCCGGCTCCCAGCGAATTTCGCTCTGCGCGTACAGGCAGGGGTACCGGAACACCTCCTGAGCGCGGACGGTTGTCAGATACGACGTGGGAACGGCCCTTCGCGAGGACACACGACCTCAGCGAAGGCGGTCCGCGGCGATAGAGTAAGGAGGCACGGACGCCCGTCCCGGACGTCCGCGCACCGGCCCCGCCAAGATCTTGACCATCAAGGCGCACGGCACGTGAGGAGCACGAGGGCATGTTCGAGCGGTTCACCGACCGAGCGCGACGGGTTGTCGTCCTGGCCCAGGAAGAGGCCCGGATGCTCAACCACAACTACATCGGTACGGAGCACATCCTGCTGGGCCTGATCCACGAGGGTGAGGGTGTCGCGGCAAAGGCCCTGGAGAGCCTCGGCATCTCCCTCGAGGGCGTCCGTCAGCAGGTCGAGGAGATCATCGGCCAGGGCCAGCAGGCACCGAGCGGGCACATCCCGTTCACGCCGCGGGCCAAGAAGGTGCTGGAGCTGTCGCTGCGCGAGGCGCTGCAGCTCGGCCACAACTACATCGGCACGGAGCACATCCTGCTCGGCCTGATCCGCGAGGGCGAGGGCGTCGCCGCCCAGGTCCTGGTCAAGCTCGGCGCCGACCTCAACCGGGTCCGCCAGCAGGTGATTCAGCTGCTCTCCGGCTACCAGGGCAAGGAGCCGGCCGCGGCGGGCGCCGCGCCGGGCGAGGCCGCGCCGTCGACCAGCCTCGTGCTGGACCAGTTCGGCCGCAACCTGACCCAGGCCGCCCGCGAGGGCAAGCTCGACCCGGTCATCGGGCGCGAGAAGGAAATCGAGCGGGTCATGCAGGTGCTCTCCCGCCGTACCAAGAACAACCCGGTCCTGATCGGTGAGCCCGGCGTCGGTAAGACCGCCGTGGTGGAGGGGCTGTCCCAGAAGATCATCAAGGGCGAGGTGCCCGAGACGCTGAAGGACAAGCAGCTCTACACGCTCGACCTCGGTGCGCTGGTCGCCGGTTCGCGCTACCGCGGTGACTTCGAGGAGCGCCTCAAGAAGGTGCTCAAGGAGATCCGCACCCGCGGCGACATCATCCTGTTCATCGACGAGATCCACACCCTGGTGGGTGCGGGTGCCGCCGAGGGCGCGATCGACGCCGCCAGCATCCTCAAGCCGATGCTGGCCCGCGGTGAGCTGCAGACCATCGGCGCCACCACCCTGGACGAGTACCGCAAGCACCTGGAGAAGGACGCCGCTCTCGAGCGCCGCTTCCAGCCGATCCAGGTGGGTGAGCCCTCGCTGGCCCACACCATCGAGATCCTCAAGGGCCTGCGGGACCGCTACGAGGCGCACCACCGCGTCTCGATCACGGACGCCGCGCTGGTGGCGGCCGCCACCCTGGCCGACCGGTACATCTCCGACCGCTTCCTGCCGGACAAGGCGATCGACCTGATCGACGAGGCCGGCGCCCGGATGCGGATCCGCCGGATGACCGCGCCGCCAGACCTGCGTGACTTCGACGAGCGGATCGCCCAGGTCCGCCGTGACAAGGAGTCCGCGATCGACGCGCAGGACTTCGAGCGGGCGGCGCAGCTCCGCGACAAGGAGAAGCAGCTGCTCGGCCAGAAGGCCCAGCGGGAGAAGGAGTGGAAGGCCGGTGACCTGGACGTCGTCAGCGAGGTTGACGACGAGCAGATCGCCGAGGTGCTCGGCAACTGGACCGGCATCCCGGTCTACAAGCTGACCGAGGAGGAGACCTCGCGCCTGCTGCGCATGGAGGACGAGCTGCACAAGCGCGTCATCGGCCAGGAGGACGCGGTCAAGGCGGTCTCGAAGGCGATCCGGCGTACCCGGGCCGGCCTGAAGGACCCGAAGCGCCCGTCCGGCTCGTTCATCTTCGCCGGCCCGTCCGGCGTGGGTAAGACCGAGCTCTCCAAGGCGCTCGCCGAGTTCCTGTTCGGCAGCGAGGACGCCCTCATCCAGCTGGACATGTCCGAGTTCCACGACCGCTACACGGTCTCCCGGCTGGTAGGTGCCCCTCCCGGCTACGTCGGCTACGACGAGGGCGGGCAGCTGACCGAGAAGGTGCGCCGTCGGCCGTTCTCGGTGGTGCTCTTCGACGAGATCGAGAAGGCCCACCCGGACGTGTTCAACACGCTCCTCCAGATCCTGGAGGACGGGCGGCTCACCGACGGCCAGGGCCGGATCGTGGACTTCAAGAACACGGTCATCATCCTGACCACCAACCTCGGCACGCGGGACGTCGCCAAGGCGGTGTCGCTGGGCTTCCAGGCCTCTGAGGACTCCGAGTCCAACTACGACCGGATGAAGCAGAAGGTCAACGACGAGCTCAAGCAGCACTTCCGGCCCGAGTTCCTGAACCGGATCGACGACACCATCGTCTTCCACCAGCTGCGCGAGAACGAGATCCTCCAGATCGTGGACATCATGATCCAGCGGATCGAGACGCAGCTGCGGAACAAGGACATGGGCCTGGAGCTGACCGACAACGCCAAGAAGTACCTGGCGAAGAAGGGCTTCGACCCGGTGCTGGGCGCGCGGCCGCTGCGTCGCACGATCCAGCGCGACATCGAGGACAACCTGTCCGAGCGGATCCTCTTCAACGAGCTGACCCCGGGTCAGATCGTGGTGGTGGACTGCGAGGGCGACCCCGAAAACATCGACAAGTCCAAGCTCGTCTTCCGGGGCGCCGACCGGCCGGTGGCCGTGCCGGACGCGGTCCCGGCGGACCTCGGCGGCACCGCCGCCACGGGCGCGGACGACGCGGCGTGACCCGGGTCAACTGATCGAGGGCGACGGCCCCGGCCGGCGAAAGCCGACCGGGGCCGTCGCCTTTTCCCCGCCCTCGCCCCGCCGCCTGGCCGGCTCGCCCGTTGGGCCGGGTCGGCCCGGCTGGCCCGCTGGCCGGCCTCGCCGAGGCCTGGCTGCCCCGCTGGGCCGGGTCGGTTCGCCCTGGTCGCGGCAACTCGTGGCTTCCCTGGACGGGGATGGCACACTTTGCCGCAACCGGAGTGGATCAAGCAGTGGCGGGGTGGGTCAGGGGTGGGGTAGCGGGACCGGTGGGCCGTCGCCGGCCAGCCGGAACGACTCCTCGCCGACCGGTTCCACCAGGCCGTCGGTGACCAGCCCGGTCAGGGCGCGGGCCCGCTGCACGTCGTCGTGCCAGACCTGGTCCAGCCGCTGGTGCGGCACCGGTCCGGTGGCCTCGCGCAGCACGGCGAGCAGCAGACCGCGTACCTGCCGGTCGGTGCCCGCGTAGCGCTGGGGGCGGCGGGTCGGGCCGGTCGGCGCCGGCCGGCCGGAGGCGCGCCAGGCGCAGATCGACTCGACCGGGCAGACCCCGCAGCGGGGCGCGCGGGCGGTGCAGACCACCGCGCCGAGTTCCATGAACGCCGCGCTGGCCAGCGCCGCGGCGGCCGGCTCGATGGGCAGCAACTCCTCGGTGGCGACCAGGTCGGCGGGGCGGGTGGTCGGGCCGGCGTCCGGCTCGCCGGCGATCGCCCGGCACACCACCCGGCGTACGTTGGTGTCCACCACCGGGTGCCGCTGCCCGTACGCGAACGCGGCCACCGCCCGGGCCGTGTACGTGCCGACGCCGGGCAGCGCCAGGAGCTGGTCCAACCGGTCCGGCACCTCGCCACCGTGCCGCTCCACGATCGCCACCGCGCAGTCCCGCAGCCGGAGCGCCCGCCGGGGGTAGCCGAGCCGTCCCCACATCCGGATCGCCTCGGCCGGGGTGTCCTCGGCCAGCGCTGTCGGGGTCGGCCAGCGGGACAGCCACGCCGACCAGGCCGGCAGCACCCGGGCCACCGGTGTCTGCTGGAGCATGACCTCGCTGACCAGGATGGCCCAGGCGCCGACGCCCGGCTCGCGCCACGGCAGGTCGCGGGCGTTCCGCTCGAACCAGCGGCTGACCAGGGTGGCGAACGTGGGCTCAGACATCGCGCCGCCGATGATTCCACGGCCGACCGACCGCCAGCGCGGGCCCTCCCACCAGGCCGCCTCTCTCACCAGGCCGCCTCTCTCACCGGGCCGCCTCTCTCACCGGGCCGCCTCTCTCACCGGGCCGCCCCTTCTACCGGGCCGCCCCTCCTACGGGCCGCCCCACTCACCAGGCCGCCCTTCCGTCCGTCAGGCTGGCCGGCCCGGCGCCGGTCACGGGCGGCCGGGGAGGTCGCCTTGTGCCGCTGTCGAGCTGACGTCGTATTCGACTCGAACGGGTCCGGCGCGTTCGCCGGTCAGGCGACATCACGGACAGATCGAGACACCGCGACAGCCGACTTGATGTCGTATCCGACTCAGCTCGACAGGCGCGAAACCAGCAGGGGCGGTTGCCCTGGGTCGGCTGAGCCCGCAGAGCCGGTAGAGGTCGAGGAGGTGGTGCCGAGGACCGAGGCGGCATGCAGACCGAGCACGAGGACCAGGAACACGATGGGTGCCTCGGGGGCGGCACGGCACTCCGCTCGGATGACTGGCCGGCCCGGGCGGCGGCTTCCCGCAGGATGGGCGGGCCGGGGTGGGCCTGCGTGGCCGGCCGGGGCGGTCGGGGCAGAATGTCCGGATGAACGAGCTCGCGATCACCGTCATCGGCCGGGACCGGCCGGGCATCGTGGCCGACGTCGCCGAGGTGCTGGCCCGGTTGGGCGCCAACCTCACCGACTCGACGATGACCCGGCTGCGGGGACACTTCGCGATGACCCTGATCTGCGTGGGCCCGGCCGCCGCCGACGTGGAGGCCGCGCTGGCCCCGCTCGCCGCCGACGGTCAGCTGCTGGCCACCGTACGGGTGGTCACCCCGGACGGGCAGGCGGCGTCGGCCGGCGAGCCGTACGTGCTGGCGGTGCACGGCGCCGACCGGATGGGCATCGTGGCCGCGATGACCCGGGTGCTGGCCGACGCGGGTGGCAACGTCACCGATCTGAGCACCCGGCTGACCGGCTCGCTCTACGTGGTGGTGGCCGAGGTGGAGTTGCCGCCGGGCAGCTCCGACGAGGTGGCCGGCCGGCTCGCTCGTACCGCTGCCGAGCTGGGCGTGGGGGTCAGCCTCCGGCCGGCGGACACGGACCTGCTGTGACCGCGCAGGAGTACGTCGGCCTGGGCGGTTGGACGCCCGAGTCGCTGGGCCTGCCCGGCGAGGTACGCGCCGTGGTGTCCGCCCCGGACCCGGTGCTCCGGCGGCCCGGCCCGGCCGTGGATCCGATGTCGGCGGAGGTGGTCCGGCTCGCCGCGGACCTGGTCGCCACCATGCGGATCTCGCCCGGCTGTGTGGGTCTGGCGGCGCCGCAGGTCGGGGTGAGCGCCCAGGTGTTCGCGGTGGACGTGACCGGGCATCCGAAGGCGGTCACCGTGCACGGCACCTTCGTGCTCTGCAACGCCACGGTGGTGGAGGCGACCCGCTGGAAGGCCGGCCGGGAGGGCTGCATGTCGGTGCCGGACCTGACCGGTGACGTGAAGCGGGCCACCCGGCTGGTGGTGGAGGGCGTGCTGCCGGGCACCGGTGACCCGGTCCGGCTGGTGACCGACGGTTTCGAGGCGCGGGCGTTGCAGCACGAGATCGACCACTGCGCGGGGCTGCTCTTCCTCGACCGGGTCGCCGGCGCGCACGGCATCTACCAGCGCAAGGTCTACCTTTGACGGTGCGCCGCCGGGCGACGGCGCGCGGTGACCGTGCGTGTCCACTGTGGCCGTGCCGGGCGGTGGGGGTGGTCCCGCTCGGCGCGTCGCGCCCCCGCGTCGCGCGGTACGCCGCTACGGTGAACGCATCATGCGTCTGACGGTCGGCCCCCTGCCTCCCGCCGTGTACTGGCGGCGTCGCGCCGTCGTACTCGGAGCGGGACTGCTCTTCCTGATCGTGGTGCTCTACTCGTGCAGCGGGTCGGAGCGCAAAACCGGCTCGTCCGGCACGGGTGCCTCCACGAGCCCGACCGCGAAGGGTCAGCAGCCGGACCCGACCGGCTCGGTGCTGACTCCGCAGAGCGGGAACCCGCCGACCGCGACCCCGACGGCGGGCGATTCGGGTGGGAACTCGGGCGGCTCGGAGGGTGGTCAGGGTGGCCCGGCGGGCGGCGGCACCGGGACGGGCGACGGCGGGGCCGGCGCGCCGGTCAACCCGGTGGTCGACGACGGGACCTGCACCGATTCGGAGATCAAGGTGACCGCGGTGGCCGTGCCCGCCTCCGCGCAGCGGGGTGCGCTCGTCACCCTCCGCCTCAAGATCAAGAATGTCTCCGAACGGACCTGCAGCCGTGACGTCGGCGCCGACCTCCAGGAGTTGTTCATCAAGGCCGGCGCGGACCGGATCTGGTCCTCGGACACCTGCGGTACCGGCAAGGGCTCCGACGTGCAGTCGTTCACCCCGAACTTCGAGCGCTCCTACCAGCTGGACTGGAACGGCAAGTACAGCACGAAGTGCGCGAACGGGGTCGCCAACGGCGATTACGCGCAGGTTGGCACATACCACGTCTTTGCGCGGGTGGGCACCAAGCTCAGCGAGCCGGTGCGGCTCACCATCACCAACTGACCGCCGCCGGCGCGACCATCACCAAACTGACCGCCGCCGGCGCGGCGTGGCTCAGACGTAGCGCTCGAGGATGGACGCCTCGGCGAGCCGGGACAGCCCCTCACGGACGCCGCGCGCCCGCGCGTCGCCAACCCCCTCCACCGCCTGGAGGTCCTCCACCGTCGCGCCGAGCAGCCGCTGGAGGCTGCCGAAGTGCACCACCAGCCGGTCCACCACGGCGGCGGGGAGCCGGGGCACCTTGGCCAGCAGCCGGAAGCCGCGCGGGCTGACCGCCGCGTCCAGCGCGTCCGACGCGGACGGGTAGCCGATCGCCTTGGCGACCGCGACCAGGTCGATCAGCTCGGTGGCGCTGAGCAGGTCCAGCTCCACGAGCGCCTCGTCGAGGGTGCGCGACTTGCGCCCGACCGGGAGGTAGTCCCGGATGACCAGGGTGCGGTCGGCGTCCACGCCGGCCATCAGCTCGTCGAGCTGGAGGGCGAGCAGCCGGCCGTCGGTGCCCAGCTCGACCACGTACCCGGCGATCTCGTCGGCGATCCGGCGGACCATCTCCAGCCGCTGCACCACGGCCACCGCGTCCCGCACGGTGACCAGATCCTCGATCTCCAGCGCGGAGAGCGTGCCGGAGACCTCGTCCAGCCGCAGCTTGTAGCGCTCCAGGGTGGCCAGCGCCTGGTTGGCCCGGGACAGGATCGCCGCCGAGTCGTCCAGCACGTGCCGCTGGCCGTTGACGTAGAGGCTGATGATCCGCATCGACTGGCTCACCGAGATCACCGGGTAGCCGGTCTGCCGGGCCACCCGCTCGGCGGTGCGGTGCCGGGTGCCGGACTCCTCGGTGGGGATGGACGGGTCGGGCATCAGGTGCACGCCCGCCTGGACGATCCGGGTGCCGTCGCTGGAGAGCACCACGGCGCCGTCCATCTTGCACAGCTCCCGGACCCGGGTCGCGGAGAACTCCACGTCCATCGGGAAGCCGCCGGTGCAGATCGAGTCGACCACCTTGTCGTAGCCGAGGACGATGAGCGCGCCGGTGCGTCCGCGCAGGATCCGCTCCAGGCCGTCGCGCAGGGCGGTGCCCGGCGCCATGAGGGCGAGGTTGGCCCGCAGCGGGTCGCCGCCGGCCCCGCCGATGCTGCCGGTGACGCTCACGCTGATCGGACGGGCGGCGGAGCCCACGGCAGCGGTGCGGGCGTGCGGCGTCGTCGCGGCGGGCTTGGTGGCATCGCGGTCGATCGGCACGGGCACAGTCTACGGACTGCCGTGCGGTGGGTGCTCTCGTGGTTACTGTGATGTGTCACGATGTCCGGCTCCTGCGGTCGTCGACCCGCTGCGCCCGCTGTCCGGAATCGACCCGGCGGTCCCGCCGCACGCTCATCTCGGGTCACTCCACCGACGCGCGGGCGGCGGCCTGGAGCGCCCCGCGCACGTCCGTGACCTCGATCACGCGCATCTGCTCGGGCATCACTCCGCTGCTGCCCGGGCCGCATCCGGGCGGCACCAGGGCCAGCCGGAAACCGAGCCGGGCCGCCTCGGCCAGCCGTCGCGGCACCGCGCCCACCCGCCGCACCTCGCCGGTGAGCCCCACCTCGCCGATCGCCACCAGGTGCGGGGCGATGGCCAGGTTGAGCCCGCCGGACGCGACCGCCAGCGCCACCGCCAGGTCGGCGGCCGGCTCGACCACCCGGATGCCACCCACGGTGGCCGCGAAGACCTCACGGTCGTGCAGGGTCAGCCGCTCGGTGCGCCGCTGGAGCACCGCCAGCACCATCGCCAGCCGGGCGCCGTCCAGCCCGGAGACCGTACGCCGGGGCGACCCGGCCACGGTCGCGCCGATCAGCGCCTGCACCTCGGTGACCAGGGCGCGCCGCCCCTCCATCGCCACCGTGACGCAGGTGCCCGGCACGGGCTCCGAGTAGCGGGTGAGGAACAGCCCGGACGGGTCGGCCAGGCTGCTGATGCCGCCCTCGTGCATCTCGAAGCAGCCCACCTCGTCGGCCGCGCCGAACCGGTTCTTCACGCCGCGCACCATCCGCAACGACGAGTGCTTGTCGCCCTCGAAGTGCAGCACCACGTCGACCAGGTGCTCCAGCACCCGGGGGCCGGCGACCTGCCCGTCCTTGGTCACGTGGCCGACCAGCACGGTGGCGATGCCCCGCTCCTTGGCGACCGCGACCAGCGCCGCGGTGACCGCGCGGACCTGGGTGACCCCGCCCGGCACGCCCTCGGTGCCGGTGGTCGAGATGGTCTGCACGGAGTCGAGCACCAGCAGCCCGGGCTTGACCGCGTCGAGGTGGCCGAGCACCGCCGACAGGTCGCTCTCCGCGGCGAGGTAGAGCTGGTCGTGCAGGGTGCCCATCCGCTCGGCGCGCAGCCGCACCTGGCTGACCGACTCCTCCCCGCTGACCACCAGCGACGGGCTGCCGGCGCCCGCCGCCCACTGCTGGGCCACGTCGAGCAGCAGGGTGGACTTGCCGACCCCGGGCTCGCCGGCGAGCAGCACCACGGCACCGGGCACCAGGCCGCCGCCGAGCACCCGGTCGAGCTCGCTGACCCCGGTGGGCCGGGCCCGGGCGGGCGCCGCGCTGATGGTGGCGATCGGCCGGGCCGGCTCGGCGGGCAGCCGGGAGCTGACCACCCGGCCGGAGACCACCGGGCCGCTGACCGTGCACTCGACCACCGAGCCCCACTCGCCGCACTCCGGGCAGCGGCCGACCCACTTGGGTGGCTGGTGGCCGCAGGCGTCGCACTCGTAGGCCGGGCGCGGCTCGCGGGCGGCGCCCCGGCTCCGGCCGGTGGCGGCGGTGGCGCGGGAGGAGGTGGCTCGGGAGGTGCTCACCCCAGGACGCTAACCGGGCGGTACGACGAAAGCCCATCCGGAAGCGGCGACGCCGCCGGCGTGGCGGTGGCCACACCGACGGCGCCGTCGGATGCTCGGGGGTGGGTCAGTCGTGCCCGCCGCCCTCGACCCCGCTCTGCTCGCCGGCCTCCTCGCGCGGGTGGACCACCGGCGAGGCGGGCGCGTTCGGGGTCAGCGGTACGCCGATCGGGGCGGCGGTCTTGATCACCTTGCCGTTGCCGAAGTCGAAGGTCAGGCCGACCTGCTGGCCGGTGAGCAGCTTGTCGTTCAGGCCGACGAGCTGGAGGAACTGGTCGCTGTCGCTGTTCAGCTGGACGTAGCCGAGGGCCGGGATCTCGATCCGGGCGGGCCGGCCGGCCGGGGCCGTCTCGCTCGGCGACGCGGAGGGGCTGGCCGAGGGGGACTCGGTCGTGCCGAGCGACTGGCTCGGCGACGCGTTCGGGTCGGTGGCGGTGGGCGACGCGGACGCCGGCTCGGTCGGCGAGCCGGTGGGGGTCGCGCCCTCGCCGCCGGGCGTCGCGCCGGTGAGCTGGATGTCGCGGGCGCCGTCGGTGCTGACGGTCACCGTCACCGGGGTCCGGCTGTCGTTGTAGATCACGACGTCGAGCGGCGCGTTGGCGCCGGCCTCGTAGCCCTTGGTGCCCGGGAACTGCACGTACAGGCCGCGCACCTTGTACAGGTTGTCGGGGGTCTGGACGTTGACGCCCTGCACCGACGGGATCTTGTTGGCGGTCTCGGCCACCTGGCCGGCGCCACACCCGGACAGCAGCAGGCTCGCCGCCGCCGTACCGGCCAGCAGCAGGGCCGCACCCCGGGAACCCCTGATCGAGCGCGTCACGTCGGTCCTCCTCGTCACGATCCCCAGCCGGCGGGACGCCGGACACGGGGTGGCCATACCCGCGCAGACCGCGCTCCAGGGTAGTTGGAGCTGATCGAGGGCCGCACGCCGACCCGGTAATGCCACCCTTCCCGGGTGCCGGTCAGACCACCCGGCCGCTGGCCAGCAGCAGGGCCACGTCGATCAGGGCAACCACCAGCACGGACCGGAACGCGGCCACCGGCCGGCCGCCGGCCCGGGCCGCGCGGCGACCCGCGTACCAGCCGAGGGCCGGCACCGCGACGGCGGCCGCGACCGCGGACAGCCCGGGCCAGGACGGTGGCCCGGGCGGGCCGACGACGAGGATCACGGTGGCCGCGAGCAGCAGCCCGGCGGCGGCCGCCCGGCTGCCCGCCGGCCCGAGCCGGTGGGGCAGCCCGTGCACCCCGGTGCGGGCGTCGTCGGCCAGGTCGGGCAGCACGTTGGCGAAGTGCGCCCCGGCGCCGAGGCAGGCGGCGGCGGCCACCAGCCAGACCGGCGGGGCGGGGGCGCCGGGCAGCGCCAGCACCACGAAGGCCGGCAGCGAGCCGAACGAGACCGCGTACGGCAGCACCGAGACCGGCGTCGACTTGAGCGGCCGGTTGTAGAGCAGCGCCGAGGCGAGACCGAGCAGGACGCACCAGGCCGCCGGCCCGGTGGTGGTGAGCGCGATCAGGCCGGTGGCCACCACCGCCACCGGAACGGCCAGGGCGAGGGCCCGCCGGGACACCGCGCCGGCGGGCACCGGCTTGTCGGTACGCCCCACCGCGGCGTCCCGGTCGGCGTCCACCAGGTCGTTGCTCCACCCCGTGGCGAGCTGGCTGGCCAGCACCGTGAGCAGCACCGCGACGATCCCGGCCGGACGGTGCCCGACCGCGGCGGCCAGCAGCCCGGCCACCACGGTGACCGCCACAGTGGGCTCCGGATGGCTCGCCCTGACCAGCCCTAACACCGACGACGACATAAGGGAAGTCTGGTCGTTACCCGGGAGTCGTGCCACGCTCGGTGGCATGCGAGACGCGGCCCCGGTGTCCACCCCGCCCCGCGTCCTGCCACGCAACGATCCCCGGCAGTACGACGACCTGGTTGGCGAGTGGTGGCGACCGGACGGCGCGTTCGCCATGCTGCACTGGCTGGCCCAGGCCCGCGCCGCGCTGGTGCCCCCGGCGTCCCGGCCGGACGCGCTGCTGGTCGACCTCGGTTGCGGCGCCGGCCTGCTCGCCCCGCACCTGGCCGGCAAGGGCTACCGGCACGTCGGGGTCGACCTGACCCGGTCCGCGCTCGACCTGGCCGCGGCGCACGGCGTCACGGTGGTCCGGGCCGACGCCACGGCGGTGCCGCTCGCCGACGGCTGTGCCGACGTGGTCTCCGCCGGTGAGCTGCTCGAACACGTGCCGGACTGGCGCCGCGTGGTCGCCGAGGCGTGCCGGCTGCTGCGTCCGGGCGGCCTGCTGGTGCTGGACACCCTCAACGACACGCTGCTGGCCCGGCTGGTCGCGGTGGAGATCGGTGAGCGGCTGCCCACCGTGCCGCGCGGCATCCACGATCCACGGTTGTTCGTGGACGCCCGGGCGCTGGCCGCCGAGGCCGCCCGGCACGGTGTGACGCTGCGGCTGCGCGGGATCCGGCCGGCGTTCGGCGGCACGCTGGCCTGGCTGCTGCGCCGGCTGCGCGGTGCCGGTGACCGTCCGACCGGGACGTCGCCGCGGATCGTGCCGACCTGGTCGACGGCCGTGCTCTATCAGGGCCGTGGGGTCCGGAACGGGTAGCCGGGGCCGCCCGGGGTATTGGGACGCCGAGAAGGGGGCTACATGACTGTGCACGCGCTGGAGGCGGCCCGCCGGTTGGCGCCGCGACTGGCCGCGCGGGCGGCGCAGCACGACCGGGACGGCTCGTTCCCGGTCGACGACTTCGCCGACCTGCGGGAGGCCGGGCTCTTCGGCCTCATGGTGCCCCGGGAACTGGGCGGCCTGGGCGCCACTTTCGCCGAGTACGCCGCCGTCGCCACCGAGCTGGCCCGGGGCAACGGCGCGACCGCCCTGGTGTTCAACATGCACGCCTCGGTGACCGGGGCGCTGGGCGCGGTCACCGAGGAACTGGCCGAGGCGCTGGGCGTACCGGCGGAGGCGCTGGCCGCGCGGGATCGCCTGCTCCGCGCGGCCGCCGACGGCTCCTGGTACGCGGTGGCCATGAGCGAGCGGGGCGCCGGCGCCCGGTTGTCCCAGCTGAGCACGGTCTACGAGCCGGTCGAGGGCGGCTGGCACATCAAGGGCAGCAAGACGTTCTGCTCGGGCGCGGGGCACCCGGACGGCTACCTGGTGGCCGCCCGCAGCGCCACCGACCAGTCGGTGGTCTCGCAGTTCGTGGTGCCGGCGGGGCAGGGGATCACCGTCGAGCCCACCTGGGACTCGCTCGGCATGCGCGCCACCGCCTCGCACGACCTGCACCTGGACGTCACCGTGCCGACCGACCGGCTGCTCGGCGGGGTGGAGGGGTTGGCCCTGGTGGTCGCCCAGCTCATGCCGCACTGGCTGGTGGCCAGCTATGCCGCGGTCTACGTCGGGGTGGCCCGGGCGGCCATCGACGCCGCCGCCGAGCACCTGAACGCCCGGAACCTGGCCGGGCTGCCGGCGGTCCGGGCCCGGCTCGGCCGCGCCGACGCGGCGGTGGCGGCGGCCGAGCTGGTGGTGGCCGAGGCGGCCCGCCGGGTGGACGAGACGCCGGGCGACGCGGAGACCAACCGCTGGGTGTGGCGGGCCAAGCTGCTCGCCGGCACCACCGCCGCCGAGGTGGCCGCGTCCATGCTGGAGGCCGCCGGCACCTCGGCCACCCGCCGGGGCCATCCACTGGAGCGGCTCTACCGGGACGCCCGCTGCGGTTCGCTGCACCCGGCCACCTCGGACGTCTGCGCCGACTGGCTGGGCATCGCCGCGCTCGGCGGCGACCCCGACCGCGACGGCTCGGCGCCGCGCTGGTGAGCGGGGGGAGCGCGCCGGGGCGCGGGTCCGGTGGCCGGGGGCGGCTGAGCGCGCGACGCGAGCCGGATCCGCGACCGGCGCTCTCCTCGGGCGGGGGCGCTCGTTGGTGACGGTGGGGGACACGGGACGAGAGGTGGGGGACATGGCGGTGCCGGTGATCGCGGGCCTGGGCACGGCGCAACCGCCGACGGCCGGGCAGGAGGAGCTGTGGGCGGGCTTTTTCTCGAAGCACTTCTCCGGGACGACCCGGGCGCTGGCCGAGCGGATCTTCGCCAACTCGGGGGTGTCCCGCCGGCAGGCGGCGGTGAACCCGCTGCTGGAGGACGTCTCGGAGTGGCCCACCGAGCGCCGGATGCGCCGCTACCAGGTCGAGGCGCTGCCGCTCGGCAAGGAGGCGGTGGGCCGGGCGCTCACCGCCGCCGGGTTGGACGCGGGCGACGTGGGGCTCTTCGTGGTCTGCTCGTGCACCGGGTACGCCACCCCGGGGCTGGACATCCTGCTCGCCCGGGACCTGGGCATGGCCCCGGACACCCAGCGCATGTTCGTCGGCCACATGGGGTGCTACGCGGCCCTGCCGGGGTTGGGCGCGACGAGCGACTTCGTGACCGCCCGGGGCCGGCCGGCGCTGCTGCTCTGCGCGGAGCTGACCAGCCTGCACATCCAGCCGGCCGGGTCCCGGGTGGACACCCAGCAGATCGTCTCGCACGCGCTCTTCTCGGACGCCGCGGTCGCCGCCGTGGTCGTCCCCGACGGCCGGGGGTACGCGCTGCGTGAGATCACCTCGGTCACGGACACCTCCACGGCGGACCACATGACCTGGGACGTCACCGACGCCGGCTTCCGGATGGGGCTGTCGCCGAAGGTGCCGCAGGTGCTCTCCCGGCACGTCCGGGCGCTGGTCGACGACCTGCTGGCCCGGCACGGCCGCAGCCTCGCCGAGGTGGACGGCTGGGCGGTGCACCCGGGCGGCCCGCGCATCCTCAATGTGGTCGAACGGGAACTGGCGCTGCCGCCGGCGGCGTTGGCGGCGTCCCGGGCCACCCTGGACGAGCACGGCAACTGTTCGTCCCCGACGGTGCTGCTGATCCTGGACCGGCTGCGCCGGACGCAGCCGCCGCCGGAGCGGGTCGTGATGCTCGCCTTCGGGCCGGGCCTCACCCTCTACGCGGCGCTGCTGGAGCGCACCGCCTGACGGGACGGCGACCGCCGCCCCGCGTCGATACGCTCTGCGGGTGACCCCTGACGAGCGGATCCGGCGCGCGCTGCTGGCCGGGCTGACGGTGGCGGCGCTGGTCGCCGGTGCGTGGTGGTGGCGGGCCGCGGCGCCGGCCGTCGACCGCGCCGATCTGGGGCCCACCGGGTCGCCGGCCGCCTTCCTCGAGCCCGGCGTCCGGGTGGCGATCGATACCCGGACCGGGCAGGTGCTTCCGGGGCCGGAGGCGGATCCGGACCAGCGGGTGGTGATCCACCAGGCGCCCGACGGCACGGTGCGTCAGCTGGACGACTCGCAGGTGCTGTGGCGGGAACGGTCCCATCTGCTGCCGGGCGGCCCGCCGGTGCGGCGCCAGACGAACGCGTCGGACGCGGACCGGGTGGTGCTCACGGTCGGCTGCTCCGGCGCCGGCTCGGTCGTCGTCGGGGTCTCCGGTGCGCCCGGGGCCGAGTCGGAGCGCACGGTGAGCTGCGGCGGTGCGCCCGAGGTCGTGGTGCTGGAGACGGGAAGCAGTCCGCTGCTGGTGTGGTTCGCCGCGCTCGGGGACCAGGTCGACCTCGACGCCCGGCTCGCGGCGGTGTCCTGAGCGCCGCTCAGCCGGCCAGTCCGACCAGGTCGGCGCGGTAGTCCTCGACCGGTCCCAGCTCGGGCACCACCCGGACCACGGTGCCGTCCCGGTCCACCAGGAGGGCGGCGGCCGTGCCCGGATGGGGGGCCAGGTGCAGGTAGGCCCGGAGGCCGCCGGCCGGGTCGGCGAGGGGTCGTACGCCGGGCGCCGGTGGGGCCTCGGCGCTGCGCCCTTCGGTCACCGTGATCACGGTGACGTCCCGTGGCGCGGTCGCCGCGGCGGTGCTCACCTGCTCCCGGCAGGCGCAGACGTCGATCAGGATGATCATGGCGGGCAGCAGGCCGCGCAGCGGCACCGGGGAGTTGCCGGCGTCGACCAGGTCCAGCGCGGGCACCGGCCCGACCGGACCGGGGGTGGCGCTCGGGAAGGGGACGACGGTGGGGCTGCTGCCGGAGCGGGTGGAGCGGGGCCAGGTCACGGCGGCCAACCCGCTCAGCGTCACCAGCACCGAGATCAGCAGGGCCAGCAGCGGGAGCCGCAACGGCCGGACCGCCGGTCGCGGGGTGCCGTGCCGCCCGCCGGAGTTCCGGCGCTCGCGGCGCAGTTCGCGGCGGACCTGGCGGGCCTCCTCGGCGAGCGCCGAGGGGTCGTCGGGAACGACCACCCGACCCCACTCCGGTGGCAGGTCGGGCAGCCCGTCCGGTGGCCCGTGGCCTTCAGCGTCAGGCATGCCCATCGGACCCCCAGGAGCCGTCTCCGTGAGCGGACGTCGCGCCCGCCTCAAGCGTCCCGCACCGGCGCTCGTACCGCCACACCTGGGCGCACGTCGGATTCCAGGGCTACCATGGAAGGAGCGCATCGCCCTAGATATCAACGCTCCGATCACTCGTACCGGGTTGTCATCCGATCGTCACGGAGCGTGTCGAAACCATCGGTTTGACCGCCTGTCAAGCTGAAGAAATACCTCTCACAGGGCCCCTGAGCTGCGCCAACGGTCAGGACAGCGGTGAGACATCGGTGCCTGAGCGTGTTACCCTAGACACAGCGAAAGGGGTTTCGAACCTATGGTTTTCAGTGTCGGCGAGACCGTTGTTTACCCCCACCACGGGGCCGCACTCATCGAGGCAATCGAGACTCGGGTCATCAAGGGCGAGCCCAAGCAGTACCTCGTCCTGAGGGTCGCGCAGGGTGACCTGACGGTCCGGGTGCCCGCCGAGAACGCCGAGATCGTGGGTGTGCGAGAGGTGGTCGGCGAAGAGGGCCTGGGCAAGGTCTTCGACGTGCTCCGTGCACCGCACACCGAGGAGCCGACCAACTGGTCGCGGCGTTACAAGGCGAATCTGGAGAAGCTGGCCTCGGGCAACCCGCTGAAGGTCGCCGAGGTCGTCCGCGACCTGTGGCGCCGGGAGCGGGAGCGGGGCCTGTCCGCGGGTGAGAAGCGCATGCTCGCCAAGGCCCGCGACATTCTCGTCGGCGAGGTCGCGCTGGCCGAGAAGAGCACCAAGGACGAGGCGGAGACGCTGCTCGACAAGGTACTGACCGAGGCCTGAGTTCCACCGCATCGTCGTACCCGACCCGTAGCAAAGAAATCCGAGGACCGCGACGTGACCGCGCAGCTCAACCCGCGCGGTGACGTCGCGGTCCTTGTTCCTGCGGCCGGTGCCGGGGTACGCCTCGGCCCCGGCGCTCCGAAGGCGCTCCGGCCGCTCGCCGGCGAACCACTGCTGGTGCACGCGGTACGCCGGGTCGCGGCGGCCGCCTCGGTGCACACCATCGTGGTGGCCGCCCCGGCGGCCGACGTCGAGGCGGTGCGGGCGCTGCTCGCCCCGGTGGCCCCGGTGACCGTGGTCCCCGGGGGCGCCGAACGGCAGGCGTCGGTGGCCGCCGCGCTGGCCGCCGTCCCGGCCGGGCCGCAGATCGTCCTGGTGCACGACGCCGCCCGGGCGCTCACCCCGCCCGCACTCGTCGAGTCGGTGGCCGCGGCGGTCCGCGCCGGCCACGACGCGGTGATCCCGGTCCTGCCGGTGGTCGACACGATCAAGGAGGTCGACACCGGCGAGCGGGTCCTCGGCACGGTCGACCGGTCCGCCCTCCGCGCGGTGCAGACCCCGCAGGGCTTCCGCCGGTCGGTGCTGGCCGCCGCGCACGAGGCGGCCGGTGACCCGCTGACCGACGACGCCGGCCTGGTCGAGAAGCAGGGTGTGCCGGTGTTCTGCGTACCCGGGTCCGAGCTGGCCCTCAAGATCACCCGGCCGTTCGACCTGGCGCTGGCCGAGTACCTGCTGGCGGCCGTGGCCTGACGCGTACCCTCGGCTCATGATCGTCCCTCGGGTGGCCATCGGCACCGACGTGCACGCCTTCGCGCCCGGCCGGCCCTGCTGGGTCGCCGGCCTGCACTGGCCGGGCCAGGACGGCCTGGCCGGCCACTCGGACGCCGACGTGGTGGCGCATGCCGCCTGCAACGCGCTGCTCGCTGCGGCCGACCTCGGCGACCTGGGCGCGAACTTCGGCGTGGACCAGCCCGAGTGGGCCGGCGCCTCGGGAGTGGCGCTGCTCACCGAGAGCGCCCGGCGGGTCCGGGCCGCCGGCTTCCGGATCGGCAACGTGTCGGTGCAGGTGATCGGCAACCGCCCCAAGATCGGCCCACGCCGGGGGGAGGCGCAGCGGGTGCTCTCCGCCGCGGTCGGCGCCCCGGTCACGGTCGCCGCCGCCACCACCGACGGGCTCGGCTTCCCCGGGCGCGGCGAAGGGCTGACCGGCATCGCGGTGGCCCTGGTGTACGAGGCCCCGGCCGACTGAGCCGGGCGGCCGCTCGCCAGGGCCGGCCGGCCCCGGGCTCCGGCGCATCGTGCCGGCCGGGCCCGGGACCGGATCCGCCGGCTCAGTCCACGTCGGTGCAGACGTTGTGGGTCGTGCCGTGCAGCATCGTGATGGTCTTCGCGAAGCTGGGATCGAACTGCACCACGAACTGGCCGTCGACGATCCACAGCCCCTTCGGCAGCGAGCCCGCGTTCTCCCGAAAGCCGAGCAGCACCGGACCGGTCACGTACCAGGTCATCGACCCGTCGGTGCCGTAGACCACCAGCGAGGTGCCGCTCGCGTCCGCCGTGGAGGTGGCGCCGGTCTCCAGATTGGTCACCCGGTCGATCAGGGCGCCGGTGTACAACTCCCGCTTCGGCGAGCCGTCCGGGTAGGTCGCCAGGGTCAGCTTCCGTACCTCGTCGACGATCGGCTCGACCCGCACCGCGAATTCGCACCGGGCCCCGGCGGGCAGCTCGAACGCCTCCTGCGGGGCCGGCTCCCAGGCGCCCGGGGCGCTGTCGACGGTCGCGGCGGACGCCGTACCCGGCAGGGCCGCGCCGATCAGCGCGACCGCCGACGCCAGCGCCACCTTCATCCTGATTCGCATGATCACTCCATCCGTACGGGGTTCAGGGCCGGACCAGGATGCGCGGCCCGGCTCACCACGGGCTCACCACCGCGGAACGGGTGCAGCGGCGCCCTACGCGGCCGGACGGGCCGCCGGGCACCGGTCACCCACCAACCGCTCACCGCCGCCTGACAACCCGCCCGCCGGGCCAGCCGGTCCTTTCCGTATGGACTTCCGACTACTTGGACCCTTCGAGGCACGCCACGAGGGGCAACCGGTCGAGGTGGGCAGCCGGCGGCAGGAGCGCTGCCTGCTCGGGGTGCTGCTGCTCGACGCGGGACGGGTGGTGGACACCGAACGCCTGATCGACCTGCTCTGGCCCGACCGGCCGCCGGCTTCGGCCCGGGGCACCGTGCAGACGTACATCGGCCGGCTGCGGGGGTCGCTGTCGCCGTACGGGGTGCGGATCAGCACCCGGGGCGAGGGTTACCTCGTGGAGGCGGACGGCCACCGCGTCGACGTCGACGAGTTCGGCGAGCTGGTCCGGCGGGCCGGGGCGGCCGCCGATCCCGCCGAGCGGGTGCGGCTGCTCGACCGGGGGCTGGCGCTCTGGCGTGGGCCGCTGCTGGCCGACGCGGCCGACGGCGAGCTGCGGGACCGACTGCACGGCGCCGTCGAGGAGCTGCGGCTGGTCGCCGTCGAGCTGCGCGCCGAGGCGCGGCTCGCGCTCGGCCAGCACGCCCAGGCGATCACCGAGCTGATGCCGTTGGCCGCCGCGTACCCGACCCGGGAGCAACTCGTCGGCGTGCTGATGACCGCGCTGTACCAGGGTGCCCGGCAGGCCGACGCGCTGCGCCTGTACCGGACGACCCGGCGGGTGCTGGTGGACGAGCTGGGCGTCGAACCGGGGCCGCGGCTGCGCGAGGTGCACCGCCGGATCCTGCGCGGCGATCACCGGCTGGACCGTCCCGGGCGGCCGGTGTACGAGGTGCGGGTGCGCGACGAGAGCCTGCCGTGGAGCGTCGGCGGACATCCGGCGCTGGACTTCTGCAACACCTTCGCCGGCTGGGGGCAGGAGCCGCCGCTGCCCGGCTCGGAGTGGCTGCGCGGCTACCGCACCCTGGCGGTCTGGGCCGGGCACGCCGGTCTCCTCGACGACGTCTCGGTCAGCCGGCTGATCCACCTGGACCGGCGGGACCCCGGCCGGGCCGCGGAGGTGCTCGCCGAGGCCCGCCGGCTGCGGAGCGCGCTGCACGACTGTCTCGTCGACCCGGACGACCGCCCGGCCTTCGACGTGGTCGCCCGGTACGCGGAGGCCGCCGCCAAGGTGCTGGTGTTCCGGCGCGAGACCGACGGCCGGGGGCACTGGTGGCCGGAACTCACCGCCGGGCTCCGGACGCCCCTGCACGCCGTCGCGTGGTCCGCCGCCCAACTGCTCGCCGACCCGCGCCGGCTCGCCCTCCGGGTCTGCGCCGACGAGCGGTGCGGTTGGCTCTTCCTGGACGACGGCGGGCTGCGTCGCTGGTGCAGCCTGGGCACGTGCGGCAACTCGGCGGCCGGGTCCGTCTGCCACAGCGCCTGAACGCGCGGCCGGGTCCGCCGGCCAGCGCGCCTGACCGGCGGACGGTGCGTGCGGCCGGTGCCGCCCCGGCGGCGCCGCCCGGCGCGGGCGCGGGCGGGCGGCTACGCTCGCCGGGATGTCGAGTGACGCCGCCCCCGACCAGTCCGCCGCCGACGGCTACCTCCAGCGCGCCCGGCTCCTCGCCGAGCTGGGCCGGTACGACGAGGCGATCGGCGAGCTCAGCTTCCTGATCGCCGCCGAGCCGGGCCACGCCGACGCGCTGACCATGCTGGCCCGGATGCACCTCGCCGGCGACCGGGCGGCCGAGGCGCTGGACGCCGCCGAGGCGGCCCTGGCGGTCGCCCCGGACGCCGTACCCGCGCTGGTGGCACGGGGCTTCGCGCTGGCCGACCTGGAGCGGTGGAAGGAGGCCGCGGCCACCGCCGACCAGATCCTGGCGCTCGGCCCGACCGACCCGTACGCCCAGCGCAGCGCCGCCGCGATCCTGTCCGGCGCGCGCAACGGCCAGCAGGCGCTGGACGCCGCCTGGCGGGGGGTCGAGCTGCTGCCGGAGGAGCCGCAGGCGCACCTGGTGCTCGGCCTGGTGGCCGCCCGGTTGGCGCTGTTCGACCTGGCCGAGCGGGCCTACCGGGAGGCGCTGCGGCTGGACCCGCAGCTGGCCGAGGCGCGCCACGACCTGGGGGTGATCCGGCTGGATCAGCGGCGCTACGCCGAGGCCCTGGAGCACCTGACCGAGGCGGCCGCCATGGACCCGGCGCGCGGCGACGCCCGCCGGACGATCGGCGACGGACTGCGCCGGATGGTGCTCCACGCCGCCGGCTGGTCGCTGGTGGCCACGGTGCTGGTCGCCTTCCTGGCCCCGGCGGCGCCCGGACCGTCCCGGATCCTCGCCGGGGTGGCCGCGTTCGGCGGGGCGCTGCTCGGCTGGCGGTACGCGGCCCGGCTGCCCGACCTGCTCGGGACGGTCCTGCCGGGGCTGGTCCGGTCCGACCGGAGCCTGGCCGTGGCGCTGTACGCGACGGCCGCCGCCCCGGCGTTGCTGCTGCTCTACGCACTGGTCGGCGGGCCGTGGCCGCTGGTGGCGTCGGTGATCGCGGCGATGGTCGCGTCGTTCGCCGTGTTGGTCCGGCGCTGACGTGGTTATTCCCGGTCGCAGGGGTGAGCCTGGCTACGTGTGGGTGGGGGCGGCGCGGGGGTAGGAATGGTCGAAGCGTTGGCTTGTCCTGGGCGCCCGCCGGTGCGGGCGGGTGGCGCCGCGAGCCACGCATGATCCCGTACGTCTGCAGGAAGCGGAGAACTGTGCTCACCGTCAACGCCTACGCGGCGACGTCCGCGACCGGACCACTCACCCCGACCACGATCGAGCGGCGCGACCTCGGGCCGCACGACGTGCTCATCGACATCACGTTCTCCGGCATCTGCCATTCCGACATCCACACCGCGCGCAGCGAGTGGGGCGCCACCAACTATCCGATCGTGGTCGGCCACGAGATCGCGGGCGTGGTCCGGGAGGTCGGCGCCGAGGTGACGAAGTTCGCCGCCGGCGACCGGGTCGGCGTCGGCTGCATGGTCGACTCCTGCCGCGAGTGCGACAACTGCCGCAAGGGCCTGGAGCAGTACTGCCTCAACGGCAACGTCGGCACGTACGGGGCGGTGGACCGGGACGGCCGGCCGACCCAGGGCGGCTATGCCCAGGCCATCGTGGTCACCGAGGACTTCGTGCTGCGGATCCCGGACGGTCTCGCGCTGGACGTGGCGGCGCCGCTGCTCTGCGCGGGCATCACCACGTACTCGCCGCTGCGGCACTGGGGCGTGGGCCCGGGCAGCCGGGTGGCGGTCATCGGCCTCGGCGGGCTCGGCCACATGGCCGTCAAGCTGGCGCACGCCATGGGCGCCGAGGTGACCGTGCTGTCCCAGTCGCTGAAGAAGCAGGAGGACGGGCTGCGGCTCGGCGCCGACCACTACTACGCCACCGGGGACGAGGAGACCTTCGCCAAGCTGGCGGACTCCTTCGACGTCATCCTGAACACGGTCAGCGCGAAGATCGACCTGGACGCGTACCTGGGGCTGCTCGCGGTGGACGGGACGCTGGTCAACGTCGGCGCGCCGGAGGAGCCGCTGTCGGTGCGGGCGTTCTCGCTCATCCCGGCCCGGCGGTCGTTCGCCGGCTCGATGATCGGCGGCATCGCCGAGACGCAGGAGATGCTCGACTTCTGCGCCGAGCACGGGCTCGGCGCCGAGATCGAGGTCATCCGGGCCGAGCAGATCAACGAGGCGTACGAGCGGGTGCTCGCCTCGGACGTGCGCTACCGCTTCGTCATCGACGCCTCGACGTTCTGATCGAGGAGGGGAGAGGGCCGCGTCCGACCGGACGCGGCCCTCTTTCTCTCGGTACGTCAGCCGCGGCGCGCCCAGGTCCAGGCGTACCCGTCGTCCTCGCAGGCGGTGGCGGCGGCGCAGAGGTCCAGCGGGCGGAAGGTGTCCACCATGACCGCCAGTTCGTCGAAGAAGTCCACCCCGATCGCCCGCTCCGCCGCCCCGGGCTGGGGGCCGTGGGTGAAGCCGGACGGGTGCAGCGAGATCGAGCCCTGCTCGATGCCGGAGCCGCGCCGGGCCTCGTAGTTGCCGCCGGTGTAGAAGAGCATCTCGTCGGAGTCGACGTTGTGGTGGTTGTACGGCACCGGGATGGCGTCCGGGTGGTAGTCCACCTTGCGCGGCACGAACGAGCAGATGACGAAGTTCGGGCCCTGAAAGGTCTGGTGCACCGGCGGCGGCTGGTGGATCCGGCCGGTGATCGGCTCGAAGTCGTGGATGGAGAACGCCCACGGGTACAGGTGCCCGTCCCAGCCGACCACGTCGAACGGGTGGTTCGCGTACGTGTAGCGGGTCCACCCGCGGCGGTGCCGGACCAGCACCTCGACGTCCTCCCCGTCGACCAGCAGCGGCTCGTCCGGCCCCCGGACGTCGCGCTCGCAGTACGGCGAGTGCTCCAGGAACTGCCCGCGCACGGAGAGGTAGCGCTTGGGCGGCCCGACGTGCCCGGCCGCCTCGATGGCGAGCAGCCGGGTCGGCTGGTCGCCGGTGGGTACCAGGCGGTGGATGGTGGAGGTCGGGATGATGACGTAGTCGCCGGCCACCGCCTCCAGCACCCCGAACGGCGACTCGACCCGCAGCGAGCCCGACTCGAGGTAGAGGCAGTGGTCGCCGGTGGCGTCCCGGAACAGCGGGGAGGGCCGGTCGGCCAGCACGTACGCGATCCGGACGTCGTCGTTGGCGAGCAGGTACTGCCGGCCGAGCACCGGGTCGGCGCCGGCCGCGTCGAGCTTGTGGGTGCGCAGGTGGCGCGGCTTCAGCGGCAGGTTGGGCGCCCGGGTGACCGCGGGCGGGGTGAACTCCTCGGCGGCCACGATCGCGGTCGGCGCGTGCCGGTGGTAGAGCAGCGACGAGTCGGAGGAGAAGCCCTCCTGACCGACCAGCTCTTCCGCGTAGAGGCGGCCGTCGGGCTGGCGGAACTGGGTGTGCCGCTTGCGGGGCACGTCACCGATGCTGCGGTAGTACGGCATCTCGCCTCCCGATATGTCCCGTTCTCCGGCCGATGGCGTCCGATAATCGGACGCTGTTGTCCGTTCCTTGTAGCGTCCCGTAGATTCTTGTCTCGTGTCAACGCAGGTGCCCCGCCTCCTCGCCGGCCTGGTGGATGACGCCGCGGTCTTTCCGCCCGGCAGCGCCGCGCCGCCGGACGCGGTGATCGACCACCGCCGGCACCGCGCCGCCTGGTACGCCGACCTGGTCGGCCCGCTGCTGCTGCCCGCCTCGATGATCGAGGCCGGCGAGCTGAGCGGCCTGGTCGACCCCGCCGAGGGCTTCGTGATCGGCCTGATCGGCGACACCGGCGTGGAGCGGCTGCCCGTCGCGCTGTCCTTCCTGGCCCCCGACGGGGTGACCGCCCGGCAGGTCGAGGCGCCGGTCGCCAAGCGCGGCGAGGACCCGCAGCCCGGCCTGGCCGAGCTGGTCAAGCTCGCCGAGCAGCGGGGTGGCACGGCCGTCTACGCCGAGATCCCGCTGACCTTCGGGCTGATGGGTGCGCTGGACACGGTCGCCGACGCGCGGGCCGGCGGGCTGCCCATCGCCGCCAAGTTCCGCACCGGCGGGCTGGCCGCCGAGCTGTTCCCGACCCCGGTCGAGCTGGCCGCGGTGATCTGTGCCTGCCGGGACCGGGAGCTGCCGTTCAAGCTGACCGCCGGGCTGCACCACGCGATCCGCCACCGCGACCCGGAGACCGGCTTCACCCACCACGGTTTCGTCAACGTGCTGGCCGCGACGCTGGCCGCCGCCGGGGGCGCGGAGGTGGACGAGGTCGCCGAGCTGCTCGCCGCCACCGACGCGGTGCGGGTGGTCGAGCGGGTCCGGGCGCACCGCGACGACGAGCGCCCGCTCTGGGTCGGGTACGGCTCGTGCAGCATCTCCGAACCACTGACCGATCTGATCCGGCTGGGGCTGGTGAACGGGGGCTTCGAGGAATGAGCGAGCGCAGCGAGCGAATCGGGAGGTTCAGTGCGATGGTGCCTCATGGCGGCACGGAGCGGAGCGGAGTGACGGCATGAGCTGGGTGACGGGTGCGGACGGCTCGCCGTACGGGGTGACCAACCTGCCGTACGGGGTGTTCCGGCACGGCGACCGCGAGCCGCGGATCGGCGTACGGATCGGCGACTTCGTGCTGGACCTGGCCGGCGCGGAGGCGGCCGGCCTGGTGCTGGCCGCCGGTGCGCTGGGCCGGCCCAGCCTCAACGACTTCATGGCGCTCGGCCGTCCGCAGTGGACCGCCGTCCGGCAGCGGCTCACCGAGCTGCTCACCGACCCGGCGCACCGGGCGGCGGTCGAGCCGTTGCTGATCCCGCTGCGCGCCGTGGAGCTGCTGCTGCCGGTCGAGGTGGCCGACTACGTCGACTTCTACTCCTCCGAGCACCACGCCTCGAACGTCGGGCAGATCTTCCGTCCCGGTCAGGCGGCGCTGCTGCCGAACTGGAAGCACGTGCCGATCGGCTACCACGGTCGCGCCGGCACGGTGGTGGTCTCCGGTACCCCGGTGGTCCGCCCGACCGGCCAGCGGGCGACCGCCCAGGGCCCGATCACCGGGGCCTCGGTCCGGCTGGACATCGAGGCCGAGGTGGGTTTCGTGGTCGGGGTGCCGAGCCGGCTCGGTGACCGCGTCCCGGTCGCGGACTTCGCCGACCACGTCTTCGGCGTGGTGCTGGTCAACGACTGGTCCGCCCGGGACATCCAGGCCTGGGAGTACCAGCCGCTCGGGCCGTTCCTCGGCAAGTCCTTCACCACCAGCGTGTCGGCCTGGGTCACCCCGCTGGAGGCGCTCGCCGACGCCTTCGTGCCCGCCCCCAACCAGGACCCGCCGGTCCAGGACTACCTGCGCGACAGCCCACACCTCGGGCTCGACCTGTCCCTCGCGGTGCAGTGGAACGGCGAGCGGGTCGCCGAGCCGCCCTTCGCCACCATGTACTGGACGCCGGCCCAACAGCTCGCCCACCTCACCGTCAACGGCGCGTCGCTGCGGACCGGGGACCTGTACGCCTCCGGCACCGTCTCCGGTCCCGAGCGCGGCCAGGTCGGCTCGTTCCTGGAGCTGACCTGGGGCGGCAGCGAGCCGGTCACGTTCGCCGACGGCACCACCCGGACCTTCCTGGAGGACGGCGACACGGTCACCATCACCGCCACCGCCCCCGGCCCTGACGGCACCACGATCGCCCTCGGCGAGGTCACCGGGACCATCCTGCCGGCCCGCTGAGTCGCCCTTCCGTCCGCCCGTTCCCCGGTCGCACCCGCTGTGCGATCAGCGGCCGCGTGTGCCCCGTTGATCGACGCGGATTCCGCACGCCCGGGGCACTGCGCCCCGGGCGTGCCCGAGCGGAACGAGGAGGGAACGAGGATGACCGAGCTGACC
Organism: Micromonospora sp. NPDC050495; assembly: GCF_040655175.1. Lineage (NCBI taxonomy): Bacteria > Bacillati > Actinomycetota > Actinomycetes > Micromonosporales > Micromonosporaceae > Micromonospora > Micromonospora sp. NPDC050495. Next base: position 27,329 of record NZ_JBFAJK010000007.1, on the reverse strand, counting down.
GGCGCCGTCTGGCGTACCAGCAGTCGCTCCAACGACCAGGGCCTCTGCGTCGAGGTGGCCACCAACGTGGTGGCCGCGCACGGTGTGGTGGGGGTACGCGACTCGAAGGACCAGGCCGGTCCCGCGCTCGCGGTGAGCCCACCGGGCTGGACCGCGTTCGTCGCCGCGATCCGGGCCGGCGCATTCGACCGCTGACCCCCGGCTCCGTACACCCCGGTGCCCCGCGCGGGGCACCGGCGGTGGAATTGTCACCGCAACGCGCCCCGTTTCCCGTTCACGCCCCGTACCGTGGACGACACGGGAGGTGCCATGTCGACGGTGACGGTCAGCGAATTCATCGAAGCCCAGGACGTCGACGTGTGGCGGCTGCTCACCGACCTGCCCGCGCGGGCCGGCTGGCTCTCCGCGGTCGGTTCGGTCGAGGTGCTCACCCCGGGGGAGTTCGGCCCGGGCACCGTCTGGTGCGAGACCCGGGCGCGGCCCGACGGCGCGGCGGAGCCGGAGGAGTTCGTGGCGGTCGAGGCGGTCGCCCCGACCCGGCTGGTGCTCACCTCGCGGGGCACCGGGGCGGACTACCGGATCACCTGGACGCTGCGGACCGTCGAGCGGCGCCGGCGTGGCTGCACCGAGGTCACCGTCGAGCAGGAGGCGGCCCCGACCGCCCCGTACGGTCGGGTGCTCGCCCTGATCCTCGGCGGCCTGGCCGCCCGGGCGGTCGAGGGTGCCCTCCGGCGTGATCTCGCCGACCTGGCCCGGGCCGTGCGCCCGCAGCGGTCCGCCGAGGCCGCCTGAGCGACCCGGTCACCCCACCGCCCGCGGCCGCCCCGTCCGGCGCCGCGTCGGCGACCCGGAACCTGTCCAGCGCGTTCGGCGCTGCGCGGGGAGCCGGGGTCGCGGCTGGGTAGGGTGCCGGGCGGAGGTGCGGCATGGGGAAGGCCCGGGGGCGGCGGAGCGTGGTGGCGCTCGTGGCGGTGCTCGCCGTCGCGGCGGCCGCCGCCGTGGTCCACCGGGTGCTGGCGCCCGCCGAGGTCAGCACCGTGGCCCGGGCGGCCTATCCGCCGGCGGCCACCCCGCCGGTCGGCGTGGTGGGCCGGCTGCCGGTGGCGCCGCTCGTCGTCGACGGCCGGCTCCGCGTCTACGCCAGCGCCCGCCAGGTGTACGCCGACCAGCCGGCGAGCGGCCGGCACCGGGTCACCCCGTTCTGGTCGTACCGGCGCTGGCCGGCCCGGCTCGACGGGGTGCTGGCCGACGGGACGACGGTGGTCAGCCGCTGGTCCGACGGGCGGCTCGTGGCGCTGGACGCGCGTACCGGCCGGGTGGCCTGGCGGGCGGACGGGCCGGCGCCGGGGCCGGTGCCGGCACCCCGGCGCACCTACGCCGGCACGGTCTGGGATCCGGTCGGGCTGCACGTCGCCGGGGGTTCCGGCGCCCGGACGGTGCTGGTGGCGGCCGGTCCCAGCGGGATCGGCGGGTACGCGCTGGGCGACGGCCGCCGGCTCTGGCAGGCGGACCTGCGGCACGGCTGCCGCACCGACGTGGGCACCACGGCCGGCGGTGACCTGGTCGGGGTGGACGGCTGCGCCGGGCCGGCGACGGTCGAGTTCCGGGACGCGGCGACCGGGGCGGTCCGCACCCGCTGGCGGCCACCGGACACCTCCGGCGCGCTGGTGGTCACCCTGGTCGGCTGCCGCAGCGGGCACTCCGGCTGCCGAGGGCTGCGTACCGGGGGGCCCGGTGACGGCACCGGCCGGGGCTGGCTGGTCGGCCCGGGTGAGCCGGTGGCCGCGCCCGCGCTGGACGGCGCGGACACCGAGTTGGACGGCGAGTGGGTGGTCGGCACGTCGGGTGGGGTGACCGGCCGGTCGGCGCGGGGCGGGGCGCAGCGGTGGCGTCGAGCCGACCTGGGCGCGGCGCGCATCCTGGCGGTCGAGCCCGGGCGGGTGCACCTGCTGACCGAGGGGCGTGACCTGGTCACGATCGATCCGGCCACCGGCGCGGAACGGTCCCGGTTCGTGCTGAACGTCGGTCAGGACGGGCTGGGCTGGGTGCCCGGCCGGGCGTACGCCGCGAGCGGCTACCTCGCGGTGGAGCGGCTGCGCGAGCGGGCCGGCCCCGGCGATGACGACCAGGGGTATTTCCTCACCGCCGAGCCGGTGCTGCTGGCCGCGACGTGAGCGGGTCACCCGTTCGACAATCCGGGCCGGCGTCGTGGCGGGCACCTACCGGGAAACCATCACGCACTCCGCCGCCGGATGAGCGATTTGTCTGCTTTCATGCCGTAACGACGTGTCTGTGGCCTAGTGTCCGTCCCAGCGGGAAGCCACTTCTTACCCTTACCGCCGCCGTGACCAGTGCCCGGGTGAAGGCCCCGGGGCCGGTCCGTTATGGGGTTGACGGACCGGCCCCGGCTCACGCCGCTCAGGCCAGGGCCACCTCGGCGGCGGCCAGGAAGGCGTCGTTCTCGGTCGGGGTGCCGATGGTGACCCGTACGCCGTCGCCCGGGAACGGCCGGACGATCACCCCACGGGTCTCGCACGCCTTGCCGAAGTCCACCGCCCGGTCGCCCAGCGGCAGCCAGACGAAGTTGGCCTGGCTGGCCGGCACGTCCGGGACGAACTTGCGGACCGCCTCGGTGACCCGGTCCCGCTCGGCGACGACCAGCGCGCAGCGGCGCTCGACCTCGTCCGCCTGGGCCAGCGCGGCGAGCGCGCCGGCCTGGGCCGCCATGCTGGTGGAGAAGGGCGTGACCACCTTGCGCACGGCGGCGGCCACGGTCGGCGCGGCCACCAGCCAGCCGATCCGCAGCCCGGCCAGGCCCCACGCCTTGGAGAGCGTGCGCAGCACCGCCACGTTCGGCCGGTCCAGGTAGCCGAGGCCGTCCGGCACCTCCGGGTCGGTGACGAACTCCCGGTACGCCTCGTCGATCACCACCAGCACGTCGTCCGGCACCGCGTCGAGGAAGCGGTCCAGCTCGGCCTTGCGGACCGCCGTACCGGTGGGGTTGTTCGGGTTGCAGACCAGGATCATCCGGGTCCGGTCGGTCACCGCCGCCGCCATCGAGGCCAGGTCGTGACCGTGGCCCGCGTCGTTCGGCACCCGCACGCTCGTCGCGCCGCTGGTCGCCGCGATGATCGGGTACGCCTCGAACGACCGCCACGAGTAGAGCAGCTCGTCGCCGGGCAGGCAGGTGGCCCGGACCAGGTGCTCGGCCAGCGCCACCGAGCCGCAGCCGGTGGCGATCCGGTCGGCGTCCACGCCGTACCGCTCGGCGAGGGCCTGGCGCAGCGCCACCACGCCCATGTCCGGGTAGCGGTGCGAGCCGGCCACCGCCTCGGCCACCGCCTCCACCACACCGGGCAGCGGGCCGTAGGGCACCTCGTTGCTGGCCAGCTTGATCGCCTCCGGCAGGCCCAGCTCGCGGGCCAGGTCCGCGGGGCTGCGCCCGGGCACGTAGTTGGGCAGCGCGTCCAGGTCGGCGCGGGTCAGCCGCAGCGCAGGCTGGTGACGTCCGGTGTCGCTCATGGGGTGTCTCCCGGGGGGTTGGCGCGGTCGCGCGGGGTGGTACCGGATTCGGGCCGGGCGCCGGAGAGCTGGACGACCACGGTCTGCGCCCGCTTGTCGTGCAGCGCCTGGCGCAGCGGCTGGTCGAAGAGCGCCGAGACGGCGTCGAGGAACTGGAGCAGCAGCCCGAAGCCGCAGCAGGCCCAGAACAGGGTCGGCATGCCGAGGGTGCTCCACCGGCGGGTGGCCCGGCCGAAGCCGAGCGGCTGGTCCGCCTCCACGGGCAGCGCGCGGACGCCCATCAGCCGCTTGCCGAAGGTCTGCCCCCGGGCGGCCATCGACGGCACCTCGTAGGCGAACCAGAGCGCGGTGGCGATCAGCAGGACGGCGAGGAGCAGCCCGCCGAACTGCTCGCCGGGGGGCGGCAGCGGCTCGTTGCTGAGGTCCCCGGTGCTGACCCGGCGCCAGTACTCCTGCCACGGCGCGGACCACTCGACGAAGAAGCGCCAGATGAACCAGCCGTTGATCGCCGTGTTGAGCAGGACGAGCATGCCGACATCGATCAGCCGCGCGGCCAGCCGGGCACCGTACGAGGCGAGCGGCAGCCCGTGTGGGCGCGGCTCGGGCGGCCGCGCCGGCCAGGTCGGGTAGGGCCAGCCCGGCGGAGGTACCGACGGCTGCCCGGGCCCGCCCACCGGCCGCACCGGGTGCGGCCCCGGGCCCGACGGGTAGGGGCCGGCCGGGCCGGACTGCCCGACCGGCGGCCCGGGGTACGGGCCGCCGTGACCGGGGTACCCGCCCGGCTGACCCGGGTGCGGGCCGCTGACCGGGGCGCCGGCGTGCGGCGGGGCGGCCGGGACCGCGACGGGGGCCGGAGCCGCGACGGGGGCCGGAGCCGCGACGGGGGCCGGCTCCGGCGGCGGCGGGCCCTCGGGCGGGGTGGCGTCGACCGGGATGGGCGCGCCGAGCCAGCCCTCCCCGTCCCAGTACCGGCGGGTGTCCCGGTCGGCGGGGTCGACGTACCAGCCAGGTTCCACGCTCACGGTGCTACCTCGGTTCGCGATTGCGGGGCTCGCAGACCCGGCTCGCTCCTCACGCTCACAGTGCTACCTCGGTTCGCGATTGCGGGGCTCGCAGACCCGGCTCGCTCCTCACGCTCACGGTGCAACCTTAACGACGACCGTGCCGGCGGCCTTGTCGTGCAGGCACTGCTGCCAGGGCTTGTCCCAGAGCTGCCAGAGCCCGTCGACGTAGCTGGCGAACGGCACGAGCGACCCGGCGACGAACTCCACCAGGTACCGCCGGCCGAGGTGACCCCGGGTCAGCGCGGCACCCGGCTCGACCGGGACGATGCGCAGCTTCATCACCTTCTTGCCCAGCGTCTGACCGGTCCGGCGGGCGTACTCGACGTGGTAGAGCCAGTAGAAGACGAGCAGGACCGCGAAGATTCCCAGCTCGGCGAGGAGGATCGGCAGGAACAGGTCGGTGAAGAACATCGACGGGTCGGGCTCGGGCACCGTCCCGTCCGGGCCGGGCATCGGCATCTGGTCGATCGTCCGGACGACCAACCAGACGAAGACCGGCGCGAAGAGCACCATGGCCACCGCCGAGGCGACCATCGAGTCGATCAGCCAGGCCACCAGCCGCTCGCCGAAGCCGGCCAGCGGCTGACCGTTGGGGGCCAGGGCCGGCGGCACAAACCCGGCGGGCGGGGCGTACCCGGCGGGCGGGCCGTACCCGGGCGGCGGGGGCGGATAGCCCGGCGGTCCCGGGTACGCCGGGGGGACGTACTGGGTGGGCGGCGCGAAGCCGCCGCCCACGGGCGGGGGCCCGGCGGGCGGCGGCGGGGTGCTCGGGGAAGGGTGGGTCACGCCGACAGTGTTACAGGTTGCCGCGCTTCTCCTGCTCTCGCTCGATCGCCTCGAACAGGGCCTTGAAGTTGCCCTTGCCGAAGCCGAGGGAGCCGTGCCGCTCGATCAGCTCGAAGAAGACGGTCGGGCGGTCCTGCACCGGCTTGGTGAAGATCTGGAGCAGGTAGCCGTCCTCGTCCCGGTCGACCAGGATCTTGCGGGACTGCAGCTCCTCGATCGGCACCCGCACGTTGCCGATCCGGGACCGCAGCTCCGGGTCCTCGTAGTAGGAGTCCGGGGTGTCCAGGAACTCGACGCCGGCCGCGCGCATGGCGTCGACGCTGGCCAGGATGTCGTTGGTGGCCACGGCGATGTGCTGGGCGCCCGGCCCCTGGTAGAACTCCAGGTACTCGTCGATCTGCGACTTCTTGCGGGCGATGGCCGGCTCGTTGAGCGGGAACTTCACCTTGCGGGTGCCGCTCGCGACCACCTTGCTCATCAGCGCGGAGTAGTCGGTGGCGATGTCGTCGCCGACGAACTCGGCCATGTTGGTGAAGCCCATGACCCGCTTGTAGAACTCGACCCACTCGTCCATCCGGCCCAGCTCCACGTTGCCGACCACGTGGTCGACGGCCTGGAAGAAGCGCTTCGGCTGGAGGCCGGCGTCGATCATCGGCTGCCGGTCCACGATCGGGCCGCGGGCCACGAAGCCGGGCAGGAACGGACCGGTGTAGCGGGACCGGTCGACGAGCGTGTGCCGGGTGTCCCCGTACGCGGCGATGCTCGCCATCCGGACCGTGCCGTGCTCGTCGCTGACGTCGTGCGGCTCGACCAGCCCGGTGGCGCCCTGCGCGGTGGCGTGCGCGTACGCGGCGTCGACGTCCGGCACCTCCAGCGCGATGTCGGAGATGCCGTCGCTGTGCGCGGCCACGTGCGCGGCGCCCTCGGCGCCGGGGCGGACCACGCCGGTCAGCACGAACCGCGCCGAGCCGCTGGTCAGCACGTACTGGGCGTGGTCCCGGTAGCCCTGCTCCGGGCCCCGGTACGCCACGCAGGTCATCCCGTACGCGGTGGAGTAGTAGTGGGCGGCCTGCTTGGCGTTGCCCACCAGGAAGTGCACGTGGTCGAGCCCCTTGACCGGGAACGGGTCGCGGGTGATGTCGTGGTCGACGGCGCCGATGAGGACGTCGGCGTCGATCTCGTCGGTCGACTGGGGTCGGTCGATCGCCTGGGTCATGGTGGCCTCCCTTGCGTACCGGCCGGCCTCGTGGGCCGCCCTGGGTGTGCTGTTGTGGCGAGGATCGCTGGGCGGCCGATCGTTGGGCAACAGTTGCGGAAAACCCTGGTCAGCTTGTGCATTCGGTAGGGTGTTTACCCATGAGTGCTGGTCAGGATGTACAGCTCGACGAGCTTGATGCACGGCTGCTCACGTTGCTCGCCGAGGAGCCGCGGATCGGGGTGCTGGAGTGCTCCCGCCGGCTCGGGGTGGCCCGGGGCACCGTCCAGGCCCGGCTCGACAAGCTGGTCGACCGGGGGGTCATCGGCGGCTTCGGCCCGGAGATCTCGCCGGCCGCGATCGGCTTCGGGGTGACCAGCTTCGTCACCCTGGAGATCAGCCAGCGGCACGGGCACGACCCGGTGACCGCGCACCTGGCGGCGATCCCCGAGGTGCTGGAGGCGCACACCATCACCGGCTCCAGCGACCTGCTCTGCCGCATCGTGGCCCGGTCGAACACCGACCTTCAGCGGGTGATCGACCAGATCGTCTCCTCCGAGGGCATCCGCCGCGCCTCGACGATCATCGCGCTGGCCGAGCAGATCCCGTACCGCACGCTGCCCCTGGTCCGCTCCGCGGCCCGGGCGGGGTCCCGCGTGCCCGCCGGAGGTGGCGCGGCGGACCCCGCCTAGCACGGCGGCGGCCGAGAAAGCTACGCGACACGGCCGTTCGGGTCCTCGGCGCGACGGTGATCGTCGCTACCGTGTGCGGTGTGAAGGGCCTTGGCGTACGCGGCTGGTTGCTGCTGGGGCTCATCACCGTGGTCATTCTCGCCGCCACCGGGGTGTGGAACCCGTTCCCGAGGATGTGGGACTGGGTCGACCGGAGCGAGCCGATCTCCGAGCCGGACGTGGTCTGGCAGCAGCGGGTCGGCGGCACGCCGCGAAGCGTGACCATCGCCGGCGACACGGTGGTCGTCGAGCAGCGCACCCGGGTCGAGGCGCGCAGCCTGGCCACCGGCAGTCAGCTCTGGGAGCGCAAGGCCGACTGGGCGGCGGTGGCCGGCGGCGACCGGGACCCGGTCGTCGCCGTCGGCAAGCTCCTGGTCAAGGGGTACGAGCTGCTCGACCCCGCCACCGGCGCGGTGCGCCGGCGCGACGACCGGGCGGTGGCCGTCTGGACGTATCGCAACCTGCTGCTCGACGCCCGCTGCGTGGCGGCCACCGACTGCACGCTGAGCGCCTGGGAGCCGCGCGGGACCCGGCCACTCTGGACGGCCTTCCTGCCCGGCGTGCACAGCGGGCTGCTCGCCGACAATCCGGAACTGCTCGGCACCCGGCGGCTCGACGCGCCGCGCATCGACGACGGGGTGGCCGGGCCGGAGGACGTCCCGCCGCTGCTCGGGTTCCCGGTCGACGGGCGGGTGCACGTGGTGGACACCGCCACCGGCCGGGTGCTGCAGAACGTCCAACCCGGCCGGGAGGAGCGGCTGGCGGTGATCGGTGGCCGGCTGCTCCGGATCAAAGCCACCTCCCGCGACGGGAGCTGCTACTTCGACATCTCCGCCGTCGATCCGGCCACCGGGCAGCAGGTGTGGCGGCGTACCGGGGTGAACCTGCGGACCGCCGACTACGCCGGCTGCGTGCAGCGGGAGGACCCGCAGGGCGCCCGGAACGTGCTCATCGGGGTCGGCCCGGACGGCCGCGAGGCGGTGCTCGACGGGTACGACGGCCGGTTGCTCCTGGTCGGCGCGGACGGGGAGAAGCTGCTCGCCGTGGACGACCGGTACGCGCTGGTGCGCAGCGCCGACAAGCGGACCATCGTCGGCCGCGAGCTGGGCGTCGACCGGGCCGGCTGGAGCCGGCCCGCGGGCGGGAAGAGCGGTGCGGCGCTCACCCCGTACGCGGCGCTGATCGCCGAGGAGAAGCCGTCCCGGCTGATCGCCGTCACCCCGGCCACCGGTCGGGAGCTGGTCGTGCTGCGGACCTCCGCGAACGCCCTCGCCGTCGGCCCGAACGGCATGATCATCGGCGAGGGGCGCGAGATCGGGTACGTCCGCTGGGGCGCCGGCGGCGCCGTCGTGCCGCCCGCGGCCGGGGACGGCCTCCCCGGACCGGGGCCGGGCGGCACCCGCCTACCCCCGTCCCAGCAGGGCGACTGCGGGCCGAAGAACGAGCTCTGTCCCGGCGGTGGGTGAGAGCGGCGTCCCAGGGGACCCCGGCGGGTGTCACCGATCGACACCTCTGCCCTAGGCTTTTCCCTCATGAGCAGTGCCGCCGCCTTCTCGTACGCCCCTCTGCTGCCGACCGGTCCCGACCAGACCGAATACCGCCTGGTCACCGATGAGGGCGTCGACGTCGTCAACGGCCCCGGTGGTCGCCGGTTCCTCACCGTGGAGCCCGCCGCGCTGACCGCGCTGACCGCCGAGGCGATGCACGACATCGCCCACTTCCTGCGCCCGGCCCACCTGGCTCAGCTCCGGTCGATCATCGACGACCCGATGGCCTCGCCGAACGACCGGTTCGTCGCGCTGGACCTGCTGCGCAACGCCAACATCGCCGCCGGCGGGGTGCTGCCGATGTGCCAGGACACCGGCACCGCGATCGTGATGGGCAAGCGCGGCCGGCACGTGCTCACCGACGGCGCCGACGCCGAGGCGATCTCGCGCGGTGTGTGGCAGGCGTACACCCGGCTCAACCTGCGCTACTCCCAGCTCGCCCCGCTGACCATGTGGGACGAGCGGAACACCGGCAGCAACCTGCCCGCCCAGGTGGAGCTCTACGCCGAGGACCCGGACGGGCACCCGGACGCGTACAAGTTCCTCTTCATGGCCAAGGGGGGCGGCTCGGCCAACAAGTCGTACCTCTACCAGGAGACCAAGGCGCTGTTGAACCCGACGCGGATGATGCAGTTCCTGGAGGAGAAGCTGCGGCTCATCGGCACCTCGGCCTGCCCGCCCTATCACCTGGCCATCGTCATCGGCGGCACCTCGGCCGAGTACGCGCTGAAGACCGCCAAGTACGCCTCCGCCAAATACCTGGACGGCCTGCCTACCCAGGGTTCGATGACCGCGCACGGCTTCCGGGACCTGGAGTTGGAGGCCGAGGTGCTGGAGCTGACCCGCAACTTCGGCATCGGCGCGCAGTTCGGCGGCCGGTACTTCTGCCACGACGTCCGGGTGGTCCGGCTGCCCCGGCACGGCGCGTCCTGCCCGGTCGCCATCGCGGTCTCCTGCTCCGCCGACCGGCAGGCGGTCGCCAAGATCACCCCGTCCGGTGTCTGGCTGGAGCGGCTGGAGACCGACCCGGCGCGCTACCTGCCCGACGTCACCGACGCGCACCTGGACAGCTCCGAGGTGGTCCGGGTCGACCTGAACCGCCCGATGGACGAGATCCGCGCCGAGCTGTCGAAGTACCCGGTGAAGACCCGGCTCTCGCTGACCGGCCCGCTCGTCGTGGCCCGGGACATCGCGCACGCCAAGATCGCCGAGCGGCTGGACGCCGGCGAGCCGATGCCGCAGTACCTGCGCGACCACGCCGTCTACTACGCCGGCCCGGCCAAGACCCCCGAGGGCTACGCGTCCGGCTCCTTCGGCCCCACCACCGCCGGGCGGATGGACGCGTACGTGGCGAAGTTCCAGGCGGCCGGCGGCTCGATGGTGATGCTGGCGAAGGGCAACCGGTCCGCCCAGGTCACCCGCTCCTGCCAGCAGCACGGCGGCTTCTACCTCGGCTCGATCGGCGGCCCCGCCGCGCGGCTCGCCCAGGACTGCATCAAGCACGTCGAGGTGCTCGAATACCCCGAGCTGGGTATGGAGGCGGTCTGGAAGATCGAGGTCGAGGACTTCCCGGCCTTCGTCGTGGTCGACGACAAGGGCAACGACTTCTTCGCCGAGGTGACCAAGCCGGTGCTCACCGTCGGCCGGCGCTGACGTACCGGAAAAGAGGGCGACCGGGCCGGTTCGGCGCCCTGCTCTGCTGCCGCCTGTCGACATCGGTGCGCCCGCCCGGAGGATCCCGGACGGGCGCACCGCCCCCGTCGGATGCCGTTACCGACAACCCGGAACGAGTCTCGGGGTCGCCGCTGTCGATCCGCTATCAGATCGCTATCGTTCACCCGCGCCGCTCGGTGACGGGCGGGCTACGCTCCTGGAAGTTGCACATACGGGGGTGCGGATGCGGTTCGGGATCCTGGGTCCACTGCGGGTCGGCGGTGGGGAGACCACCGTCACCGCGGGCCGGGACCGGACCGTGCTCGCCCTGCTGCTGCTGAGGCCCGGCCGGGTGGTGCCCGTCGAGGAGCTGATCGACGCGGTCTGGGAGGAGCGGCCCCCGGCCACCGCCCGTACCCAGCTCCAGATCTGCGTGTCGCGGCTGCGGCAGCGCTTCGCCGCGCTCGGGCTGCCCGCGGAGAGCATCGTCACCGATCCGGCCGGCTACGGCATCCGGGTCGACGCGTCCGACCTGGACGTCGCGGTCTTCGCCCGGGAGGTCGACGCCGCCCGGTCGGCGCTCGCCGGCGGGCGGCCCGCCGAGGCCCGCCGGCACTACCGGACCGCGTTGGGGCTCTGGCGGGGGCCCGCGCTGGGCGGGATCGCCAGCCGCAGCGTACGGCGTCGGGCGCAGGCCCTCGACGAGCAGCGACTCGCCGTGCTCGAGGAGTGCGTCGACGTCGAGCTGCGGCTGGGGCAGGCGGCCGACGTGCTCGACGAACTGGTCGAGAGCGTGGAACGCCACCCGCTGCGGGAACGGACGCGCGGCCAGCTCATGCTCGCCCTCGCCGCGCTGGGCCGGCAGGCGGACGCGCTCGCCGTCTACCGGGAGGGCCGCCGGATCCACGCCGACGAACTCGGCATCGAACCGGGCCCGGCGCTCCAGGAGCTGCACCAGCGGGTGCTCGCCGGTGACCTCACGACGACCGGCCCCAAAGCTCTCCCCGCCGCCGTCGTCCCGGTCCGGTCGCTGCCCCGGGCGATCAGTGACTTCACCGGCCGGCAGCAGACGGTGGCCCGGCTGGTCAAGGAGATCGTGGAGGACGAGGCGCGGGTGCAGCTCATTGACGGGATGGCCGGGAGCGGCAAGACGACGCTCGCCGTCCACCTGGCGAGCGCCCTCGGTGAGTGGTTCTCCGACGCGCAGCTCTACATCGACCTGCACGGGCACAGCGACCGCCCGCCGCTCACCCCGGTCGCGGCGGTGGCCACGCTGCTCCGGCAGCTCGGCGTCGCGCCCGAACGGACCCCCCTCGACGTGGACGACTGGTTGGCGGTGTGGCGGATCGAGCTGGCGCGGCGCCGGGCCGTGGTGGTGCTGGACAACGCGGCCAGCGCCGAGCAGGTGGCCCCCCTGCTGCCCAGCGGGGCGGAGAACGTCGTCCTCGTCACCAGCCGCCGCCGCCTGTTCGGGCTCGACGACGGGCGCCCGTCGTCGCTGCCGGTGCTGGACGCCGACGAGGCGGTCGAGCTGCTGGCCCGGGTCGCCGGCGGCGACCGGGTGGCCGCCGAGCCGGCGGCCGCCGCCGAGGTGGTCCGCCGCTGCGGGTACCTGCCGCTGGCGATCCGGCTGGCCGGCGCCCGCCTGGCCCACCGGCCCCGGTGGCGGATCGCCGACCTGGCCGAGCGCCTCTCCGCCGGACGCGACCCGCTGGCCGAGCTGGGGGCCGGCGAACGCTCCGTCGGGCAGGCCTTCGCGCTGTCGTACGCCCAGGTGGCGCCGCCGGTGCAGCGGCTGTTCCGGCTGCTCGGCCTGCACACCGGGGCCCGGTTCGACAACCGGGTGGCGGCGGCGCTCACGGATCTGCCGCTCGCCGAGGCGCAGGACCTGCTCGACGACCTGGTGGACGCGCACCTGGCGGAGGAGGTGGAGCCGGGCCGGTACCGGCTGCACGACCTGCTGCGCGAGTACGCCCGGCGGCTGCTGGCCGAGCCCGAGCGGTCCGACGAGCGCCGGGTCGGGCTGGAGCTGCTGCTCGACCATCACCTGCATGTGGCCACCGCGATCGCCCGGAGGCTGGAAGCCGGCCCGAGCATCCAGACGCTGGCCCGGATGCCCGCGCCGCGGCGTCCCGACCTGGTCGCGGCCTGCGCGGGGCAGGGCGCGGCCTGGTTCGACGAGCACCGCAGCGGCGTGACCGCGCTGGTCCGGGTGGCCGAGAACGAGGGTTTCCTCCGGCACTGCTGGCAGCTGGCGCGGGCGTTCTGGTGGTCCAACTACACCGGCGGGCATCTCGACGAGCTGGTCGAGACGCATCAGGTCGCCAGGCGGGCCGCCGACGCGCTGCGCGACGACGAGGCGTCGGCGATCACCATGAACTACCTGGCCTCGGCCTACTACCGGCAGGGCCGGGTGATCGAGGCGACCCAGGTGATGGAGGCGGTCGTCGACCGTTACCGCCGGCTCGGCCAGCGGCGCGAGACGGTGCACGCGCTCTGCAACCTGGCGGCCGCCTACGCCTGCGCCGACGACTACCGGCGCGGCGTCGAGAGCGCCGAGGCGGCGTTGCGGCTGGCCCGGTTGCCGGAGGAGACCGAACAGGCCGCGAACCTGCTCAACAACCAGTCCATCGCGCTGCTGCTCTGGGGCCGGTACGACGAGGCCCTGCGGACGTCCCGGTACCACCTCCTGCTGGCCCGGCAGTGCAGCGACCCGCGACCGATGGCGAACGCGGTCGCCCATCTCGGGATGATCCGGCACCGGATGGGCGACCGTGAACCCGCCCGCCGGTTGCTGCGCATCGCGGTGAACCTGAAGCGCCGGGTCGGCAACCGGTTCGGCGAGGCCGAGCTGCTCAACGAGATCGGGGTGATGGCGCGCGAGGACGGCCGGCCCGTGGCGGCCGCTGGACGCCACCGGGAGGCGCTGGTGGCGATGATCGAGATCGGCGACCGGACCGGGCAGTGTGCCGCCCGTAACCTGCTGGCCCGCGCCCTGCTCGACCAGGGTGACGCGGCCAGCGCGCTGGACCTGCACCGGCGGGTGCTGGCCGACGCCACCCGGGTCGGCGCCCGCTACGAGCAGGCCCGGGCACTGGAGGGCATCGCCCGCTGCCTGCGGCACAGTGACCCGGCCCAGGCCCGGACGTACGCCGGCCGGGCGCTGGCGCTGTTCCAGCAGCTCGAGTCCCCGGATCAGCGGCAGACCGCGGAGCTGCTGGCCGAGCTGGGGTGAGCCCGGCTTTCCCTGCGGCCCGGCGGGACGCGCGGCAGGATGGTACGCGTGACGACTCCAGAGGCGACCGGATACCGGATCGAACGCGACTCGATGGGTGAGGTGGAGGTACCCGCCGAGGCGCTGTGGCGGGCGCAGACCCAGCGGGCGGTGCAGAACTTCCCGATCTCCGGCCGGGGACTGGAACCGGCCCAGATCAAGGCGCTGGCGCAGATCAAGGGGGCGGCCGCCCAGGTCAACGGCGAGCTGGAGGTGATCGGGGCGGACGTGGCCGCGGCGATCGCCACCGCCGCCGCGCACGTCGCCGACGGCGGGTACGACGACCAGTTCCCGGTCGACGTCTTCCAGACCGGGTCGGGCACGTCGTCCAACATGAACGCCAACGAGGTGATCGCCACCCTGGCCAGCCGCGAGCTGGGCCGCAACGTGCACCCGAACGACGAGGTCAACGCCTCGCAGTCCAGCAACGACGTCTTCCCGACCTCGATCCACCTGGCTGCCACCCAGTTCGTGGTGGAGGATCTGATCCCCTCGCTCAAGCAACTGGCCGGGGCGCTGGAGGAGAAGGCGGCCGAGTTCGAGACCGTGGTGAAGGCCGGGCGTACCCACCTGATGGACGCCACCCCGGTCACCCTGGGCCAGGAGTTCGGCGGCTACTCCGCGCAGGTCCGCTACGGCGTCGAGCGGCTGGAGGCGGCGTTGCCCCGGCTGGCGGAGTTGCCGCTCGGCGGCACCGCGGTGGGCACCGGCATCAACACCCCGTTCGGCTTCGCCGGCAAGGTGATCGAGAAGCTGCGCGAGTCGACCGGGCTGCCGCTGAGCGAGGCGCGCAACCATTTCGAGGCGCAGGGCGCCCGGGACGCGCTGGTGGAGACCTCGGGTCAGCTGCGCACGATCGCCGTCGGGCTGTACAAGATGGCCAACGACATCCGCTGGATGGGTTCCGGCCCGCGCGCGGGCCTGCGGGAGCTGCGCATCCCGGACCTCCAGCCCGGCTCGTCGATCATGCCCGGCAAGGTGAACCCGGTGGTCGCCGAGGCCGTGCGGCAGGTCTGCGCCCAGGTGATCGGCAACGACGCGGCGGTGGCGTTCGCCGGGTCGCAGGGCGACTTCGAGCTGAACGTGATGCTCCCGGTGATGGGGCGCAACCTGCTGGAGTCGATCAAGTTGCTGGCCGCGTCGAGCCGGCTCTTCGCGGAGCGGCTGGTGGCCGGCCTGGTCGCGGACGCCGAGGTCTGCCTGGCGTACGCCGAGGGCTCGCCGTCGATCGTCACCCCGCTCAACCGGCACCTCGGCTACGACGAGGCCGCCTCGATCGCCAAGGAGGCACTGGCCAAGCAGGTCTCCATCCGCGAGGTGGTGATCTCCCGGGGGCACGTCGACTCCGGCAAGCTCACCGAGACCCAGCTCGACGAGGCCCTGGACCTGCTCCGGATGACCCACCCCTGACCGGCCCCGGGGCGTCGGCCGCGCCGCCGTGGTAACTCGCTCGCCGGGGGCGGCGACGAGAGGGATGATCCGGGCGTGCGTGACGACGGTGGGATGCTGCTGGAGACCGCGCGGCTGCGGCTGCGCCGGTTCACCCTGGACGACGTGGACCACCTGGTCGAGCTGGACCGGGACCCGGAGGTGATGCGCTACCTGACCGGCGGTCGCCCGACCCCCGTGGCGACGGTCCGGGACGAGCACCTGCCCCGGCTGCTGGGCCAGTACGGTCGCCACCCCGGGCTCGGCCGGTGGGCCGCGCTGGACCGGGTCACCGACGAGTTCCTCGGTTGGCTGGCCCTCGATCCCGCCGACGACGGCACCGAGGGGGAACTGGGTTACCGGCTGCGCCGCGCCGCGTGGGGCCGGGGCCTGGCCACCGAGGGGGCCCGCGCGCTGGTCCGGCACGCCTTCGACCGGGTGGGCGTGCGGCGGGTCTGGGCGCAGACGATGGCGGTCAACGACCGGTCGCGGGCAGTCATGGCCCGGGCCGGGCTGCGCTACCTGCGCACCTTCCACCTGGTCTTCGACGACCCGATCCCGGGCACCGAGCACGGTGAGGTGGAGTACGAGCTGTGCCGGTCGGACTGGCCCGGGGTCCGTCAGGAGTGGGACGCGGCCTTGCGCGCCCGGTAGGCGGTGACGGCGGCACGGTTGCCGCAGCCGGCGTCGCAGAACCGCCGGGACCGGTTCTTCGACAGGTCGACCAGCACGTTGTGGCAGTCCGGGTGCTCGCAGGTCCGCAGCCGGCCCAGTTCACCGGCGCGGACCAGGTCGGCGACGCCCATCGCGGCCTCGACCGCCATCCGGGTCGCCAGCGGCGCGTCCCGGGGCACCGCGTGCAGGTGGTACGGCTCGTCGTCGTGCCGGATGAGCTGGGGCAGCGCGCGGGACTCGCGGAGCAGCCCGTTGACGATCGCCACCACCTCGTCGACGTCGGTGTGCCAGAGCCGGCGCAGCCGGGGCCGCAGGGCCCGGACCTGGCGCAGCTCGGCGTCGGTGTGCTCGTGCCGGCCGGTCCAGGCGTGCGCGCTGAAGAACCGGTCCAGGGCCGCCACGTCGGGCAGCCCTTCCCGGCCCGGGTCAGCGGTGTTGACCAGCGCCGCGGCGGCGATCAGAGAACACTCGGTGTCATGGGCGAAAAGCAACTTGACTCCTGTCGCGGCGCTGGCCTAGCGTCATCAGCATACCCGTCTTTCACTCATGACCACCGGTCGGACAAGGAGCTGTCCATGCGGGAACGGCCCGGTGTCGGCCTCGGCCTCGCCCTGCTCTCCGCGCTCACCTTCGCCACCTCGGGCACCTTCGCCCGGCCGCTGATCACCGGTGAGTGGTCCGCCGAGGCGGTGGTGCTGGCCCGGGTCGGCATCGCGGCCCTCGTCCTGGCCGTGCCGGCCCTGCTGGCGCTGCGCGGCCGGTGGCCGGTGCTCCGCCGCAACGGCGTCACGATCGTCGTGTTCGGACTGCTCGGCGTGGCCCTGGCCCAGGCGTGCTTCTTCAACGCGGTCCGCTACCTGCCCGTCGGCGTCGCGCTGCTGCTGGAGTACCTCGGCATCGTCCTGGTGGTCGGCTGGATGTGGCTGGTCCACGGCCAGCGGCCCCGGCTGCTCACCGTCGCCGGTTCGGTCACCGCCCTGTGCGGGCTGCTGTTCGTGCTGGACCTCACCGGCGCCGGCCGGCTCGACCCGGTCGGCGTGCTCTGGGGGCTCGGCGCCGGAGTCGGCCTCGCCGGCTACTACGTCATCGCCGGCCGGGTCGACCCGGCGCTGCCCTCCGTGGTGATGGCGAGCGTGGGGATGGCCGTCGGTGCCCTGGTGCTGCTCCTGCTCGGCCTCGTCGGCCTGCTCCCGCTGCGGGCCGGCGCCGCCGACGTCACCTTCGCCGGGCACCAGATGAGCTGGCTGGTGCCGATCGCCGGGCTGTCCCTGGTGGCCGCGGTGGTCGCCTACCTGACCGGAGTCGCCGGCGCGCGGCTGCTCGGCGCGCGGCTCTCCTCGTTCGTCGGCCTCACCGAGGTGATGTTCGCGGTACTCATCGCCTGGCTGGTGCTGGGCGAACTGCCCACCACGATCCAACTGTTCGGCGGTGCGCTCATCATCGCCGGGGTGGCCCTGGTCCGGCTCGACGAACTGCGCGCGGCGCCCGAGGTGGACGCCGCAACCCCACCCGAGCCGGCGCTCGCCACCGACCGCTGAACCCCCGGCCCCGCCCCTCCGATCCCCGCCCTTCCGCCCTCGCCCTTCCGCCCTCCGCCCTCCGCCCTCGGCCGTCCGCCCTCCGCCCTCGGCCGTCCGCCCTCCGCCCTCGGCCTTCCGCCCTCGCCCTCCGCTATCCGCCCTCGGCCTCGCACTCGGCCTCGGCCACGTACGTGGCCCGTGGCCCGTGGCCCGTGGCCCGTGGCCCCTGGGCAGGTTGCGGCAAAGTGGGCCTACGTTCGGCGTTGAGGGCACGAGTTGCCGCATTTCGTTCCAGGACTCCTCGCGGAGGGGTTGGGGTGAGGGGTTGAGGGCACGAGTTGCCGCATTCCGTTCCAGGACTCCTGGCGGAGGGGTCGGGCTGGAGGTTGTAGGCCCAAGAAGCAGCCGTCTTGTGCCAAGACGTCCCCGCGGAGGGGGTCGGCGCGAGAGATGGACGGCACGAGTTGCCGCATTCCGGTCCGGACGCCTCGCGGTAGAGGCATCGGCGCCGCGTTGATGGCGACAGCCGCGTCCTGTCCGGGTCGCCTGGTGGCAAGGGCGGCAGCTTCGATGGCACGGCATGCGGGACGAGCGGGTGGGCGTCGGGGCCAGCCCTCCGGGTGCATCACGACTTGGTCAGATCGCTGCGCCGGCCCGGGGCCGCCAGCCGCGGGCGATCAGCGCGGCCCGGATCTCCCGCACGACCCCGGGAAAGTCCCGGCGCATCCGCCGACTGGTCACGTGCAGCACCAGCCAGCCGGCGGCGGCCAACTGGTTCAGCCGCTGCCGGTCGCGGTGCAGTTGGTCGGCGTCGGCGTGCCACTGACCGTCGTACTCGACCGCGACGCGGAACTCCGGCCAGGCCAGGTCGGGATGCAGAATCAGACCCGAGCGCAGCCGGACCGGATGCTGGCTTACCGGCCTGGGTAGTCCGGCGAGCACCAGTCGCACCCGGAGCTGCGATTCCGGTGGCGACTCGGCGCCGGGGTCGACCAGGTCGAAGACTCTTGCCGCGCGCTTGCCGCCGGACCGGTCGAGTCGATGCGCGGCGATGGTGGCGAGCGCCTGCCGGGAGGTCGACCCGCGTGCCAGCAGGGTGTCGATGATGCTGACCGCCCGCCCGGTCTCCAGCCAAACGCCGGTCTCCCAAGCCGCCGTCGTGGGGTCCGAGGTGACCAGCGCGGCTACCGCCCTTCGCGTGCCGGCCGGCGCACACGGCGGATGTCCCCTCCGGGCAAGACCCGGGTTCGGATCGGATGGACGCCCGGCTCCGGGGTCGGGGTCGGGGTCGGGGTCGAGCATGTTGCTGTGCACTCGGAGGCCCCGCTGGCTGCGGAGTCCGCTGCCGGCCGGCGCGATCACGTGCACGTCGTCGGTGAAACTCGCGGCGTGCTCCACGCCGTGCAGGTGAGCGGCCGACGGGCCGGCGATCCTCACCCCGGCCGGTGCGCGCAGCAGCACCGCACGGCAGGCGAGCCGATGGTCCTGATCCAGCCGGGCGTCGGCGTAGACGTCGTGGCGGACCCGGGCCCAGGCGGAGCTGCGTAGCTGGTTGCCGGTGAGCAGACCGGCGTGGACCGCCTCGGATCCACGGAAGACCTGCCAGGCCAGGGCGTCGGGCCGATAGGCGACTCGGGGCATGCCGACGAGGATGCCGCCACCAGCCTTCCGCCATCGCTGCCCTGTGGATAACCCACCGCCCTGTGGACAGCCCCCCAGCCGCCCTCGCCGCCTGCTAGGGCGCGGTGGCCGCCGGGCGGGTTGCGGCGAATCGGGCCATCATCAGGCGGCGAAGGCACGACATGCCGCAAAGGGAACGGATCAACGGGCCAGCGAAGCGAAGCGGCCGGCGGAGCGGATCAAGGGGCCAGCGAAGCGAAGTGGCCGGCGGAGCGGATCAGGTGGCCTAGAGAGTGGATCAAGCGGCCAGGAGAGTGGATCAAGTGGCGGAGAGCGGATCGGGTGGTCAGCGGAGGGCGGCGGCGACCGCCTCGGCGGCGGCGTTCACCTGGGGGCCGACGGTGGCGACATCCAGCGGGGCGAGGGCCACCACGCCGACGCTGGCCTCCAGCCCGGCCACGCCCAGCACCGGGGCGGCCACCCCGTACGCCCCGGACTGCAGTTCCCCGGTGCTGCTCACCGGGCCCGCCTGACCGGCCCGCCCGGCCAGGATCGCGCGGCCCGCCGCGCCCCGCTCCAGCGGGTGCCGGGACCCGGACCGGTACGCCACGTGGAACGACGTCCAACTCGGCTCGACCACCGCGAGGGCGACCCCCTCGCCACCCTCCACCACGGTCAGGTGAGCCGTCGCGCCGGCCTGCTCGGCCAACCGGCGCAGCGCCGGCAGCGCTCCCTCGGCGAGCAGCGGCTGGGCCCGGCGGGCCAGGTGCAGCACACCGGCGCCGAGCCGTAACCGGCCCTCGGCGTCCCGCCGCAGCATGCCGTGCCCGGTCAGCGCGCCCACCAGCCGGTAGACCGCCGCCCGGCCGATGCCGAGCAGGGCCGCCGCCTCGGTGACGGTGAGCCCACGCGGCGCGTCGGCGACCAGGTGCAGCAGGCGCAGCCCGCGGTCCAGGGTCTGTGCCGTCTCCGGGGTGCGTGCCGCCGTGTCCACAGCACGCAGCGTACGACCCGGCTCCGGACGACCTCGAGATGCGCGGACGGCTACCCTTGTACGGTGACGCTACGCCTGTATGACACCGCCACCCGATCGGTGCGGGACTTCGTCCCGCGGGAAGCCGGCAAGGTGGGGGTCTACCTGTGTGGTCTCACCCTCCAGGGCCCGCCGCACATCGGCCACCTTCGCTCCGGGGTCAACTATGACGTGCTCCGCCGCTGGCTGATCGCGTCCGGCTTCGAGGTCACCTTCATCCGCAACGTGACCGACATCGACGACAAGATCCTGGTCAAGGCGATGGAGCAGGGCCGGCCGTTCTGGTCGATCGCGTACGTCAACGAGCAGGTTCTGTTGGCGTCCTACCGGGCGTTGAACGTGCTGCCGCCGACGTACGAGCCGCGGGCCACCGGGCATGTCCCGGAGATGCACCAGTTGATCGCGCGGCTGATCGAGACCGGGCACGCCTACCCGGCGACCGACGGCTCGGGCGACGTCTACTTCGACGTCGCCTCCTGGCCGGCGTACGGGTCGCTGTCGGGCCAGTCGCCGGCCGACATGCAGTCCGCCGGGGACGCGCCCGAGCGGGGCAAGCGGGACCCGCGCGACTTCGCGCTCTGGAAGGGCACCAAGCCGGAGGAGCCGGCGGACGCCTACTGGCCGTCGCCGTGGGGCCGGGGCCGGCCGGGCTGGCACATCGAGTGCTCGGCGATGTGCTGGCGCTACCTGGGCGCCGAGTTCGACATCCACGGCGGCGGGCTCGACCTGATCTTCCCGCACCACGAGAACGAGATCGCCCAGTCGCAGGCGGCCGACCTGCCGTTCGCCCGTTACTGGGTGCACCACGGACTGCTCGGCATCGGCGGCACCAAGATGGGCAAGTCGCTGGGGAACACGCTCGACCTGGAGTACGTGGCGTCCCTCGGCGTGCGTCCGGTGGAGTTGCGCTACTACTACGTCGCCGCGCACTACCGGTCCCGGATCGACTACTCGGAGGACGCGCTGCGCGAGGCCGCCGTGGCGTACCGGCGGATCGAGGGTTTCGTGCAGCGGGCCGCCGAGCGGGTCGGCGCCGGGCCGCTCGGCGAGTTGCCGGCCGGCTTCGTGGCGGCGATGGACGACGACCTCAACACCTCGGCCGCGCTGGCCACGCTGCACGAGGTGGTCCGCGACGGCAACACCGCGCTGACCGCCGGCGACGATGTGACCGTCCGCACGACGCTGGCCGCCACCCGGTCGATGCTGGATATCCTCGGCGTCGACCCCCTGGACCCGGCCTGGACCGGCGGCGACCGCGCGGGCGACCTGCGCGGTGTGGTGGACTCGCTGATCGCGCTCGCCCTCGAGCAGCGTGCGCAGGCCCGCAGCCGCAAGGACTGGGCCGCCGCCGACGCGGTACGCGACCAGCTCAAGCAGGCCGGCGTGGTCGTCGAGGACACCCCCCAGGGCCCGCGTTGGACTATTGGAGAGCAGGACTGATGGCCGGCAACTCACAGCGCCGTGGCCGGCGACTGGCCCCGAAGGCGAGCGCCCCGAAGGGCTCCGGCGGCAAGAACAAGGACTCTCTCGCCGGCCGGGGCCGCACCCTGCCCGCCGATGAGCGGCCCTGGCACAAGGCGTACTCGGGCACCGAGAAGCTGCCCCAGCGCACCGCCTGGAAGCAGGACAAGGAGCGCCGGGCGGCGGCCGAGGAGGGGCGCTCCCCCAAGATCGGCCAGCCCGGCACCAAGGACACCACCTGGGGCAAGGGCACCCGGGCCGGTGCGCCGCTGAAGGGCGGCAAGGGCAAGCCGGCCGGCCGGGGTGGTCCCCGGGTCGCGCCGGGCCGGAAGTCGAACCCGGCCAAGGACAGTCCCGAACTGCTGGTCGGGCGTAACCCGGTGCTGGAGTCGCTGCGCGCCCAGGTGCCGGCGACCGCGCTCTACACCGCGCAGGGCATCGACGTCGACGACCGGGTCAAGGAGATCGTGCGTACTGCGGCCGACCGGGGCATCGCGATCCTGGAGGTCAGCCGGAGCGAGCTGGACCGGATGACCGGCGGGGTGCTGCACCAGGGCGTCGGCCTCCAGGTGCCGCCGTTCGCGTACGAGCCGTTCGACGACCTGGTGGCGACCGCGCTGGAGCAGGCCGCCCCGCTGCTGGTCGCGCTGGACGGGGTCACCGACCCGCGCAACCTCGGCGCGGTCATCCGGTCGGCCGCCGCGTTCGGCGCGCAGGGGGTCTTCGTACCGGAGCGGCGGGCCGCCGGGATCACCGCGACCGCCTGGCGGACCAGCGCCGGCGCGGCCGCCCGGGTGCCGGTCGCCCAGGTCACCAACCTGACCCGGTCGCTCAAGGCGTGCAAGGAGGCCGGCTTCGTCGTGGTCGGCCTGGACGCCGACGGCGAGACCGACCTGTACGACCTGGAGGCCGCGGTCGGCCCGCTGGTCGTGGTGGTCGGTTCGGAGGGGCGCGGGCTGTCCCGGCTGGTCGGCGAGACCTGCGACCTGACCGTCAGCATCCCGATGGTCTCCGAGGTCGAGTCGCTCAACGCCAGCGTGGCCGCGGCGGTCACCCTCGCCGAGGTCGCCCGCCGCCGCGCCGTCGAGGCCTGACCGCCCGGTCTCGACCGGGCGCTGGGCGCCGGGTCGAACGCCCGGTCCGGTCAGCGGGGCGTTGGGCGCCCGGTCCGGCCAGCGGGCGCTGGGTGCCCGTCAGCGGGCGCTGGGCGCCGGGTCGACCGCCCGGGCGACCCGGCGTAGGCCGCGCGCCACGAAGCGCCGGCCCCGCACGGTGGGGCCCGCCGAGGACGGGTCGGTGACCTGCGGTGCCGGCTGCCTGGGCGCGGGAGCCGGTGCCGGGGTACGCGGCGTCCGGTGCACCGGCGGTTCGTCGTTGACCTCGGCGAGGTAGTCCGCGAAGACGGCGCGCCAGATGACCCGCTGGAGCAGCCGCTCGTCGGCCGGGCGGCCCGCTCCGGCGAGCAGGCGTCCCCAGGCGCGGTTCACCACCGACGGGGTGAAGGCGTCCGCCCAGCCCGCCCGGTCGGCGACGAGGGCCGTGATGAGGTCCCGGTCGGGCGCGTCGCCCAGCCGGGGCGCGAGCGCGGGACTGACCAGCCCGGCCGGCCGCTGATAGTACGGCCGGTCCCGCCACTGCGGCAGCAGCCGTGCGGTCACCGCGCGGTGCAGCGCGTTCTCGCGCCGCTGGTCCGGGGTGAGGTCGAAGGCCGCCCGGATGAACTCCGGAGCCAGCAGCGGGACGATGGTGCCGATCCGGTCGGCCGCCGAACTCCACCGGCGGAGCCGTTCGCTGGCGTAGAAGTGGTCCAGCATCCTGGCGTCGTCGAGACCCTTCCGGAACGCCTCGTCCAGCCGGTGCCGGATCTCCGCCGTGGACGTCGCCCGGGCCGCGTCGGACAGCCCGCGCTTGAGCAGGATCCGGGCGCAGAGGCGTTCGGCGAACGCGTCGAGCCGGTCCACGTGCGGCAGTTGGCTCAGCTCGGCGTAGTCCGGGGGGTAGTAGAAGCCGTGCGCGATCTCGCCCGCGGCGCCGCTCACGGTGAGGAAATCGGGGTGGTCGAGGCCGGCCGGGGCCGGGCTGGGCAGGTACGTCTCCGCGCGCAGCCCCTCGTGCGAGCGGTGCCAGCCGAGCGCGTTGGGCAGGATGGGCGCGTCGAGGGCCAGGCCCTGCGCCTGCGCGGGACCGCCCGGCCGCGGGCGGGCGACCCGGTGGCGGACCCGGCGGGCCAGGTCGCCGGGGAGCGCGGCGACCAGCCCTTCGGCGACCTCGGCCTCGCCCGGCTCCGAACCGTTGGTGAAGAGTTGCAGGTCCAGCCCGGCCGCCAGGGCCGCCGCGACGCAGAGCCGGGAGTCCCGCCCACCGCTGAGCCCGATGAGGACCCGACCCGACCACATGCTGCCCAGGGAACGGGCCAGCTCCCGCAGGCCGTCGGCCACCTCGTCGACCCGGTCCGGCGCCAGGGCGTCGCCGCCCCGGCCGACCGCCCACGCGGCCAGCGCGTCGATCACGCTCTGGGTGCGGCCCTGGCCCTGCGGGTCGTAGCCGACGGTGGCGCCGCCCGGCACGGTGAAGACGCCGGTGAAGGGGGTCCGGTCGCCCTGGAACCAGCCGGCCGCCGCGAACATCCGCCAGCCGTCCCGGTCCGGCCGGGCCCGGATGCCGGCGAACCGACAGGCCGCCGCCGGCCGGTTCGACCAGACCCAGCCGCCGGGAAAACGCAGCTCGTACAGGCGGCCGAGGCCGATACCGTCGGTGTGCAGCCGGAGCCGGCCGGTGTCCGGGGCCAGCGAGGCCACCACGAACGGGGCGGTCAGCTCGAGCACCCCGGCGGGCCGGTCGATCAACGCCCTGGCCAGGGGCAGCGCGGCCCGCTCCGGGGCGATTCGGCCGACCAGGCGTTCGT
Organism: Micromonospora sp. NPDC050495; assembly: GCF_040655175.1. Taxonomy (NCBI): domain Bacteria; kingdom Bacillati; phylum Actinomycetota; class Actinomycetes; order Micromonosporales; family Micromonosporaceae; genus Micromonospora; species Micromonospora sp. NPDC050495. The sequence goes on along the minus strand of NZ_JBFAJK010000007.1, from coordinate 2,915 downwards.
ACCCGAGGGGCAGGTAGAGCGTCGTGGCGGCGAGGTCCGGCGCCTGCTGCCAGGACGGCCACCGCCACGGCGACGAGACCGCGTCCCACAGGTGCAGGCCGGTCCGGCCCGCGGCCACGCCGTGCCGGGCAACCGGCGCCCGCCACAACGGCCGGTAATGGGCCGCGACCCGGTCGAGCCGTTCGGCCACCTCGGACGCTTCGGGCGCCCGGTCGAACCCGTACGCCAGCAACACCTGCATGTGTCGTGTCCCCCGCAACTCCCGCTGTCCGGAAAAGCAGACACGACACGCGCCACGGGCACGACCGGTTGCAGTCGGCCTTCCGGGGAAGGGCCGCCGGGGACAGCGACCCGGGCACACGGAAAGGGGCGGCCCGCCGATGCGGACCGCCCCTTTCGGCGTACGTCAGATCCGGGTGCCGGTGGTGGCGTGGAAGACGTGGCTGCGGCCGGTACGCGGCTTGACGAACACGGTGTCGCCCATGTTCGGCATCGTGCGCCGGTCGGTGCGGACCACGAACCGCTCGTTGTGGCCCTCGAGCGCGGCGTGGCCGTAGACGTTGGCGTCGGAACCCAGGTCCTCGACCAGCTCGACCACGACCGGCATGCCGCCCTCGGTCGGGCTGACCAGGTCGCAGTCCTCCGGACGGAAGCCGACGGTCACCTTGCCGTCGCCGCCCTCGGCCCGCGCGGCGGCCACCTGCTCGCGGGTCAGCGGGATGTGCAGCTCGGCGAACGCGGCACCCTGCTCGGTCAGCGGCACGGTCTTGATGTTCATGGCCGGGGAGCCCATGAAGCCGGCGACGAAGACGTTGGCCGGGGTGTCGTAGAGCGCCCGCGGGGTGTCCACCTGCTGGAGCACGCCGTCGAGCATGACCGCCACCCGGTGACCCATGGTCATGGCCTCGACCTGGTCGTGGGTCACGTACACGGTGGTGACGCCCAGCTTGGCCTGGAGCGAGGCGATCTGGGTACGGGTCTGCACGCGCAGCTTGGCGTCGAGGTTCGACAGCGGCTCGTCCATGAGGAAGACCTGCGGCTCGCGGACGATCGCGCGGCCCATGGCGACCCGCTGGCGCTGACCGCCGGAGAGCGCCTTCGGCTTGCGGCTGAGGAACTCCTCCAGCTGGAGCAGCCCGGCCGCCTCCTTGACCCGCCGGTCGATCTCCGACTTCGAGGTCTTGCGCAGCTTGAGCGCGAACGCCATGTTCTCGTACACCGTCATGTGCGGGTAGAGGGCGTAGTTCTGGAAGACCATCGCGATGTCACGGGCCTTCGGCGGCAGGTGGGTGACGTCCCGGTCGTCGATGTAGATGGCGCCGTCGTCGACGTCCTCGAGACCGGCGAGCATCCGGAGGCTGGTGGACTTGCCGCAACCCGAGGGGCCGACGAGGACGAGGAACTCGCCGTCGCCGATCTGGAGGTCGAGCTGGTTGACCGCGGGGCGGTCGGTACCCGGGTAGATCCGGGACGCCTTCGCGTAGGTGACCGTAGCCATGGTGAAGCGCTTCCTTTCACCGGCAGGAACGTGCCGGACGATCCGAGTGAAGGAGCGACCGGCACCTACGGTGCCGGCCAGCCGGGCGTCACCCGGGCAGCCGAGGCCGACCGGAGTGTCGTCCGTGTCACTGCACCGTAAACGGCTTTGGCGGCGCTGCCAAGACGGGGTGCCAAGGGTGGGACGGCCGGCATAGCGCATTCCGGGCACACGGGCACGGCAAGGCATCAATCTCCTCGGTGCCGGCGGCGACCCGACACCGATCCGAAGGTGGCCGGGTCCGGAAATTGACGTTTTCCGTGCTCGGGACGCCTGCCGAGCGGGATTTTCGGACGTCACTCGCTATGCTGACGGCGGCACCACGCGCCCCTGTAGCTCAGCTGGCCAGAGCACTCGCCTTGTAAGCGAGATGTCGCCGGTTCGATCCCGGCCGGGGGCTCCAATTCCATCAGGCATCTTGCGGCGCGTGGCTGCCACGAGACGGCCCATTGACAGCAACGCTGACAGCAACGGGGGTCACGACAGCCGCCCGTCGAGCTTGCCGAGCGCCTGACGCATGGCATCAAGGTTGGCGTGGGCGTAGGCCTTCACGTCGGCGTGCCGGGCGATGGCCTGGACGACGTGCGGCGGGACGCCCAGCTCCATCGGCAGGGACACGACCGTGTGCCGCAGGTCGTGCAGGCGGCACCGGGCAGACCCGCGGTCTCCCGAAGCCGAGCGAACGAGCGGCTTAGGTTGGTCGGCGCCAACGGGGTGCCCCGCTCGGAGGGGAAGACCAGGCCGTGTCCTGCCAGACCTCGGCGAGCGCAGCCCGCTCAGCCTGCTGGCGTTCACTCGCCCAGTAGGCCGGACCGGTGCGAATGGCCCAGATAGCTGGTGCCCGGCCGCGGAGCGGCCCGCCGGTGGCCTGCCAGCAGATCATTCGGTACGGCTCCGAAAACTTTCGGAGATCGCTACCCGTCATGCTGGATCGGCCCGTCCAGAGAGACCAGCGATCCAGTGCTAATCAGGGAGATCGTCGGGAGGATTGGTTCCGGAGTTGTTCCGGAAATTGTTGACATGCGATGAACGCTGAATCACGATGCTCATCGACGGCTGTCAGCGCCGTCGCACCACCACCCCGATCACCGCCTGGCTCGTCCGCCAGGTCTCACGAGTAGGTGACACCCATGAACGATGCTCCCGCCCGCCCAGGTGGCCGCGGTCGCGGCCGGTTCAGACTGCTCGCCGCCGCTGCCAGCGCCGTCCTGCTGGCTGCCGTCTCGGCCACCATGACCGGCGTCGCGCACGCCGAGGCCGACCGCACCATCACCTCGAACATCACCGGCACCCATAACGGCTACTTCTTCTCGTACTGGAAGGACAACGGCAACGTCACCATGACGCTGGGCGCCGGCGGCAGCTACAGCGTCCAGTG
>NZ_JBFAJK010000006.1:0-248740 GCF_040655175.1 Micromonospora sp. NPDC050495 | reverse complement strand
GCAACCCACCGTGACGAACAAGGCCCCCACCACGACACCTGACCTCTGCAAGATCAGCCGTACTCACCTCTGCACTCCAACGAGTACCCCGACACGCGTTCGCCCCGTCGATCGAAGTCCTCATCACCGCGCGGGCGCTGCTCGGGATCGCCGGGGCGACGATCGCCCCGGCCAGTCTCGGGCTCATCGTGACGCTGTTCCCGGAAACGGGCGACCGGGCAAGAGCGATCGGGCTGTGGATGGCCTGCTTCATGGTCGGCATCGCGCTCGGCCCGAGCCTGGGCGGCCTGCTCCTGGAGCACTTGTGGTGGGGAGCGGTGTTCCTGCCCGGGGTCGTCGTCATGCTCGCCGTGCTGGTGACCGGGCGGCGGGCACTGCCCGAATCGGAGATCAAGGCCGACACGTCGCTCGACGTCGCGGGGGCGCTCCTGCTGGGCACGGCGATCCTGAGCCTCGTCTTCAGCCTGAAGGCGGCGGTCCTGTCGAGCGTCGCCGGTGCGAGTACGGCAGTGGGCGGGTTCGTGCTCAGCATGCTGGCGCTGTCGGTGTTCATCTGGCGCGCACGACGGCGGAGCCATCCGCTCATCCCGGTGTCCCTGTTCGCGCAACGGCGCTTCACCGCGGCGGTGGGACTCATGACCGTGTGTGCGGTGCTGATCGGTGGAACGTACTTCTACTTCGCCCAGTACCTCCAGCTCGCCGCCGAGCTCTCACCCGTCGAGGCCGGACTGGTCATGATCATCCCTGCGGTGGCGCTCGGCCTCGGCTCCGCCATCGGTCCGGTCCTGACCCGCTGGATCACCCCGGCGCAGACCCTCGCCATCGGCCTGCTCGTCGCAGCCGGAGGCTTCGCCGTCCTGGCCACCACCCTGGACGAGGGCGGAGTTCGGTTCGCCATCATCGGGTTCTCGCTGGCCTATCTGGGCTTCGGTCCAGGGGCGGCCCTGGGCACCGACATCATCGTGGGCACCGTTCCGAGCCGCGATGCGGGAGCGTCGTCAGCGATCTCCGAGACCGGCACCGAACTCGGTCAAGCCTTCGGGATCGCAGCGCTCGGCAGCGCCGGAACGGTGATCTACCGCGGCTATCTCGCCCCGTACGTGGAGCACCTTGACGCCGACCAGACCCACGCACTGCACGAGGGGGTGATGGAGACTCTCGAACAGGTCCCCGGCCTGATCGACGTGGTCCAGACCGCGTTCGCACACTCCTTCGCCCTCATCGCGGCCGGGGCGGCCCTGGTCACGCTCGTGCTCGCTGCCCTGGCGATCCCGCTGCTCCGTCCGTCGGGCTCTCCCCGCGAAGCCAGGGACACCGCCCTGCGGATCTGACGGCGCAAGTCATGCTCCACGCGCGACGTTGAGCCTGGCAGCGTGCATTCGAGGTCATCGAGTCCGTCGGCCTCTCGGAACGGCAACTCCAGGGCCGTAGCGGAGCCGCGGTCTCCGCGATGATCACAAGCGCCGATCCCGACCGGGAACCTCGCCCGCCGGTACCCGCCGTTCGGGGCAGCCGGTCACCTGGGGCAGGGCAGCCGTTCGAGCGCGGCCGGGGTGGCGCCCCCGCGCACCAGCTGGGCGAAGCATCCGGTGGCGGTGGCCCGCTGCCAGCCGAAGAGCGACGCGGCGGTCTTCGCCACCCGTACCTGGAAGACCAGCCGGACCCCGCGGGCGCCGGCCGTCACGGTGAGCACCTCCACCCCGTCCACGTCGTCGACGGCGGTCCGCAGGGCCGCCTCCCGCCCGGACGGTTCGGCCAGCAGGGCCGCCCGGGTGCGCTGGGCGGTCGCCGTCACCTCGCGGTCGGCCCGGCGTTGCAGCCGATGCTGGGACCGGTCCCGCAGCAGCGGCAGCGCGACCGCCACGGCCACCGCGGCCAGCGCTAGGAGCGCCGCGCCGACCAGCAGCCGTCGGCGCACCGGTGTCCAGCGTTCTCCCCCGTACCGCACCTGGGGATTGTCCGACACCGGCCGGGCTTCCGGCTGCCCCATTCTGCTGTTCCGACCCCGGACGGGCGCGATGAGGTCTACTGTGGAGGACATTAACGGCGAATTCGGGCGTTCCGGTGGCGGTCGGATGATTCGCGGTGCACAGTGATCGCATGAGCGACAACGGAAGTGGTGGGCACTACTACTGGTGCACCCGACACCACCGGGTCGAGACCGATGCTGACGTGTGCCCCGCGAAGCACGTTCTCGGACCGTACGCCTCCGCCGCCGACGCCGAGAACGCCCTGCAGCAGGTGCGGGAGCGCAACGACGCGTGGGACGCCGAGGACGCCCGTTGGGCCGGGGAGGAGAAGTAGACGGCGCGGGACGGCCCGCGTCGAGGTGATCCGTGCTCCGCGAGGGCGAGAGCACGTCCCAGGAAGGGAACCAAGATGGCCGTAGCACAGCAGGCCACCACCCGCCCAACGGCGAAACGCACCACCCCGAAGAAGACCACCGCGGCCAGCCGGACGGTGGGCGGGGCCACGGCCAGGACCGCGACCGTCACGAAGGCGGCCCCGAACGCCTCGGGCGCCGGCGCCGGCCGCGTGCCGGCGAAGAAGGCGGTGGCCAGGAAGGCCGCCGCCAAGAAGGCCGTCTCGGCGGCGCGCAAGACGCCCGCGAAGACCGCCCCGGCCACCCGGACCACCGCCGGGACCGCTCCGGCCAGCAGGACCACCGCGAAGAAGGCACCGGCCGCGAAGAAGACCACCGCCGCGAAGAAGACCACGGCGGCGAAGAAGGCGCCCGCGAAGAAGACGACGGCGGCGACGAGTACGACGGCGGCGAAGCGGACCACGGCGGCGGCGAAGAAGGCCCCGCCGAGCAGGACGGCCGCGAAGAAGGCGCCGGCGGCGAAGAAGTCGACGGCCGCCCGGAAGACGACCGCCGCGGCGAAGAAGGCGCCGGCGAAGAAGACCGCGACGGCCCGCACGACGGCCGCGAAGAGGGCCCCGGCGAGCAGGACGGCGGCGAATAAGGCGCCGGCGGCGAAGAGGACGACGGCCGCCCGGAAGACGACCGCCGCGGCGAAGAAGGCCCCGGCGAAGAAGACCGCCACCGCCCGGACGACGGCCGCGAAGAAGGCCCCGGCGAGCAGGACGGCCGCGAAGAAGGCCCCGGCGAGCAGGACGGCGGCGAAGAAGGCCCCGGCCAGTAGGACGGCGGCGAAGAAGACGACGGCCGCCCGGAAGACGACCGCCGCGGCGAAGAAGGCGCCGGCGAAGAAGACCACGACGGCCCGGACGACGGCCGCGAAGAAGGCGCCGGCGAGCAGGACCGCGGCAAAGAAGGCCCCGGCGAGCAGGGCCACGGCGAAGAAGGCGCCGGCGAAGAAGACCACCGGTACCTCCTCGACCAGTGCGCGCAAATCGGTCGCCGGCCGGAAGGCGATCGGCGCGGCGTCGTCCGTGGGGCCGGTCGAGGCCCGGACGAGCACCTCGACCGGTACCCACAAGCGGCTCACCGCCGCCCGTAAACCGGCCGGTACCCGGGTGGTCGCCGGTCGTTCCACCAGGAAGCCGGGCGGCACCCGGAGCACGACCGGCTGAGGCTGCCGCGCCGCGCCAGCCGGGCCGGCGGGCGGATCGTGCGTCGCGCTGTCAGGATTGACCCCGTGGTGATCCGACGCGTACTGGCGCCCCGCATCGACTTCGGCGCGCTCCGCCGCGAGCTGGGACTGCCCGACAGCTTCCCGGCCGCGGCGCAGCGCGAGGCCGACGCGGCGGCGGGCGCGCCGCTGCCCGCCGCCGCCGACCGCACCGACATCCCGTTCGTCACGGTCGACCCGGCGGCGTCGCGCGACCTCGACCAGGCGATGCACCTCAGCCGCCGTCCGGGTGGCGGCTTCCGGGTCCGGTACGCCATCGCCGACGTGGCCACCCACGTCCGCCCGGGCGGCGCGCTGGAGGAGGAGACGTGGCGTCGCGGGCAGACCGTCTATCTGCCCGACGGCAACGTCCCGCTGCATCCGCACACGCTCAGCGAGGGGGCCGCCAGCCTGCTCCCCGACGCGGACCGGGCGGCGGTGCTCTGGACCATCGACCTCGACGCCGACGGCGGCACGGTCGGCGTCGCGCTGGAACGGGCCCGGGTCCGCAGCCGCGCCAAACTCGACTACGTCGGCGTCCAGCTCGCCGCCGAGGCCGGGCGGCTGCCCGAACCGATCGCCCTGCTGCCCGAGATCGGCGCCCTGCTCACCGCCCGGGGGCTGCGCCGGGGCGCGGTCAACCTGCCCCTGCCGGAGCAGGACGTCGAGCCCGACGGCGACGGCTGGCGGCTGGTGCTGCGCGGCCCCAGCCCGATGGAGGACCACAACGCGCAGATCTCCCTGCTGACCGGGATGGCCGCCGCCGACATCATGCTCGCCGGCCGGATCGGGCTGCTGCGAACCATGCCGCCGCCCCGGCCCGAGGCGGTGCAGCGGCTGCGCCAGGCCGCCGGGCCGCTCGGCGTGCACTGGCCGGACGGGATGCCGGTCGGCGCCGTGCTCGCCGGGCTGGACGCCTCCCAGCCCCGGGCGGCCGCCTTCGTCGATCAGGCGGCCGAGCTGATGCGGGGAGCCGCGTACACCGCCTTCGACGGCGAACTGCCCGAGCAGCCGGCGCACGGCGGGGTGGCGGCTGCGTACGCCCACGTGACGGCGCCGCTGCGCCGGCTCGCCGACCGGTACGCGACCGAGGCGTGCCTGGCCCTGCACGAGGGCCGGGAGGTGCCGGACTGGGTCCGGGCGGCGCTGTCGAAGCTGCCCGAGGTGATGGCGAGCACCGACCGGACCGCGTCGGCGGCCACCCGCGGCGCGGTCGAGCTGGCCGAGGCGGTGCTGCTGGCCCACCGGGTCGGCGAGACGTTCGAGGCGGCGGTGCTCGACGTGGACGCTCCCCGGCCGGCGGCCGAGGTACCCCGCCAGCCGGCCACCGCCGAGCCGCCCCGCCCGGCCGGGTCCGCCGTCGACGATCGGGGGCGATCGGGTGGGAACGCCGGGGCGGATCGTCCGGGCGCCAACGGTGGCCGGCCCGGCCGCCCGCCGGGCGGCACCGTCGCGTTGGACGAGCCGCCGGTCCGGGCGCGGTGCGTGGGTGAGCTGCCGCTCGGCGAGCGGGTGCGGGTCCGCCTGGTCACCGCCGATCCCGCCGAGCGCAAGGTCCTCTTCGAACGCGCCTGACGGCACCGCCGGCCCCGGCCGGCCCGTTGTCCTGGGCTACCGGCCGGCGCCGGCGTCCCGGGCCGGCGAGGCGGCCGTGGCAGCGGGGATTGTCACAGCGCCCGGCCGTCCCATCGAACGATGACCTTTGCGAGGATGGCCGCATGGCTTACGACGCGACCACCCTGCCCGATGTCTCCGGGCTCACCGTCGGCATCATCGGTGGCACCGGGGACCAGGGGCGGGGGCTCGCCTACCGGTTCGCCCGGGCCGGGCAGACCGTGCTGATCGGTTCCCGCGCCGCCGACCGGGCGGCCCAGGCCGCCGCGGAGATCGCCGCACTGCCGGGCGTGCCGGCCGGTGCTCAGGTGACCGGTGCGGACAACGACGAGGTCGCGCGCCGCAGCGACGTGGTGATCGTCGCGGTGCCGTGGGACGGGCACGCCGCCACCGTCGCCGCCCTTGCCGGCCCGCTCGCCGGCAAGATCGTCATCGACTGCGTCAACCCGCTCGGCTTCGACAAGCAGGGCCCCTACGCGCTGGCCGTGGCGGAGGGCAGCGCCGTCCAGCAGGCGGCCGCGCTGCTGCCCGACTCCCGGGTCTGCGCCGCGTTCAACCACGTCTCCGCCCCGCTGCTGGCCGACCCGGAGGTCGACCGCATCGACCTGGACGTGCTGATCTGCACCGAGGACCGGGAACTGGTCGGCGTGGTCGCCGCGCTGGCCGCCCGGATTCCCGGCATGCGGGGCATCTACGCCGGCCGGCTGCGAAACGCGCACCAGATCGAGGCGTTCACCGCCAACCTGATCGCGATCAACAAGCGGTACAAGGCACACGCCGGGATCCGGGTCACCGACCTCTGACGGTCAGCCGCCCGCGCGGGGGGCCTGGGCGGCCTGGAGCAGGTCCGGGGTGAGGCGCAGCGTCGGCGGCCAGCCCGGGTCCGGCCGGAAGCCGGTACGCGTACCGTCGAACGGGAACTCGCCGGCCTCGACGAGCGCGGCCAGCCGTTCGCCCTGCGCACGGATGGCGTCGGCCGCCGCCCGGTCGAAGTAGGCCGGGTGCCCGACCCGCTCGGCGAACTCGCCGGTGTCCTTCCACTCCCAGCGCCGCTGCGGCGACACGACGAGGTCGAGGACGTGGTCGACGGTGTCGACGCCGTTGGGCCGCCGGGCGTACGGGTCCTCGAGGTTGACGTACCAGCCGGCGAAGACGCCGTCCCGGAAGAACCACCACACCGAGTACGCCGCGGCGGGCGGCATGAGCACGAGGATGTCGTAGCCCGTCCAGGCCTGGACGGCCAGCTTCGCGTCGCGCATCTGGTCGACGGGAAGCTCGTGCAGGGTGTTGCCGTCGGCGTCGACCAGCCGGGCGCAGTCGCTGCCGACCGGGTGCCAGAGCAGCAGGCCGTCCGCGTCGTCGGCGACCACCAGCATGGGTTGCAGCCAGGAGCACCGGCCACCGCGCAGGTAACGGCGGGTGATGACCTGCCCGGATTTGAAGATCATCAACGCACCGTAGCGGAAGCCGCCGGGCGGCGCGGGGCACGGCCGCGCCGCCCGGCGTACCTCAGAAGGTGTGCTCGGCGGCGGGGAACTCGCCGCCGCGCACCTCGTCGGCGAAGCGGCGGGTGGCGTCGGTCAGCGCCCCGGCCAGGTCCGCGTAGCGCTTCACGAAGCGCGGCGCCTTCCCGGTGCGCAGGCCGGCCATGTCCTGCCAGACCAGCACCTGGGCGTCGGTGTCCGGGCCGGCGCCGATGCCGACGGTGGGGATGGCCAGCTCGGCGGTGATCCGCTTGGCCACCTCACCGGGCACCATCTCCAGCACCACCGCGAACGCGCCCGCCTCGGCCACGGCCCGGGCGTCGGCGATCACCTCCTCGGCGGTGTCGCCGCGGCCCTGCACCCGGTAGCCGCCCAGGGTGTGCTCGCTCTGCGGGGTGAAGCCGATGTGCGCCATCACCGGGATGCCCGCCCCGACGATCGCCTCGATCTGGGCGGCGCAGCGCCGGCCGCCCTCCAGCTTCACCGCGTGGCAGCCGCCCTCCTTCATGAACCGGACCGCGGTGCGCAGCGCCTGCGCGGGCCCCTCCTCGTACGAGCCGAAGGGCAGGTCGCCGACGACGAGCGAGTGCTTCGTCGCCCGCACCACGGCGCGCACCAGCGGCAGCAGCTCCTCGGCGGTCACCGGCAGGGTGGTCTCGTAGCCGAACACGTTGTTCGCCGCCGAGTCGCCGACCAGCAGCACCGGGATCCCCGCCTGGTCGAAGACCGCGGCGGTGTACTGGTCGTACGAGGTCAGCATCGGCCACCGCTCGCCGCGCTCCTTGGCGGCGATCAGGTCGCGGGTACGGACCCGCCGGGTGGCCGGCCCGCCGTAGAGGGCGGTCACCTCGGCCGGGGTGGACTCCACCATGACTCTCTCCTTCCTCGAGGCCGCCTTCGCGGTCCCCGGGTTCCGCCGCGATCGTCGCACCGGACGAGCGGGCGGCGGCAGGGCGGAGTGGAGGATTTCACTCGCGGCCGGCCGGCGGCCGGCTCGGCGTGGTCAGCCGTCCTCGCGCCAGCGGTTGGTGATCGGCAGCCGGCGGTCCCGGCCGAACGCCTTGATGGAGATCTTCGTGCCCGGGGCGGACTGCCGTCGCTTGTACTCGGCGGTATCCACCATCCGCAGCACCCGGTCCACGATCGCCGGGTCGTGACCGGACTCGACCAGGCCGTCGCGGCCCAGGTCGCCGTCCACATAGCCGATCAGGATCGGGTCGAGCACGTCGTACTCGGGCAGGCTGTCGCTGTCGAGCTGGCCGGGGCTCAGCTCGGCCGACGGGGGCTTGCCGATCGAGTTCTCCGGGATCGGCGGGGTCTGGCCGCGCCGCTCCGCCTCGGCGTTGCGCCACATGGCCAGCCGCCAGATCAGCGTCTTCCAGACGTCCTTGACCGGGTTGTAGCCGCCCACCGAGTCGCCGTAGAGGGTGGAGTAGCCCACCGCCAGCTCGCTCTTGTTGCCGGTGGTGAGGACCAGGTGGCCCTCCTGGTTCGACAGCGCCATGAGGATCACCCCGCGCACCCGGGCCTGGAGGTTCTCCACGGTCACCCCGGACAGCGACAGGTTGGCCAGGAAGGCGTCCACCATCGGTTGGATCGGCTCGATCCGGTAGTCCAGGCCGGTCCGCTTGGCCAGCTCCTCGGCGTCCGCCCGGGAGTGCTCGGAGGAGTGCTGGCTGGGCAGCGAGACGCCGACCACCCGGTCCGCGCCGAGCGCGTCGACCGCGAGGGCCGCGCACACCGCCGAGTCGATGCCGCCGGAGAGGCCGAGCACCACCGACGGGAAGCGGTTCTTGTTGACGTAGTCGCGCAGGCCCAGCACGAGCGCGTGCCAGACCTCGGCCTCGTCGGCGACGGGCTCGATGATGCCGCCCACGGCGACCTGGTCGGTGGACGCCGGCGGCAGGATGTCGCTGACCTTGGTCCGGACCACCCGCATCCCGTCCGCCGGTTCCCGCCCACCGTCGACCGGCTCCTTCGCTGGCGGCAGCTCGAGGTCGTGCAGCAACAGGTGCTCGACGAACTGCGGCGCCCGGGCGAGCAGCGTGCCGTCCGCGTCGACGATCATCGAGTCGCCGTCGAAGACCAGCTCGTCCTGACCGCCGACCATGTTCACGTACGCGATGGCGGCGCCGGCCTCGGCGGCCCGGCGGCGGACCAGCGGCAGCCGGATGTCGTCCTTGTTCAGCTCGTACGGCGAGCCGTTGATGCTGAGCACCAGGCCCACGCCGGCCTGCCGGGCCACCGCGAACGGGCCACCGGCCTGCCACAGGTCCTCGCAGATGGTCAGCGCCGCGTCCACCCCGCCGACGCGCACCACGGTGAAGGTGTCCCCGGGGACGAAGTAGCGGTCCTCGTCGAAGACGCCGTAGTTGGGCAGGTGGTGCTTGAAGTAGGTGGCGGCGATCCGGCCACGGTGCAGCACCGCGGCCGCGTTGCGCGCCCCGTGACCCGGCTGCGCGTCCGAGCTGACCTGCGGCGGCCCGTCCGCGTCGAGGTAGCCCACCAGCACCGGCAGGTCACCGACCCCGTCGGCGGCCAGGTCGGCGGCGAGCCGCTCCAGCGCGGCCCGGGACGCGGCGACGAAGGAGCGGCGGAAGACCAGGTCCTCGACCGGGTACCCGGTCAGCATCAGCTCCGGGAAGAGGGCGAGCTGGGCGCCGGCGTCGGCGGCCTTGCGCGCCCAGGCACGGATCAGGTCGGCGTTGCCGGCGATGTCGCCGACGGTGGGATTGACCTGGCACAGGGCGAGACGCAGGGTGGGCATGCCCTCATCTTGCCCCAGCGGGACGGGTCGAACCGGGCCGGACGCGGGAGACGCCGGCCACGGTGGCGCGGCCCGGACCGGCCGTCCTGGCCGCCGTCCCTGGGGGCGGGACACGACAGGACGGTACGCGGGGTGGGGGCGTAACGTCGGCGTAACGAGGCCGGTGGAGACTGGGCGGTCAGGCCGGACCGGCCCGACCGGTGCGGACGTACGTGTCACGAGGGGTGGAAGTGGACCGTCAGCAGGAGTTCGTCCTCCGTACGCTGGAAGAGCGGGACATCCGGTTCGTCCGGCTGTGGTTCACCGACGTGCTCGGCACCCTCAAGAGCGTGTCGGTGGCCCCCGCGGAGCTGGAGGCGGCCTTCGAGGAGGGCATCGGCTTCGACGGCTCGGCGATCGAGGGCTTCGCCCGGGTCTTCGAGTCGGACATGGTCGCCATGCCGGACCCGACCACCTTCCAGGTCTTCCCGTTCGAGGGCGGGGTGAGCGGCGAGAGCGCCCGGATGTTCTGCGACATCCTGCTCCCCGACGGCAGCCCGTCCTGGGCCGACCCGCGGCACGTGCTGCGCCGGGCGCTGTCCAAGGCGGCCGAGAAGGGCTTCACCTTCTACACCCACCCGGAGATCGAGTTCTTCCTGCTGGAGAACGGCCCGCAGGACGGCTCGCTGCCGACCCCGGTGGACACCGGCGGCTACTTCGAGCACACCACCCACGCGGTGGCCCGGGACTTCCGCCGCCAGGCGGTGCTGGCGCTGGAGCGGATCGGCATCTCGGTGGAGTTCAGCCACCACGAGGTGGCCCCCGGCCAGCAGGAGATCGACCTGCGCTACGCCGACGCGCTGACCACCGCCGACAACATCATGACCTTCCGGCACGTGGTGAAGGAGGTGGCGCTCTCCACCGGGGTGCAGGCCAGCTTCATGCCGAAGCCCTTCACCGACCAGCCGGGCAGCGGCATGCACACCCACCTGTCGCTGTTCGAGGGGGAGCGCAACGCGTTCCACGACGCCGGCGACCCGATGAAGCTCTCCAAGGTGGCCAAGTCGTTCATCGCCGGGCTGCTCACCCACGCCCGCGAGTACACCGCCGTCACCAACCAGTGGGTCAACTCGTACAAGCGGCTCTTCCCGCAGGCGCTGCCGGACCGGATCACCGAGAGCCCGGCGTACGTCTGCTGGGGTCACCTGAACCGGTCCGCGCTGGTCCGGGTGCCGGCGTACGGCAAGCCGAACTCGGCCCGGGTGGAGGTCCGCTCGCTGGACTCGGCGACCAACCCGTACCTGGCCTTCGCGGTCATGCTCGGCGCCGGCCTCAAGGGCATCGAGGAGGGGTACGAGCTGCCCCCGGGCGCCGAGGACGACGTCTGGTCGCTGAGCAGCGCCGAGCGGCGCGCCATGGGGTACGAGGCGCTGCCGGAGAACCTGTCCGAGGCGATCGACGTGATGGCCGGTTCGGAACTGGTCGCCGAGGTGCTCGGCGAGCACGTCTTCGACTTCTTCCTGCGCAACAAGCGGGCCGAGTGGGAGCAGTACCGCCGCGAGGTCACCCCGTACGAGCGGCAGCGCTACCTCTCGCTCTAGCCCGACCGGCCGCGCGCTGTCGTACCCCCGGCATAGCGTGCGGGGGGTGAACCGGACGGACCGTCTCTACGCCCTGGTGGAGGAGCTGCGCGCGGTGTCGCCGCGCCCGCGCAGCGCCCGCTGGCTGGCGCAGCGCTTCGAGGTCAGCACCCGCACGGTCGAGCGGGACATCACCGCGCTCCAGCAGGCCGGGGTGCCGATCTGGGCCGAGCCGGGCCGCACCGGCGGTTACGTGGTCGACCGGTCGCGCACCCTGCCGCCGGTCAACCTGAGCCCGGGCGAGGCGGTGGCGATGGCCGTGGCGCTGCACCGCCTCGCCGGCACCCCGTTCGCCCCGGCCGCCGGCGCGGCGTTGCGCAAGCTGGTCGCGGTGATGCCGCCGGCCGACGTGGCCGAGGCGCACCGGCTCGCCGGCCGGGTGCACCTGATCGACCGCGGGCCGGCCGGTCCCGTCCCGGCCGCCGTCGCCGACGCGGTCGCCGCCGGGCGCGTGCTGCGGCTGCGGTACGCGGACCGGGGCGGCACGGATTCGCTGCGCGACGTGGAGCCGCTGGCCTACCTGGGCAACCCGACCCACTGGTACCTGGTGGCCTGGTGCCGGCTGCGCGACGGGGTGCGCTGCTTCCGCACCGACCGGATCGTCTCGGTGCGCCCGCTGGCCGAGCCGGTCACCCGGGAGCTGCGCCCCGAGGACATCGACATCCCGCGGGACCGGCTGCGCCCGCTGAGCCTGGTCTGAAACCCGACAGCGTTTCCGCTCCGGATGCGGGATCCTGGCGGGTCTGCCGTCCCCGGGGGAGGAACGCGGGTGCCCGACAACCTCAGCTACGCCGACGCCGTACGCCTGCTGGGCGGCGAGAAGAGCACGGCCCTCGACTGGTTCGACCGGTTGACCGGTGGTGCCCTGCTGGCCGCGTCGGTGCCGGTGCCGGCGCTGCTCGGCATCTTCGACGCCAAGGCCGAGTTCGTCCGGCTCGGGCACGAGCTGGTGCGCAGCGTCTCGGAGAAGCGCTCCGGCCTGTCCCGGTACGGGCGGACCCAGCGGTTGGAGGCGGCGCACGCGGTGATCGCGGTGACCGCGTTCTTCGAGGCGTTGACCGAAGCCGACCTGCCGTTCGACTTCGCCGAACTGGAGCTGAGCAGGTCCGAGCAGTTGACCCTCGCGGGGGCGGGCCCGGCCGACGGGCGCAGCGTCGTCCGCGCCCTGTTCGAGATGCCCACGCCGCTGCCCGTGCCCGAGATGTCGTACCCGGAACTGCGGGAGACCCTGCTCCGGTACTACGAGTTCATGGCCGGCGGCGTGGCGTCGTTCGTCGCCGGCCTGGCCCTGGGTGATCGGCTGGTCGCGCATCAGCAGCGCGCGCTCCAGAAGGCGCTGAAGCAGGTGCCGGAATCCGCGGTCGATCGTCATCGGGACCTGCTCACCGCCCTGGCGGCGGATTTCGCCGAGGTCCGCTACTGGGCGGGACTGCACGAGCACGCGGCGACCCGGGCGCAGGTGCGGCACCTCGCGGTCGGGCTGGCGGAGTTGCGGGAGATGGTGGCGGCCATGGGCGCCGGCGGCACGCCCAGCGAGGCGCGGCAGGCGCTGGCCCGCGGGTACCGGGCGGAGCTCGATCGTCCGATCGTGACCTCGGGTGAGGTGCCGGACGGGCTCCGGGTGCCCACCCTCGGCGGGGCGTACGTGCCGCCGGCGTACCGGGTGGTCACGCTGGCCGAGCAGTCGCGGCCCAGCGACGAGGCGTGGTGGGCGCAGCGTCCGGTCCGGGAGGACCTCGCCGAGTTCCTGACCGGGCACCTCACCTCGCCCTGGGCGGTGCGGGTGCCGCTGCTGGTGCTGGGGCAGCCCGGCTCCGGCAAGTCGGTGCTGACCCGGGTGCTCGCCGCCCAACTGCCGGCCACCGACTTCCTGGTGGTCCGGGTGGTGCTGCGCGAGGTGCGGCTCGAGGCGGACCTCCAGGACCAGATCGAGCAGGCGGTCCGGGACGCCACCGGGGAGGCGCTCGGCTGGCCCGCGCTGGCCCGCTCGGCCGGCGACGCGCTGCCGGTGGTGCTGCTCGACGGCTTCGACGAGCTGCTCCAGGCCACCGGCGTCACGCAGACGGACTACCTGCTCAAGGTGGCCGCGTTCCAGCAGCGCGAGCTGGACCAGGGCCGGCCGGTGGCGGTGCTGGTCACCAGCCGCACCAGCGTCGCGGACCGGGCGAAACCGCCGGCCCGTACGGTCGCGCTGCGGCTGGAGCCGTTCGACCCGCCCCGGGTGGCCGGCTGGGTGGACACCTGGAACGCCGCCAACGCCGACCGCTTTCCGGCGCTGGGCGTACCGCCGCTGGATCCGGCCGCCGTGCTGGTCCACCCGGAACTGGCCGGGCAGCCGCTGCTGCTGCTGATGCTGGCCCTGTACGCGGCCGACGGCAACGACCTGCACGCGGCCGGCATGCTCGGTCGGGGTGAGCTGTACGAGCGGTTGCTGCGCAGCTTCGCCCGCCGGGAGGTGGTCAAGCACCGCACCGGACTGTCGGAGCGGGAGCTGGCCCGGGCCACCGAGGCGGAGCTGCGCCGGCTGGCCGTGGTGGCCTTCGCGATGTTCAACCGGGGCGTCCAGTGGGTCACCGAGGAGGAACTGGAGACGGATCTGGCCGGGCTGCCGTTCCTCGCGGGGGAGTCGCCGCGGCTGCGGCCCGACGGCAGCTTCCGGGAGCCGCTACGGGCCGCCGAGATCGTGCTCGGGCGGTTCTTCTTCGTGCACCGGGCGCAGGCGGTCCGGGGCGAACGGCGGGCGGAGACCTACGAGTTCCTGCATGCCACCTTCGGTGAGTACCTGGTCGCACGGACGATCACGCTCGTGCTGCGTGACCTGGCGGCGCGGGAGGCCGCGAGCATGCTGCGCACGGCGCCGATCGACGACGAGCTGCACGCCCTGCTGTCGTACGCGACGCTGACCGGGCGGGCGCCCATCGTCGGCTTCCTCACCGAGGCCCTGCCGTCCTGCGCCGAGGAGGACCGGGAGCAGATCACGGACGTGGTGCTGCGTCTCTTCCAGCACGTCCACCAGGCCCGGTCACGACCGGAAGCGACCTCGTACCGGCCGCGTGCGCTGTCGGTTCCCGAGCGGCACGCCGTCTACAGCGCGAATCTCCTCGTCCTGGGGCTCAGCGTGGCGGGGGCGCTGTCGGGTGGGCAGCTCTTTCCCGGAGCGGAGGACGTGCGTAGCCAGTGGACCCGGCAGGCCCTGCTCTGGCGCTCGCAGCTCGCCGGAGGGGAGTACCGGAGTCTGGTGAACGCGATCGCCCTGGAGCGGGTCGGGAACAGCGCCCGCCGGGAGATCCGGTTGGGGCTGGCCGGCGAGTCCTGGCGGCCCGCGCACCTCGACCTGGCCTGGACGTACGGGCCGGAGCCGTTGCCGGGCCATGACTGGTTGCGGCTGGAGGCCGAGCCGCAGCCCGAGATCACGCGACGGATGGTGAACTTCGAGTGCGCCGTGACGGGTGACGCGGTGCAGCACGCGCTGGAGCCGGTGCTGGGTCTGTGCCCCCCGGCGCTCGGCATGCTCGTCGTTGGTACCGACCGGCCGTTGCAGTCGGTCGCGCAGGTGCTGATCACCATGTCGCTCGGGTCGGGCGGGGTCGATCCGGCCGATCGGGTCGATCGCTACCGCGCCGTCGGGTCACTGCTCGTCGAACTCCGTGCCGCGGCGGAGGCGTACCTCGACAACCTGGCGGTGCTGCTGCTCGACCGGCTCGCCACCGATCGCGCCGTGCCTCGTCCGGTCGCCGTCGAGCTGCTCGGGATGCTCGACTTCGTGGCCCATCGTGGCGACGAACCCGCGTTCGCCTACCTGCGCTGCTGCCTGGCGGTGATCGGCGAGAACGATCCCGCGACCCGTGAGGTTGGCCGGCTGGTGCGCAAGGCGCTCCACGCGGATCAGGCTTCCTGGCGGTCGCGCACCGAGGAGTTGGCGGTGGAGGCCCTGGTGCGGCTCTCGGAACTCGGGGTCGACCGGTACCACCTCAGCCCCGGGGAGGCGGATCGGCTGACCGCGCTGCTGGCCGGACGCCGCCCGGACCTGGTGCACCGGATCCGGCCGCTGGTGCTGGCCCCCGCTGCGCCCGCGCCCTCGTCTCCCGGGCTCCCGCTGCCCGGCGGCGGGCCGAACTGAGCCGGAAACACCGACAGGACGCTGTCGCGGCGGCCCCGGAGGCTGACTCCTGAGGGCGCCGGCCGACCGGCCGGCGCGACCACGAGGAGGCAGCATGTCCAGCATTCCGGTGACCTGGTTCGAGGTCGGCACCGACCGCCCCGACGAGGTCCAGCGCTTCTACGCCGAGCTGTTCGACTGGACCTTCGAGGAGCAGGGCGGCCCGCAGGGGTCGTACCGGCAGACGACGGCCGGTGCGGAGCGGGGGATCGGCGGGGCGATCCGCGGCATCGACGGGACCGAGCCGAACTACGCGATCTTCTACGCCGAGGTGCCGGACGTGGCGGAGAGCTGCCGGCGGGCCGAGGCGGCCGGCGGCAAGGTGCTGCTGCCGCTGCGGACCGCGCCGAGCGGGCTCACCCTCGCCCACCTGCTCGACCCGTCGGGCAACCGGATCGGCGTCTTCACCCCGCCGCCCGCGGGGTGAGCGGTCGGGCGGTTCCGGGTGCGGTCGTCGCCGCCGGGGCGCCGACCACCGCACCCGGGGCCCGGCCCGGGCCTGGTCCGCCCCGGCGGCGGGCAGGCGCGCGCCGGGGTGGGTCGGGGTGGCCCCGCCGGGGCCGGCCGGGAGGGAGGTTCGGCCGGTGCGGAGGGGGCGGGGCCACCCGGGTCACTTGTCGCCGGTGCCGGACCAGCCGCGGGGGCCGTGGCCGGGACGGTCGCCGGGGCCGTGGCCCCCGCCCGGGCCCGGGAAGACGCCGGCCTCGACGGCCTTCAGGACCGCGTCGGCCTGCTCCTGGGTGAGCTTGCCGTCCTTGACGGCCTGGTCCAGTCGCGCCTTCAGCTGCTCCTGCCGGTCCTTCAGCCGCTCCTGCCGGTCCTCGGCGGACGGCCGCTGCGGCCGGTCGGCCTGGCGCTGCTCGCGCAGCTTCTCCAGCGCCGCGGTGACCTTGTCGGTCGACACGCCCAGTTCCTTGGCGAGGGCCTCGGCGAACTCCTGCTGCCGGTCGGCGTGCCGCTGCTGACGGTCGCCGCCCTGGTCGGTGCTCGTGCTGGCGCTCGGCGACGGGCTGGGGTTCTTGTCGTCGGCGAGCGCCACCGTCGGGGCGGCGATCCCGACGCCGAGCACGCCTGCGGTGGCCAGGCCGGCCAGCAGATGCTTCTTCGACATCCTGCGGCTCATGCGATTCTCCTGTTCGGTGGTGGTGCGATGACGTCACCGACAGTGACCGGCGAACCTGGGGAAACCCCATCGCGACCCTATGAACCCGCTGGAAATCCGCCCCGAAAACCCGGACAAAGCAGTTGCGAGGGTGGGTGCGCGGCCGGCAGGGTGGGCGGTCCGACGAGGAAAGGCGGCCCGCCATGACGTCCCCCCACATCCGGGAGATCCCGCTGACCGGCGCGGGCGCCGGGCCGTACGGGATCACCGTCGGCCCGGACGGGGCCTGCTGGCTGACGCTGGCCGGCTCGGGTGGTGTCGCCCGGCTCGACGCCGACGGCGGGGTGCGGACGTACCGGGACGACCCGGCGGAGAGCCGGCCGCTGATCATCACCACCGGTCCGGACGGCGCGCTCTGGTACACCCGCTCCGGGGACCACCGGCTCGGCCGGATCACCGTCGACGGCGCGACCAGCTCCGTCGCGCTCCCGGCCGGGACCGCCCCGTGCGGCCTCGCGGTCGGCCCGGACGACGCCCTCTGGTACGCCGGGATGGGCGACGACACCGTCGGCCGGGTCACCGTCGACGGGGTGGTCAGCACGTTCCCGCTGCCGGTCACCAAGGGTTTCCCGTCGATGCTGGCCGCCGGCCCGGACGGGGCGCTCTGGCTCACCCTCAACCAGGCGAACGCGATCGCCCGGGTGGCCCTGGACGGTCAGGTGACCCTGCATCCGCTGCCCACCGAGGCGGCCGGACCGGTCGGCATCACCCTCGGCGGGGACGGGGCGCTCTGGTTCGTGGAGATCGCCGCCGGTCAGCTCGGCCGGATCACCCCGGACGGCTCGATCAGCGAGATCCCGTTGCCGGACCGGGCCGCCCGGCCGCACGCCATCGTGGCCGACCCGGCCGGCGGCTGCTGGTTCACCGAGTGGGGCGCGAACCGGATCGGCCACCTCGACCCGTCCGGCCGGATCACCGCCCACGACCTGCCCACCGCCCACTCGGAGCCGCACGGCCTCACCGTGGCCCCCGACCACTCCGTCTGGATCGCCCTGGAAACCGGCGCGGCAGCCCACCTCATCCCGTGACCCGGCCGGGGTCAGGCGACGGCGGGGCTGACCGTGAGGGTGCCGGCGTCGGCGTCGAGGGTGGCCTCGGTGCCCACGGGGACGCTGAGCTGGCCCACGCCGTGGCCGACGGGGAGGCCGCCCAGCACCGGGACGCCGAGGTCGCCGAGGCGGTCGGTGAGCACGTCGACGACCGTGGTGTCCCAGCCGTCGGCGCACTCGGTGAACTGACCCACGGCCACCCCGGCCAGGCCGTCCAGGGCGCCGCAGCGGCGCAGGTGGGTGAGCATCCGGTCGATCTTGTACGGCGGCTCCTGCACCTCCTCGATCAGCAGCACCGCCCCGGTCAGGTCCGGCATGTCCGGGGTGCCGATCGACGCGGTGATCAGGCAGAGGTTGCCGCCGAGCAGCGGACCGGTCGCCCGGCCGGGCACCCGCACGGCGTACGTCTCCTCGTCCCGCACCGCAGGCACGGTCACCGGTTCGGTGGTCATCAGCGCGGCGTGCAACGACTCCGCCGAGGCGAGCGGGGTGCGCTCGTCCAGCCAGGCCGCCCCCGGGCCGTGCACGCTCGCCAGCCGGGCGCCCCGCCAGAGCGCGAACTGCAACGCGGTGATGTCGGAGAAGCCGGCCACCACCTTGGGGTCGCGGCGGACCGCGGCCATGTCGATCAGGTCGACCACCCGCTGCGCGCCGTACCCGCCGCGGGTGCAGATCACCCCGCGCACCTCGGGGTCGGCGAAGGCGGCGTTCAGGTCGGCGGCGCGCAGCTCGTCCCCGCCGGCCAGGTAGCCCTGCCGGGCATACGCGTGGCGGGCCAGCACCGGCCGCAACCCCCAGCCGGTCAGCAGCTCGATGCCGCGGGCCACCCGCTCCGGCCGGGTCGGGCCGGAGGGCGACACCAGCATCACCGAATCACCGGGACGCAGGACCGGTGGGCGCAGGCAGTCGTCGGTGGGCACCTGCCGGAGCCTAGTGGGCAGCCGCCCCGCCGAGCCGGACCGGGCCGCGTCGGCCGTACCGGATAGCCTCGGTGCCGTGGCAACCGCGCTGGTGATCGAGAACGACCCGACCGACGACCTCCGCCGCCTGGGGGACTGGCTCACCGAGGGTGGCCTGGACCTGTGGGTGCTGCGCCCGCACGCCGGCGACGAGCTTCCCGGCGATCTGGACGGCTACGCCGCGCTGGTGGTGCTCGGCGGTGAGCAGCAGGCCTACCCGGGCCCGGACGGCAGCCCGGGCGCGCCCTGGTTCCCCGCCCTGGAGGGCCTGCTGCGCAAGGCGGTCCGCCAGCGGGTCCCCACCCTCGGCGTCTGTCTGGGCGGGCAGCTGCTGGCCAGCGCGCACGCCGGCCAGGTCGAGCGCAGCCCGTCCGGGCCCGAGGTCGGCCCGGCGGTGGTGGGCCGGCGCGACGCCGCCGAGCACGATCCCCTCTTCCGGTACGTGCCGCTGATGCCGGACGTGCTCCAGTGGCACTCCGACGAGATCACCGAGCTGCCGCACGGCGCCACCCTGCTGGCCGCCTCCACCCGCTACCCGCACCAGGCGTTCCGCCTCGGCGACCGGGCCTGGGGGCTGCAGTTCCACATCGAGTGCGACACCGCGATGATCGCCGACTGGGCCCGCGACTCGACGCTCCTGGCCGAGCTGGGCTACGACCCGGAGCTGGTGGTGGCCGCCTGCGACCGGGTGATGGCCGACGTGGAGGAGGTCTGGCAGCCGTTCGCGGTCCGGTTCGCCGCCCTCGCCACCGGCGAGCTGACCGACGACAGCCCGCGGCGCAGCCTGCCGCTGCTCGGGCACTGAGATGACCCGACCGACCAGGGGCCGGCTCGCCCGCTACGGCTTCGCCGAGGGCGACGCCGGGGTGCGGGCCGCCGACCTGCTCGGCCCGGGCGGGCTCGGGCTGTGGCGGGTCGACGCGCAGGAGCCGGCCGACGAGCGGGCCGCCGGGCTGCTCACCGCGCTGTCCCGCGCCGCCGACCCCGATCTGGCCCTGCGCCAACTGCACCGCCTCGTCGAGGCCGAACGCCGCGACGCCGGCCCGGCGCCGCTGCTCGACGCCCTGCACGACGACCCGGGGCTGTGCCGGCGTCTCGTCGCGGTGCTCGGCGCCTCCTCGGCGCTCGGCGACCACCTGGTCGCCAACCCGGGCCAGTGGGTGGTGCTGGCCACCGACCCGGACGGGCTCGCCCCGGCCGCCGACGGCCGGCTCGACCTGGCCGCCGCCGCCCGGTTCAGCGCCGTGTCGCAGCCGGTGCCGGTGCTGCGGCAGGCGTACCGGCTGGCGCTGCTGCGGGTCGCGGCGGCCGACCTGACCGGCGGGCGCGGCCTGGAGCAGACCATGGCGGCGCTGTCCCGGCTCGCGGACGCCACCCTGGCCGCCGCGTTCGACATCGCCGCGGCCGAGCTGCCGGAGGGCACGGCCCGCCCCCGACTCGGCGTGGTGGCGATGGGCAAGTGCGGCGGCCACGAGCTCAACTACGTCTCGGACGTGGACGTCATCTTCGTCGCCGCCACCGACGACGACCTGGCCGCCGCCACCCAGGTGGCCACCCGGCTGATCCACGTGTGCGGGCTGGTCGCCTGGCCGGTCGACGCCGCGCTGCGGCCGGAGGGCAGCCGGGGGCCGCTGGTGCGTACCCTCGCCAGCCACCTCGCCTACTACCGGCGCTGGGCCCGGACCTGGGAGTTCCAGGCGCTGCTCAAGGCCCGCCCGGCGGCCGGCGACCTGGCGCTGGCCGGGGAGTGGATCGAGCAGCTCGCCCCGCTGGTGTGGACCGCCGCCGAACGCCCGGAGGCGGTCGAGGACGTCCGCGCCATGCGCCGCAGGATCATCGACAACGTCCCGCCCAAGGAGCTGGAACGCGAGATCAAGCGCGGTCCCGGCGGGCTGCGGGACATCGAGTTCGCCGTCCAACTGCTCCAACTGGTGCACGGCCGGGCCGACGAGTCGCTGCGGGCGCCCGGCACCATCCCGGCGCTGCGCGCCCTGGTCGCCGGCGGCTACGTCGGTCGCGCCGACGGCGAGGCGCTGCTGCGCGGCTACCGCTTCCTACGCGGCGTCGAGCACCGCCTGCAGCTCCAGGCCCTGCGCCGCACCCACACCGTGCCGACCGAGCCGGCCGCGCTGCGCTGGCTGGCCGCCGCGCTCGGCTACCAGGCCAGCCCGGGCCGCAGCGCCGTCGAGGAGTTCCGCGCCGAGTGGGTCACCCACGCCACCGAGGTACGCCGCCTGCACGCCAAGCTGCTCTACCGGCCGCTGCTGGAGTCGGTGGCCCGGGTGCCGGCCGAAGGGCTGCGGCTCACCCCGGAGGCGGCCCGGCACCGGCTGGAGATCCTCGGCTTCGCCGACCCGGCCGGGGCGCTGCGCCACCTCCAGGCCCTCACCGGCGGGGTGAGCCGGACCGCGGCCATCCAGCGCACCCTGCTGCCGGTGCTGCTCAGCGAGTTCGCCGACGCGCCCGAGCCGGACCGGGGGCTGCTCAACTACCGGCAGGTCTCCGACAAGCTCGGCAGCACCCCCTGGTACCTGCGGCTGCTGCGGGACTCCGGGCCGGTGGCCCGCCGGCTGGCCCGGGTGCTCTCCTCCTCCCGGTACGCGGCCGACCTGCTGGCCCGCGAGCCGGAGGCGCTGCGGCTGCTGGCCGAGGAGAGCGAGCTGACCCCGCGCCCCCGCGAGGTGCTCTGCGAGGGCTTCACCGCGGCGGCGGCCCGGCACGACGACCCGGTCGAGGCGACCCGGGCGGTCCGCGCCCTGCGCCGCCGGGAGCTGGTCCGGCTGGCCTGCGCCGACGTGCTCAGCCGGGCCGGCGCGCTCGCCCCGCTCACGCCCCGCTCGGCCGACGGCGCCCCCCGGATCCCGACGCTGGCCGACATCGGCGCGGTCGGCACCGCCCTCTCCGACGTCGCGGACGCCACCCTCGCCGCCGCGCTGCGCACCGCCCGGGCCGCCCAGCCGGGGCCGCCCGGCCTCCGCTTCGCCGTGATCGGCATGGGCCGGCTCGGCGGATACGAGTCGAACTACCTCTCCGACGCCGACGTGCTCTTCGTCTACGACCCGCCGCCGGGCGTCGAGGAGAGCGCGTCCAGCGCCGCCGCCCACGCCGTCGCCGAGGAGCTGCGCCGGCTGCTCTCCGCGCCGGCCCCCGACCCGCCGCTCGGCGTCGACGCCGACCTGCGCCCGGAGGGCCGGCAGGGCCCCCTGGTGCGCAGCCTCGCCGCGTACGCGCAGTACTACGCCCGCTGGTCGAAGGTGTGGGAGGCGCAGGCGCTGCTGCGCGCCCGGTTCGTCTGCGGAGACGCCGACCTGGGCGCCGAGTTCCAGGCGATGGCCGACCGGGTGCGCTACCCGGCGGACGGGCTGACCCGCGAGCAGGTGGTGGAGATCCGCCGGATCAAGGCCCGGGTGGAGACCGAGCGGCTGCCCCGCGGCGCCGACCCGGCCACCCACACCAAGCTGGGCCGGGGCGGCCTCGCCGACGTCGAGTGGGCGGTGCAGCTGCTCCAGCTCCGGCACGCCGGCCGGCACCCCGAGCTGCGCGGCACGCGTACCCTCGACGCCCTCGCCGCCGCCCGGGACGCCGGCCTGGTCGACCCGGACGACGCCGCCGCGATGGCCGCCGGCTGGACGCTCGCCGCGCAGGTACGCAACGCGCTGATGCTGGTCCGCGGCCGGGCCGGCGACCAGCTGCCCCGGCACGGGGTGGAGCTGGCCGGCGTGGTCCGCCTGCTCGGCCGGGACGACCCCGGCGAGTTCCTGGACGACTACCTGCGGGCCGGCCGCCGCTCCCGGGCGGCGATGGAGCGGGTCCTCGGTGCCTGAGCTGCACGGCCGGGCCCCATCCGATCGCCGCCCGCCCGGCGGCGGTCCCCGGACGATCGGGCGGCCGGGCGTGCTGGCGGCCGGCGTCGCGCTGCTGCTCGGCGTGGCGTTCCTGCTCGCCCCGCCGATGGGCACCGACCTGGCCGCCCAGGTCGCCCGGGCCGGCTTCGTCGACCGCCACGGCGCGGCCCCGATCGACCTCGGCTGGTACGGCGGGGTCAACCAGTACGGCTACAGCCTCTTCACCGCCCGGCTGGGCGCCTGGCTCGGGGTACGGCCGCTGGGCGTCCTCGCCGCGGTGGCCGGGGCCGCGGCGCTGGGCTGGCTCTTCGCCCGGCACCGGGCCCGCCGGCCGGCGCTGGCCGGGGTGCTCGGCGCGGTGGTGCTGGTCGGCAACCTGGCCAGCGGCCGGATCACCTTCGCCGTCGGCCTGGCCTTCGGGCTGCTCGCGCTCGGCGCGGTGAGCGCCGACCGGCCGGGGCGGCCGGCCCGCCTGGTCCTGGCCGCCGCGCTCGCCGCCGCCGCCACCTGGGCCAGCCCGGTGGCCGGGCTCTTCACCGGCGTGGCCGGCGCGGCGCTGCTGCTGGCCGGGCTGCGCCGGGGCGACGGCCCGGGCCGGCCGTTGCGGGGCGGCTGGCGGGCGGACCGTCCGCTGGCCGAGAGCCTGGTGCTCTGCCTCGCGCCGGCGCTCGCGCTCGCCCCGATGGCCGTGCTGTTCGGCAACGGCGGCACCCAGCCGTACTCGGCCGAGTCGATGCGGATCAACGTGGCGCTGGCCGTGCTGGTCTGCGCCGTGCTGCCCCGGCGCCGCCGGGTGCTGCGGATCGGCGCGGCGCTCACCGTGCTGCTGCTGGTCGCCGCCTTCTACCTGCCCAGCCCGGTCGGCTCCAACGCGCTGCGGCTGCCCATGCTCTTCGCGTTGCCCGTCCTCGCCGGCTACGCCGCACTGCCCGGGCCGTGGCTGGCCGCGCTGCTCGCCGCGACCGTCTGGTGGCAGAACCCGGTGATGGTCAGCGACGTGACCCGGGCCGGCGCGGCGGAGAGCGACCCCGCGTTCCACCGCCCACTGGCCGACGAGTTGGCCCGGCGGCAGCCGGTCGGCCGGGTCGAGGTGGTGCCGCTGCGCGACCACTGGGAGTCGGCGTACCTGCCGCCGACCGTGCCGCTGGCCCGGGGCTGGGAACGGCAGGCGGACACCGACCGCAACGGCCTCTTCTACGCCGACCCGCTGACCGCCGACGGGTACGCGGACTGGCTGCGCCGGGAGGCCGTCCAGTACGTGGCGGTCGCCCCCGACGCCCCGCCGGACCGGTGGGGACGCGCCGAGGCCGACCTGATCGAGGCGGGCCAGCCGTACCTGCGCGAGGTGTGGCGCGACGCGCACTGGCGGCTGTACGCCGTGGTCGACCCGACGCCGCTGGTCGGCGCGCCGGGCCGGCTGGTCGCCGCCGACCAGGCCCGGCTGCGCTTCACCGCGGAACAGGCCGGTGAGGTTCCGGTCCGGGTCCGCTGGTCCCGCTGGCTCACCCTCGCCGGCGGCGACGGATGCCTGCGTCCGGGGCCGGACGGCTGGACCGAGGTGCGGGTGCGTACCCCGGGCGAGTTCAGCGTCTCCAGCAGCCTGACGCCGGGGGGTCACTGCTGAGCCCGCGCCCCGGCCCGGTGCCCAGCGTCGGTCCCGCCCGGCCGGGCTGGCAGCATGGCGGGGTGCCTCACCACCTCTCGCGCTGGACCGGCCTGGCCGGCTCGGCGCTGCTCGCCCTGTCCGCCTACCTCGGCGGCGCGTTCCCGCACGCGAACCTGCGCCCCACCCCGGTCGGCACCTGGCAGGGCCGGAACGGACCGCTGATCATCGCGGCCTGGCTGGTCGGCACCGCGCTGCTGGCGTGGGCCTGGTGGTCGCTGCGGGACCGGGTGCCGTCGGTGCGCTGGGCGCTGGTCACCGCCGGGCTCTGGCTGCTGCCGATGCTGGTCGCGCCGCCGTTCGGCAGCCGCGACGTCTACGCGTACGCCTGCCAGGGCGCCAGCTATGCCGGCGGGATCAGCCCGTACGAGCAGGGGGTCTCCGCGCTGCCCTGCCCGTGGCTGGACACCGTCTCGTTCATCTGGCGGGACACTCCGGCCCCGTACGGGCCGCTCTTCGTGGTGATCGCCGGGGCGGTGGTCAAGGCGACCGGCTCGCTGACCGCGAGCATCGTGCTGTTCCGCCTGCTCAGCCTGGCCGGCGTGGCGCTCATCGGGTACGCCGTGCCGGTGCTCGCCCGGCGCCGCGGGGTGCCCGCCGCGCGGGCGGTCTGGCTGGCGCTGGCCTGCCCGCTGGTCGCCATGCACCTGATCGGCGGCCCGCACAACGACGCCCTGATGGTCGGGGCGCTGGTCGCCGGGCTGGCCCTGGTGGCGTCCCGACCGGGCCGCCCCGGCCCGCTGCTGGCCGCCGGGGCGCTGCTCGGCGTCGCCGTGGCGATCAAGGTGACCGCGCTGGTCGTGGTGCCGTTCGCCGCGCTGGCCGCGATGGTCGGGCCGTACCGGATCCGGACGCTGGTGCGCGACGGCGGGTGGGTGGTCGGCGGCGCCGTCGCAGTCGTGGTCGCGGTCACCTTCGGCGGCGGCCTGGACTTCGGCTGGGTCGGCGGGCTGTCCCAGGGCGGCGTGGCGGTGGCCTGGACCTCCCCGCCCACCGCGGTCGGCCAGACCATCGGCTACCTCGCGGTGCCGTTCGGCGCGCACATCGACGCGCTCCCGGCGACCCGGGGGATCGCCGTGGTGCTGCTCGCCGTGCTGCTGGTCTGGCTCTGGTGGCGGGCCCGCCACCGGGACCCGTTCTACCACGCGGGGCTGGCGCTGGCGCTGACCGTGGCGCTCTCCCCGGTGGTGCACCCCTGGTACTGGACCTGGCCGCTGGCCGTGCTCGCCGCGACCGCCGCGGTGCGGGAGAAGTGGTACCTGGTGGTCGCGCTCGTCGGCTGCTTCCTGATCCTGCCGGACGGGCTCGGCCTGCCCCGGTGGACCAAGATGCCCGGCGCGCCCCTGATGACGCTGTTGGTGATCGTGGTCACCGTCCGGTTGGTACGGTCGGCTCGGGCGGCCCGGAAGGCGGTCCCCGCCGAGGCGGCAGCCGACTGAGGAGAGGTGCCGGTGAGCGAGCCGGGCACGCTTCCCGACGGGCCGGTCCGGCCGGTCGCCGCCGCGCTCGCCCGGTACGCCGGCCTGCTCGGCGCGGTGCTGCTGACCGTCGCCGGCTGGCTGGGCGGCGCGCTGCCCGACGCCCCACCGGTCACCCGCTTCGCCGACCTCTGGCGCGCCCCGCACGGGCCCCCGGTCCTGGCCTGCTGGCTGGCCGGCACGGTGCTGCTGGTCGGCGCCTGGTGGTCGCTGCGCTGGGGCGCCCCGTCGACCCGGTGGGCGTACCTGACCGCCGGGCTGTGGCTGCTGCCGCTGCTGGCCGCGCCGCCGCTGGGCAGCCGGGACGTCTACTCGTACGCCTGCCAGGGCTGGTCCTGGACGCACGGCGCCGATCCCTACCGCGTCGGGGTGGCCGCGGCCGGCTGCCCGTGGACCGACGCGGTGCCCCCGATCTGGCGGGACACCCCCGCCCCGTACGGGCCGTTCTTCGTGCTGCTGGCCGGCCTGGCCGTACTGGCCGGGGGCGGCCTGGTCGGTGCGCTGGTGGCGCTGCGGGTGGTCGCGGTGGCCGGGGTGCTGCTGGCCGCGTTCTGCCTGCCGGGCCTGGCCCACGCCGCCGGCGTGCCGGCCCGGCGGGCGACCTGGCTGGTGCTGGCCTGCCCGCTGGTCGGGGTGCACCTGGTGGCCGGCGCGCACAACGACGCCCTCGGGCTCGGGCTGGTCCTGTGCGGGCTGCTGGTGCTCCTCCGCCGGCCGGGCCGGCCGGGCGTGCTGCTGCTCGCCGGGGCGCTGCTGGGCCTCGCCGTGGCGGTGAAGGCGGTCGCCGTGGTGGTGCTCCCGTTCGCCGCGCTGGTCGCGCTGCCCACCCGCTCCCCGCGAGCCGGCGCTGCCGGGCTCGGCGGCGCGGCGCCCGACCGGTTGCCCCGACGCGACAGTGCCGGGCTCGGCGGCGCGGCGCCGGACCGGTTTCCCCGACGCGGCGCTGCCGGGCTCGGCGGCGCGGCGCCGGTTGCCCCGGTACGGGCGCTGCTGGGTGCCGGTGCCTGGCTCGCCGGCGGGGCGCTGGCCGCGTTGCTGACCACCTCGCTCGCCACCGGGCTGGGCCTCGGCTGGCTGGGCGGCCTGGCGCGCAGCGGCGACTCGCAGCAGTGGACCTCGCCGCCGACCGCGGTGGGCTTCGTCGTCGACTACGCGGGCGGCCTGTTCGGGCGGGAGCCCGACGCCGTGCCGGTGGCCCGGCTGGTCGCGCTGGCCGTGCTCGCCGTGCTGCTGGTGGCGCTCTGGTGGCGGTCGTGGACCGCGCTGCGCCGGCCGGGCGTCGTCCGGGAGCCCGCGGCGTCGACAGCCCCGTTGTCGACGCCGGCCTCGCCGCCGGAGTCGGCTTCGCCGTCGGAGTCGGCCTCGCTGTCGGCGGTGGCCCGGGCCCGGGTGGCGCTGCTCGGAGCGGGCCTGGCGCTGGCCGCCACGGTCCTGCTCGCCCCGGTCTTCCACCCCTGGTACGCGGTCTGGCCCCTCGCGCTGCTCGCCGTGGCGACCCGGTCGCCGGCCCGGACGGCCTGGTTCGTGGCGCCCTGCGCGCTGGCCGGGCTGCTCGTCCTCCCCGACGGCACGAACCTGGCCCGGTTCACCAAGGCCCCGGGCGCGATCGCGATGACGGCGCTGGTCCTGGCGGCAGCAGCCGCCGCCATCCGGGCCGCCCGGGCCGCTCCGACCACCCGCCGGCCCGGCCCGGTTTGATCGACTCGGGTTGCGGCAAACGGTGGCTTCGAACCGTGCCGAGAGGCCGATTTGCCGCAACCGGAGTCGATCAAGGAAGCCCGGCCGCGACTCGGGCCGGTGCGCACGGAAAGCGGCCGGGCCGGCCCCGCTGTCGCGGAGTCGGCCCGGCCGCTGCTGTGGTGTGTGTCGCCCTGGCGGGTCAGCAGTCGAAGTACATCGCGAACTCGTGCGGGGTCGGGCGCAGGCGCACCGGGTCGACCTCGTTGGCCCGCTTCCAGGACACCCAGGTGGAGATCAGATCCGGGGTGAAGACGCCGCCGTCGAGCAGGTAGTCGTGGTCGGTCTCGAGGGCGTCGAGCACGGCGGGGAGCGAGCCCGGCACCTGCTTGACGTCGCCCCACTCCTCCGGGGGCAGGTCGTACAGGTCCTTGTCGATCGGCGCCGGCGGCTCGATCTTGTTCTTGATGCCGTCCAGGCCGGCCATCATCATGGCGGAGAAGGCGAGGTAGGGGTTGCTGGACGGGTCCGGCACCCGGAACTCGACCCGCTTGGCCTTCGGGTTGCCGCCGGTGACCGGGATCCGGGTGCAGGCGGAGCGGTTGCGCTGCGAGTAGACCAGGTTGACCGGCGCCTCGAAGCCCGGCACCAGCCGGCGGTACGAGTTGACCGTCGGGTTGGTGAAGGCCAGCAGCGACGGCGCGTGGTGCAGCAGGCCGCCGATGTACCAGCGGGCCGTGTCGGAGAGGCCGGCGTAGCCGGTCTCGTCGTAGAACAGCGGCTCGCCGTTGAGCCAGAGGCTCTGGTGGGTGTGCATGCCGGAGCCGTTGTCGCCGAAGAGCGGCTTCGGCATGAAGGTGGCGGTCTTGCCGGCGGCCCAGGCCTCGTTCTTGATCAGGTACTTGAAGAGCTGGAGCTGGTCGGCCGAGTGCAGCAGGGTGGAGAACTTGTAGTTGATCTCCGACTGGCCGGCGGTGCCGACCTCGTGGTGCGAACGCTCCACGGTGAAGCCGGCGTCGATCAGGCGGCGGACCATGCTGTCGCGCAGGTCGGCGTAGTGGTCGACCGGCGGCACCGGGAAGTAGCCGCCCTTGTACGCGGTCTTGTAACCGCGGTTGCCGCCCTCCTCCTCGCGGCCGGAGTTCCACGCGCCCTCGATCGAGTCGATGTAGTAGAACGACCGGTGCGCGGAGGTCTCGTGACGGATCGAGTCGAAGATGTAGAACTCCGCCTCGGCGCCGAAGTACGCGGTGTCGGCGATGCCGCTCGCGGCCAGGAACGCCTCGGCCTTCTTCGCCACGTTCCGCGGGTCCCGCGAGTACGCCTCGCGGGTGAACGGGTCGTGGATGAAGAAGTTGAGCGCGAGGGTCTTCTGCCCGCGGAACGGGTCGATGAAGGCGCTGGCGACGTCCGGGAGCAGGAGCATGTCCGACTCGTGGATCGCCTGGAAGCCACGGATCGACGAACCGTCGAACGCGAGGCCGTCGGTGAAGACGCTGTCGTCGAAGGACTCAACCGGCAGGTTGAAGTGCTGCATCACGCCGGGCAGGTCACAGAAACGTACGTCGACGAACTTCACGTCCTCGTTCTTGAGGTATCGCAGGAGTTCCTCGGGATTGGCGAACACACGTCCTCCTGGCAGGTCCACTCCGGTGGCTGGCTCCTGGCGACGCTATGGCCGCGCGGTTGCCCGGCCGTGTCTCCTCTGTTTCCGCCGTGTTACGTCCCTCGCGGAGCGTCATCCGAGCCGCTCAGTCGCCGTGGAGTCTCCGTTCGGACGATACCCGCTGTGGTGATGTGCCGCTGATTGATGGCAATGGTCCGTTTCCTTGCTGGGTGGCGATCCGGTCCAGCCGGGCGGTGACCGCGCCGCGCAGCGCCGCCGAGGTGGCGATCCGGTCCGGCCGGGCAGTGACGGGCACCCCGCGGCGCCGCCGCGCTGCCCGCGCCGGGACGCGGGCTGGCTACCCTTGACCGCTGTGACCGATACCGCCGCCGTGCCGGTGCCGCCCGCCGCGGACCCCACCTTCACGCCCCCGAGCCTGGGCCGCCGCTTCGGCGCGCTCGTCATCGACTGGGTGCTCTGCCTGCTGGTCGCCAACCTCTTCGCCGACCCGGCCCGGGACGGCTGGGCGCCGGTGCTGGTGCTGGTGCTGGAGTACGGCTTCTTCCTCGGCCTGTTCGCGCAGACCCCGGGCATGTACGTCACCCGGGTCCGCTGCCTGTCCTGGGCCGACGGCGGGCGGATCGGCCTGGCCCGGGCGCTGCTGCGCGGTCTCCTGCTCGCCCTGGTCGTCCCCGCCCTGATCATGGACGAGCACCGGCGCGGCCTGCACGACCGGCTCACCGGCTCGGTCATCGTCGACGCCCCCCGGCCGGCCCGCCGCTGACCCACCGGACGACGAAGGAGCCGGCCCCGCGCGGGTCCGGCTCCTTCTCGCGTACGCCTCGGGTCAGCGACCCCGGGTCTGGCGGAACGCGCCGCGCGGCGGCCGCATGTTTTTCGGGATCGCGCCCTTGGGCAGTTGCGGGCGGGCGGTGAGCGCCTTGAGCCGCTTGTCGAGGGCGTTGACGTCCTTCGGGGCGAGGTTGCGGGGCAGCCGCATCAGGGTCATCCGCAGCTTGCGGATCGGCAACTCGCCCTCGCCCTGACCGATCACGTAGTCGTGCAGCGGGGCGGTGCCGATCACCTTGGCCAGCCGGCGCTTCTCCTGGCCGAGCAGGCCGCGCACCCGCTGCGGGTTCCCCTCGGCCAGCAGGATCACGCCGGGGCGGCCGATCACCAGGTGCACCATGTCCATCTGGGTGGTCGAGCTGACCGCCGGGGTGACCCGCCAGTCACCGCGCATGCTCTCCATGATCTGCGCCGCCGCGCCGGGCTGCCCCTCGGCGGCGTTCATCATCGCCTTGTTGGACCGCAGGTTGAGCACGATCAGCACCGCGAGCAGGATGAACAGGATGCCGATCGGCAGCCAGATCCAACCCCACAGGAGCACGGCGACCACGGTGAGCGCCAGCGGGATCAGCACCGCGGCCGCGGTCAGCGGCGCGAACCACCGGTCCTGCTTGGCGGTGAACTGGAACACCATCCCGATCTGCTTCAGCCGCTGGCCGAACGAGACCTTCTCCTGGGGCTTTGCCATGCCGCAGAGTCTAGTGGTCGCCCCGCCACCGGTTGATCCGTGGCCGGCCTTCCGCGCGCGCTGAGTACCTTACGTCGCCGGCGACCCCCTCAGGCCCGCCGGTAAGGAGGGGGAGGGGTCGAAGATCAGGCAGTGGACCCATGCCCCGGGGCCACCTTCGCGCGGAAAGTGAGTGTCGACAGCGAGAACGACACGACAGGGGAAAAGACATGTTCGGCAACGACGCGGAATTGATGCTCACCATCCACCGCAGCCACGCCTCCGAGCTCCAGGCCGACGCGGCCCGCGACCGGCTCGCCCGGTCGGTGCCGCGCCGCCACCAGCGCAGCTGGCTGGGCCGGCGCCACGACACCGCCCGCGCGGCCCAGGGCCGGCGGTGACCACCCTCGCCGCGCCGCCCACCGGCGGTCGGGGCGACCGCACACCCGGTCCGGCCGGCCCGGTGCCGCCGCCACCCGGCGACGCGCCCGGCCCGGCCGAGCGGGATCCCGCACCTGACCCGGCCCCTGCCGCGGGCGCGGCCGGGTTGGGTGCGGTCGGGGCAGCTGCCGGGCCGGCCGCCACGGGGGCGGCCGGCCCGGGGGCGGCCGGTCCCGCAGACCGGCCGGTCGGCCGGGACGGTACGCCGCCCGGCCGTGGCATGCTCGACGGCGTGACCGTACGCGCCGCCAGCACCGTCCTCGTGGGCCGCCAGAAGGAGCTGGCCGAGCTGCGCGCCGCGCTCGGCCGGGCCCGTGCCGGCGAGCCCGTCACCGTGCTGGTCGGCGGCGAGGCCGGCGTCGGCAAGACCCGGCTGCTGGAGGAGTTCCGGGCCCACGTCGCGGCCGCCGGGGCCCGGATGCTGGTCGGCCAGTGCCTGGAGCTCGGCGAGGCCGGTCTGCCGTTCGCGCCGTTCGCGGCCGCGCTGCGCGAGGTGCTGCGCCGCGACGGTCCGGCGCCCTTCGCCGGGTACGAGGCGGAGTTCGCCCGGCTGCTGCCGGAGCTGGCCCGGGTGCCGGCGGCGGTGGCCGCGCCCGCCGGGCTGCCCGTCTCGGACACCCCGCGGGGCTACCTGTTCGACCTGGTCTGTGAGCTGTTCGGCCGGATCGCCGAGGAGCGCCCGCTGGTGCTGGTGATCGAGGACCTGCACTGGGCGGACCGCTCCACCCGGGACCTGATCGGCTTCCTGGTCCGGGCCGCCCGGGCCGCCCGCCTGCTGCTGGTCTGCACCTACCGGACCGACGAGCTGCACCGCGGCCACCCGCTGCGCCCGTTCCTGGCCGAGCTGGACCGGGCGCGTGGCGTGGAGCGGGTGGAGCTGGGCCGGCTGGACCGGGACGGCACGGCCGCGATCCTCGCCGACCTGATCGGCGCCGAACCGGCGCCCCGGGCGGTCGACGACGTGCACGAACGTACCCAGGGCAACCCGTTCTTCATCGAGGAGCTGGCCGCCGCGGGCGACCCGGTGGGCTGCGCCACGCTCCCGGAGACGCTGCGCGATCTGCTGCTGGCCCGGGTGGACCGGCTGCCCGAGCCGGCCCAGCGGGTGCTGCGGATCGCCGCCGCCGGTGGCACCCGCTTCGCCCACCAGCTGCTCGCCGAGGTGGCCGGCCTGCCCGAGCTGGAGCTGGAGGACGCGCTGCGCGCCGCGGTGGCCGCCCAGCTCGTGGTGGCCGACCCGGACGGGGACTACGAGTTCCGGCACGCCCTGGTCCGCGAGGCGGTCCACGACGAGCTGCTCCCCGGCGAGCACGCCCGGCTGCACGCCCGGTACGCCGCCGCGATCGAGGCGCAGCCGCATCTGGTGGCCGCCGGCCGCGCCCCGGCCGAGATCGCCCACCACTGGTACGCCGCGCACGACCACCCGCGCGCCCTGGTCGCCGCCCGGGCCGCGGCCAGCGCGGCCGCCGACCGGTACGCCTACGCCGAGCAGAGCCGGCTGCTGGAACGGGTCCTCGAACTCTGGGAGCTGGTGCCCGACGCCGCCGACCGGTTGGGCATGGACCACCTGCGGGTGCTGGAGGAGACGCTGGCCGCGGCGGTCACCGCCGGCGACTACAACCGGGCGCTCACCCTCACCCGGGCCGGGCTGGCGGAGGTGGACTCCGCCGCCGAGCCGCTCCGCGCCGCCCGCCTGCTCTACCAGCGCGGCCGGCTGCTCGCCCTGCTCGGCAAGACCGACGGCACGGCCGAGGTCCGCGAGGGGTACCGGCTGGCCGCCGACACGCCGGACGGCCCGGAACGGGTACGGCTGCTCGCCGACATCGCCGCGCACCTGGTGAAGATCGATCCGGGGCAGGCCGCCTCAATTGCCGCCGAGGCGATGGCCGGCGCCGAGGCGGTCGGTGAGGAAACGGCCCTGTTGGCCACCCGGATCGCCATGCTCTGCCGCACCGCACGCGCCCCGGACCTGGGATTGGTCGAGCTGCGCCGGGCGGAGGCCCTGGCCCGCGCCACCGGCAACGCGTCGGCGCTGGTCAGCGCCCTGGTCCACCTCTCCGACGTGCTCTACGAGCTGGGTTCGTACGCCGAGTCCGCGGAGGCGGCGGCCGGCGGGGTCGCCGAGGCGCGCCGGGTCGGGATCAGCCGCTCGACCGGGGCGTACCTGCTGTCCAACCGGGCCGAGGCGCTGATCGCGCTGGGCCGCTGGGACGAGGCCGACGAGGCCTGCGCACAGGCGGCCCGGATCGACCCGCCGGGCGTGTCCGGGCTGCACTGGCTGCAGCTCCGGGCCGGGCTGCGGCTGGCCCGGGCCCACCCCGCCGCCGACGAGCTGACCGGCCGGGCGCTGGCCTTCCTGGCCCGCCCCTATCTGTGGCCGAACCTCCGGCTGCCGTTGCGGGAGTTGCGGATCGAGGCGGCGCTCGCGGTCGCTGACAAGGTGGAGGCGGTGGCCGCGGCGCGGGCCGCCCTGGCCGACGAGCGCCTGCCCGACCTGCCCCGCGAGGGGTGGTCGCTGCTCAGCGCAACCGCCCGGGCCGCCGCGCTGGTCGGCGACGCCGGGCTGGCCGCCGAGGTGGCCGAGGTGGCCGCCGCGCTGCCGGCCCGCTATCCGGCCGAGCGGGCGCACGCCGCCCAGATCCCCGCGATCCTCGCCGGCATCGACGGCACCGGTGGGCGGGTCCGGGCCGGCGAGGGAACGGTGGCCGGCACGCGGGTCGCCGGGGCCGGCGCCGTGCTGGCGGCGTGGCGCGCGGCGGTGGCGGCGTGGCGTGCGGCCGGGCCGCCGTACCCGCTGGGCCGCGCGCTGCTCGGGCTGGCCGAGGCCGCCGCTGCGGTGGGGGAGCGGGACGAGGTCGCCGCGGCGGTACGCGAAACAGCCGAGATCGCCGGGCGGCTCGGTGCCGTCCCGCTGGCCGAGCAGGCCGCCACCCTGGCCCGCCGGGTCGGGTTGCGCGGCGGTGGCCGCCCCGGGCCGGACCTGCTCACCAGCCGCGAGCAGGAGGTGCTGCGGCTGGTCGCCGAGGGGCACAGCAACAGCCGCATCGCCGAGCGGCTCTTCATCTCGCCGAAGACGGCGAGCGTGCACGTGTCCCGGATCATCGCGAAGCTCGACGTCGGCAACCGGGTGGAGGCGGCTGCCCTGGCCCACCGCCTCGGCCTGCTGGAGCCGCCGGCGGGCCCGCCGGACCAGCGGCGCGGCCGGTAGCCGGGCAAGCGGGCCGGAGGACGGGCGCGGCCGGTGGCCGCGGAGCGGGCCGGATGACGGGCGCGGTCCGCGTGAGCGGGCCGGCCAGTACGTCGATCGCCCCGGACCGGGGACCGGGCCGGGGCGACGGGTGACGCGGCAGGTGGGCGGCTCAGCCGGCGGCGGTGACCGCTTCGCGGGCCGACAGGGCCTGCTGGTAGAGCCGGCCCGCCCGGTACGAGGAGCGGACCAGCGGCCCGCTCATCACGCCGGCGAAGCCGATCTCCTCGGCCTCCTCGCGCAGCTCGATGAACTCCTCCGGCTTGACCCAGCGGGTGACCGGGTGGTGCCGGGGGGAGGGGCGCAGGTACTGGGTGATGGTGATCAGCTCGCAGCCGGCGTCGTGCAGGTCGCGCAGCGCCTGAGAGACCTCGGCCCGCTCCTCGCCCATGCCGAGGATCAGGTTGCTCTTGGTGACCAGCCCGGCGGCGCGGGCCTGCCGGATCACGTCGAGCGAGCGGTCGTAGCGGAACGCCGGGCGGATCCGCTTGAAGATCCGCGGCACGGTCTCCACGTTGTGCGCGAGCACCTCGGGACGCGAGCCGAAGACCTCGGCGAGCTGCTCGGGCACCGCGTTGAAGTCGGGGATCAGCAGCTCGACGCCGCAGCCGGACTGGAGGGCGTGGATCTGCCGGACCGTCTCGGCGTAGAGCCAGGCGCCGCCGTCGGGCAGGTCGTCGCGGGCCACGCCGGTGATGGTCGCGTAGCGCAGGCCCATCGCGGCCACCGACTCGGCGACCCGGCGCGGCTCGTCGGCGTCGAACTCGGCCGGCTTGCCGGTGTCGATCTGGCAGAAGTCGCAGCGCCGGGTGCACTGGTCGCCACCGATGAGGAAGGTGGCCTCCCGGTCCTCCCAGCATTCGTAGATGTTGGGGCAGCCGGCCTCCTGGCAGACGGTGTGCAGCCCTTCGCGCGAGACCAGCCCGCGCAGTTGGGTGTACTCCGGGCCCATCTTGGCCTTGACCTTGATCCACGGCGGTTTGCGCTCGATCGGCGTCTCGGCGTTGCGCGCCTCGATCCGCAGCATCCGCCGCCCCTCGGGGGCGACGGTTGCGGGGCGCGCGGCCTGCTCAGTCGTCGGCGCGGAATGCTCGATCGTCACAACGCCGAGCGTACGCCGGTCGGTGGCCGTCGATGGACTTCGGGCGACGGGCGTCACGCGCCAGAGGTTGTGACACCGGACACCAGTGGCGAAAAATGGCCGTCACAGTGGCCGGGTCCGGGTGCTAGCGTGGCCGGCAGAGCTGCGACGGAGCCGAGTAGCGCGCCGACCCGCCAGCGCAGAGAGCCGCCGGTTGCTGAGAGGCGGTCTGGCGCCGGTGCGCGAAGACCCTCCCGAGCTGCGGGAAGAACGGTGCGGCGCACGGCAGGGCCCGGCGGGAACGCCTGCGATACGCGAGGGCCCGGCCGGACAGGCGCACCCAGTAGAACCCGCCCGGCTGGCCCCGGTGAAAAGGCGACGAACGAGGCCTCCGCGCGAGCGGGGGCGAAGGTGTGGTGGCACCGCGAGGATCCCGCTCGCCCACACTCCCTGGGGATCGCGTTGCGATTGATCAAGGAGGTAGCCACCATGCAACGCATCCTGTCTTCCCAGCTCAACCACCATGTCGGCGAATCCGTCCGGATCGCCGGCTGGACGCACCGCCGCCGGCTGCTCAAGTCGGTGGCCTTCCTGATCGTCCGGGACGCGGCCGGCCTGGCCCAGGTGGTGGTCACCGACCCCGCCGTGCGCGCCGCCGTCGAGGCGCTGCCCGAGGAGAGCGTCGTCGAGGTCACCGGCACGGCGGTCGCGAACCCGACCGCGCCCGCCGGGGTCGAGGTCGTCGACCCCACGGTACGACCGCTCGGGCCGCCCGCCGTGCCGCCGCCGTTCGACCTGTACCGGCCGGCGCTCACCGCCTCCCTGCCCACCCAGCTCGACCATGCCCCGACCGCGTTGCGCCACCCCACCCGCGCGGCGGCGCTGCGGATCTCCGCGGCGGCGGTGGCCGGCTTCCGCGCCGCCCTGGACGAGCGCGGCTTCGTGGAGATCCACACCCCGAAGGTGGTCGCCACCTCCACCGAGAGCGGGGCGAACGTCTTCGCGCTGGACTGGTTCGGCCGGCCCGCGTACCTGGCCCAGTCGCCGCAGTTCTACAAGCAGCTCATGGTCGGCGTCTTCGAGCGGGTGTACGAGGTGGGGCCGGTGTTCCGCGCCGAGCCGCACGACACGGTCCGGCACCTGGCCCAGTACACCTCGCTCGACGTCGAGCTGGGCTTCGTCACCGACCACCGGGAGGTGATGGCGGTGCTGCGGGACGTCCTCGCCGGGATGCTGGCGGCGGTGGCGGACCGGGCCGGCACCGCGCTCGGCACGCTGGGCCTGACCCTGCCCGGGGTGCCCGCCGAGATCCCCGCGGTGCACTTCACCGAGGCGCTGGCGATCGCCGGGGCGCCGG
The DNA here is from genome assembly GCF_040655175.1 of Micromonospora sp. NPDC050495. NCBI lineage: Bacteria > Bacillati > Actinomycetota > Actinomycetes > Micromonosporales > Micromonosporaceae > Micromonospora > Micromonospora sp. NPDC050495. Next base: position 212,441 of record NZ_JBFAJK010000006.1, on the reverse strand, counting down.
CCGACGAGCCGGACCTCGCCCCGGCCCACGAGCGGGCACTGGGCGAGTGGGCGCAGGCCGAGCACGGCAGCGACTTCCTCTTCGTCACCGGCTACCCGATGGCGAAGCGGCCCTTCTACACCCACCCGGACCCGGCCCGGCCGGGCCACTCCAACGGCTTCGACCTGCTGTTCCGGGGGATGGAGCTGGTCACCGGCGGGCAGCGGCTGCACCGGTACGAGGACTACCTGGCCGCCCTGGCGGCCCGCGGCGAGCCGGTCGAGCCGTACGCCGGCTACCTGGACGCGTTCCGGCACGGCATGCCGCCGCACGGCGGCTTCGCGATCGGGCTGGAACGGTTCGTGGCCCGGCTGACCGGCGCGGCCAACGTCCGGGAGGTGACCGCCTTCCCCCGGGACCTGCACCGGCTCACACCCTGACCGCCGGCGGGCTCCGGCCCAGGACGCGCACGCCCTGGGCCGGAGTGCGGCCGGGCCGGTCAGCTGAAGTTCACGTCACTGCACCACATGTACGCCTGGTCGAGGTGGGATGCCTGCCAGATGACGAAGAGGATGTGGTGTCCGGTGTAGCCGGAGGTCGAGATGGTGAAGCTGATGTTCTGCGCCGGCGCGTACCTGCCGGTCTGCGTGATGTAGTCGAGGTTCCCCCAGCCCAGGCGCTGGGTGGTCGGGTTGAACCCCTGCTTGCTCACGTAGACCCGGAAGTAGTCGGCGCCGTGGCTGGCCTGGTCGTAGAGCTGGATCGTGAAGCTGCGGCCGACGTTGGTCGTCTTCCACGGCCCGGGCTGGTTCAGGCTGTCGTTGCGGGAGAGCGCGTTGCTGCACAGCTGCCCGTCGGGCGTGCGGGCCTGGAACTGCCCGCCGAGGCCGTCCCGCAACGCGCTCATCCAGTTCCACATGGTGTCGGGGTTGGCCTGGAACGCCCGGTAGCACATCGGGTCCTGCTGCTGCATGGCCGGATTGGTGTGGTTGTTCCCCCAGTTCTGCCAGCACTTGTAGGCCCTGGTCCCCGGGCTGACGATGGTGCCGTGGGCCTCGGCCGTGCCGGGCGCGGCCAGCATGCCGACCAGCATGGTCAGCACCACGGCGAGCGCTCGAACGGGGTGGTGGACGGCTGAGCGGGGCTGCCGGCCGGATTGCTCGGGCTTGTGGGAACGCACGGTACGTCCTCCTTCGGCGCGTGGAGTCGTTGATGGGAGCGCTTCCAAGCCAGAATTGCATCCATGAATACAAATATCAATCGATGTCTATATGGTGGACCGATTTGCCCTACGGGGCGATCGGGAGCCGGCGCTTGTGGTCGGTGGCCCGGTAGCGGGCGACCAGCTTCTCCTCGACCTGCGCGGGCACCGGCCGGCCCTCCAGGTAGTCGTCGATCTGCTCGTACGCCAGGCCGAGCGCGTCCTCGTCGAGCTTGCCCGGGGCCAGGCTCTCCAGGTCGGCGGTGGGCGCCTTGCCGACCAGTTCGGCGGGGGCGCCGAGCGCCGCGGCCAGCGCCCGCACCCGGCGCTTGGTCAGCCCGGTCAACGGCACCACGTCCGCCGCCCCGTCGCCGTGCTTGGTGAAGAAGCCGGTGACCGCCTCGGCGGCGTGGTCGGTGCCCACCACCAGCCCGCCCGTCGCGCCGGCGACCGCGTACTGGGCGATCATGCGCTGCCGGGCCTTGATGTTGCCGAGCACGAAGTCCCGCTGGGCCGCGTCGCGGAACGCCAGCCCGCCGGCGACCAGCGCGTCCAGGGCGGCGTCGGCGGCCGGCTTGACGTCGACGGTCAGCACCCGGTCCGGGCGGATGAAATCCAGCGCGGCCCGGGCGTGCTGCTCGTCGGCCTGCACCCCGTACGGCAGGCGCATGGCGACGAACTCGGCCCGGTGGCCGGCCTCCCGGGCCCGGGCCGCGGCGAGCTGGCAGAGCCGCCCGGCGGTGGTGGAGTCGACGCCGCCGCTGATGCCGAGCACCAGCGTGGCCAGGCCGGTGTCGACCAGGCGGTCGGCGAGGAAGACCAGCCGTCGCTCGATCTCCTCGGCGGCGTCGAAGGTCGCCGGCACCTGCAGCTCCGCGGCGATCCGTCGCTGGGTCGGCAGCACGTCGGTCATCGAGGTCCTCTCTCGGGTCAAGCGGGGCCGAGCAGGTCCCAGGGGTTGCCGGCCAGGTCCCGGAAGACGGCGACCCGGCCGTACGGCTCGGTGCGCGGGGGCCGCACGAACTCGACCTTCGCCTCGACCATCCGCCGGTAGGTGGCGTCGAAGTCGTCGACCTGGAGGAAGAAGCCGACCCGGCCGTGGGTCTGGTCGCCCACCGCGGCCTGCTGGTGCTGGCCGTCGGCGCGAGCCAGCAGCAGGCCGGTGCCGCCGCCCGGCGGGCGGACCACCACCCAGCGCTTGGGGCGGCCGTCGTTGGTCAGCGACGGCTTGTCCTCCACCAGCTCGAAGCCGAGCACCTCGGTGAAGAAGGTGATCGCCGGGTCGTACTCGGCGACGACCAGGGTGACGAGATCGATCCGCACCGCACGAGCCTACGCGGCGGCCCGGACCCCTCGGGACGTGGTCAGCCGGCCGCGACGATGGTGGCGAGGTGCCGCTCGACGACCGGGAGCACGTCGGCCACCGTGATCGGGCGGCCCAGCTCGGCGCTGAGCGAGGTGACCCCGGCGTCCCGGATCCCGCACGGGACGATCCGGTCGAAGTAGGTCAGGTCGCAGTCGCAGTTGATCGCGAAGCCGTGCAGGGTCACGCCGCGCGCCACCCGGATGCCGATGGCCGCCACCTTGCGGGCCGGCCCCCGGTCGTCCTCCGGCACCCAGACGCCGCTGCGCCCCTCGACCCGGCCGGCGGCCAGCCCGAACTCGGCGCAGACGTCGATCAGCATCTGCTCCACGCGCCGCACGTAGGCGACCACGTCGACCGGGTCGGGCAGCGTGACGATGGGGTAGCCGACGAGCTGCCCCGGACCGTGCCAGGTGATCTTGCCGCCGCGGTCGACGTCGACGACCGGGGTGCCGTCCATCGGGCGGTCCCACGGCTCGGTCCGCTTGCCGGCGGTGTAGACGCTGGGGTGCTCCAGCAGCAGCACGGTGTCGCCGCGCTCGCCGGCCACCACGGCCTCGTGCAGCCGGCGTTGCTCGTCCCACGCGGCCTGATAGTCCAGCACCCCGGCACGGACGATGGTCAACCCGGAAGTCGTCACGCTCACCCGTCCAGCCTAGTCCCGCCCCGGGTGGACGGGCGGCGTGAGCCTCGTCGCGTCCGGCCCGGGTGAGCGGTTGCGCCGGCGGGTCGAGCGCCTTCCCGACCAGGTGCGTCGAGTCACCCGGGCGGGACCCGCCAGAGCCAGACGTCGTCCACCCGCTCGGGCGGGCCGAGCAGCGCGGTGGCGGTGCGGCGCACCGTCTCCTCGTCGACGTCGAACTTGGCGCCGTGCACCCGGTCGGCCAGCACCACCGTCTCGACCCGCCAGTAGTGCAGGTCGGCCAGGGCCTCCTTGATGCTGCCGTCGGTGATGATCGGCACCAGGCGGGTCCGCCCCGCCTGGTCCATCAGGGCGCTGAAGCTGCGCGGCACCGGCCCGATCCGCCCGCGGCCGTCCGGCCCGCCGGGGCCGAGGAAGAACCCGGCCGGGATGCGGAACGTGCGCTGCTGGTGGGCCAGCGCGTACGCCTGCCAGCGCTGGCCGTCGGGGTAGAGGTCGACGGTCACCGGCAGCGGGGTGAGCACCCCGTCGGGCGAGACGTAGCGCTGCCAGGTGCCGCTGGTGATGAAGTCGGGGATCGGCTCGCGCACGCTGGTGAGCAGCGGGGTGGGCAGCAGCGGCAGCAGCGCGGCGGCGAAGCCGAGCGCCCAGGCCAGCTCGGTCCAGCGGTGCCGGGGTGGCCGGGCGCGCAGCCGGTCGATCGTGTACGCCAGCAGCAGGCCGATCACCGGGGCCGCCACCAGGGCCAGCCGGGACGGCAGCGCCGCGTTGATCACCGGCAGGTTGTCCAGCACCCCGAACGGCAGGAGCTGATCGGTGCGCCGGCCGTTCCACTTGGCCCGGGGCCCCCAGGAGAGCACCGCGAAGACCACGGCGGTCAGGCCCAGCGCGGTGAGGGTGGCCCGGAACGCCCGGTCCGCCCGGGTCCAGAGAAAGGCGAAGCAGCCGGCCGCGAGCAGCAGCAGCGGGATGCCGAAGAAGGAGTTCTCCTCGGTCGGGTTGGGGGCCAGCGAGGTGCCCAGCCCGGCCCAGCCGGCCAGGGACCGGCGCGGGTACGACCCGAACGCCGCGATGTCCTCGGAGTGGATCATCGGGTCGAAGCCGGTGCCGTGGAAGCGCTGCGGGCCGGCGAAGTGCAGCCACAGCGGGTACGCCAACAGCACGCCGGCCACCAGCGCGGTCACCCCCAGGCCGCGCAGGAAGGGGAGCAGGTCCGCCCGGGCCTCGGCCCGCCGGGCCGGGTGCACCGCGCGGACCAGCAGGAAGAAGGCGAGCGCCAGGGCGGTGAAGAAGAGCCCCTCGGCGGCGATCGAGAACGCGACCGCCACCAGCACGCCGAGCACGATGCCGCCGCGGATCGCCCGGCCGGGTCGGCGCAGCCGGAACACGCCCCAGATCAGCAGCGGCACCAGCCAGCCGGCGGTCCAGTTCAGGTGCGCGTTGGCGTGCGAGACCATCGCCGGGCAGTAGGCGATGAAGAGCGCGCCCACCCCGGCGGCCAGCCGGCTGCCGACCAGGTACCGGCTGAGCAGCCAGTACCAGGCCACCGCGGTGGCGGCGAGGTTGAGGGTGAGGATCACCAGGAAGGTGGCGGGCGGCCCGATCAGGTACGTCAGCGGCGCGAAGACCACCGCGTACGCGGTGATCGAGGTGTTGACCGCGAGGTTGACCCCGTCCGGGACGTTGATCAGGTCGGTGAAGAACGGGTTCTCGCCGTGGGTGAGCGCGTGCCCGCCGAAGGCCAGCAGCCACTCGAAGAGCGCCTGGTCGCTGGAGTTGACCGTGATGGCCCGGGTGTTCGGGCCCCACCACAGGCCGCTGGTCACCCAGCAGGCCAGGGCCAGCGCGGCGAGCACCACGACGAGGTCGGCCCGCCGGTCCCGGTGGCCGGGCTCGGGGGCGGGCGACGGGCCCGGGACCTGGGACGGGGAGGACGGCACGGAGCGGACGTTACCAACCGGACCTGGACAGGCCGGTCAGACTCCTAACCTTTCCTCACCCGGCCGTCGACACTTCGGCGTCCGTGAATGTGTGAGCGGACGCCATTCCGGCGCGGGGAAACGGCGTCGTAACGTCTCGGCAACTCGAAGGTGACCCAGTTCACATTCCGCCACCAGGGAGGTCGCCGTGCGCCGCTCCTCGACCCTGCTCACCCGACTCGCCGGGGCGGCCGCCGGCGTGGTGCTGGCCGCCGCCGCGGTCCTCACCGCCGCGCTGCCCGCCCAGGCCGCCGCGCTCACCCAGGTCACCGGCTTCGGCTCCAACCCCGGCAACCTGGCCATGTACGCGTACCGGCCGAACGGGCTGCCGGCCAACGCGCCCGCCGTGGTGCTGCTGCACGGCTGCACCCAGAACGCCACCGGCTACTTCACCAACTCCGGCTGGCAGAAGTACGCCGACCTGTGGAAGTTCACCCTGATCGTGCCCCAGCAGCCCTCGGCCAACAACGCCAACTCGTGCTTCAACTGGTTCGAGACCGGCGACACCGCCCGCGGCCAGGGCGAGGCCCTGTCGATCAAGCAGATGGTCGACCACGCGAAGACCACCTACGGCACCGACCCGGGCCGGGTCTACGTCAGCGGCCTGTCGGGCGGTGGGGCGATGAGCGCCGTCATGCTCGCCACCTACCCCGACGTGTTCGCCGCCGGCTCGGTCATCGCCGGCCTGCCCTACCGCTGCGCCACCAGCATGGTCAACGTCTTCAGCTGCATGAACCCGGGCGTGGACAAGACCCCGGCGCAGTGGGGCGACCTGGTCCGCAACGCCTACTCCGGCTACGGCGGCAAGCGGCCCCGGGTGGCCATCTGGCACGGCACCTCGGACACCACGGTCGCGCCGCTCAACGCCGCCGAGTCGCGCGACCAGTGGACCAACGTGCTTGGCGTCCCGTCGACCCCGACCAGCACCGGCACCCTGCCCGGCGGCACCAGCCTCGAGGTGTACGGCGCCGACCAGGTCCGGCTCTACCGGGTCTCCGGGATGGGCCACGGCACGCCGGTCGACCCTGGCTCCGCCACCGACCAGTGCGGCAGCACCGCCGCGTACTTCCTGGACACCATCTGCTCGACCTACCGGGACGCGCTCTTCTTCGGCCTCGACGGCGGGGTGACGCCGAGCCCGACCACGAGCCCGACCACGAGCCCGACCCCGACGGCGACCGCGTCGCCCTCGTCCTCGCCGTCGCCCACCGCGGCTCCGGTCTGCGTCACCGCCAGCAACTACGCCCACGTGACCGCCGGCCGGGCCTACCAGTCCGGCGGCTACGCCTACGCCCTCGGCAGCAACCAGCGGATGGGGCTCTACAACACCTTCTACACGTCCACCCTCAAGCAGACCGGCCCCGGCTACTGGGTGATCGGCTGCTGACCCGCGGCCCGCGCCGCTCCCGCCGGCTCAGCCGGCGAGAGCGGCGCGCAGCGCGCCCGGCAGGTCGGGATGGGTCCACCGGAACCCGGCCCGGTCCAGCACCCCGGGGAGGACCCGCGCGCTGGTCAGCGCCTCGTGGGCGAAGCCGCCCAGGGCGATCTTCAAGGCCAGCGCCGGCACCCACATGACCGCCGGCCGGTGCAGCTGCCGGCCCAGCTCCCGGCTGAACTCGGCGTTGGTCACCGGCGCCGGGCCGACCACGTTGACCGGCCCGGCGAGATCCGCGCGGTCGAGCAGGAAGGTCAGCGCGTCCAGCCAGTCCCGCATCGAGATCCACGGCAGCCACTGCCGGCCGTTGCCCAGCCGGCCGCCGACGCCCAACCGGAACGGCAGCAGCTGCGGCTTGAGCAGGCCACCGGTGCCGTCCAGCGGCAGCCCGATGCGCAGCCGGACCACCCGCACGCCGGCGTCCTCGGCCGGCCGGGTCGCGGCCTCCCAGACCCGGCACACGTCGGCCAGGAAGCCGTCGCCGGCCGGCGAGTCCTCCTCGACCGCCCGGTCGCCGGTGTTGCCGTACCAGCCGACCGCGGAGGCGTTGAGCAGGACCGCCGGCCGGTCCGCGGCGGGCAGGCCGGCCATGGCGATGGCGAGCGTGGTGGTGCTGTCCACCCGGCTGCTCCGGATCAACCCCTGGTACGCGGCGTCCCAGCGTTTGTCAGCCACCCCGGCCCCGGCCAGGTTGACCACGGCGTCGGACTCGGCGACGAGCTGCGGGTCGAGCTGCGCCGCGGACGGGTTCCACTGCCGCTCGTCGCTGCCCCGGGGTGGGCGGCGGACCAGGCGGGTGACCTGGTGCCCGTCCGTGGTGAGCCGGTCGACCAGTCGGGTGCCGAGGAAGCCGGACACACCGGCCATGAGGATCCGCATGTGCATATCTTCGGGTACGGAGCCGCGGGCGGATGCGTTGAGCGACATCACTCACCTCCTCACGCCGGCCTCCCGCACGGCCGCGCCCGGCCCGCGGGTCAGGCGTGCGCCGGCGCGGTGCGCAGCTCGGCGAGGAGCCGCTCCACCTCGGCGAAGGCCGCGTCGGAGAGCGGGCCGCACGCCAGGGTGCCCAGGTTCTCCTCGGCCTGGGCCACCGTCCGGCAGCCGGGGATGGGCAGGGTCCGCGGGCTGCGGGCGAGCAGCCAGCCCAGCGCCCCCTGGGCGAGGGTCCGGCCGTCGGCGGTGAGCACCGCCCGGACCCGGGCCACCCGGTCGGCCCACTCGGCCCGCGGCACCCCGCCGCTGAACCAGGGCAGCCACTCGGGGGCGATCCCGCGCACGTCGTCGCCGCCCCGGGCGGCCGGCGTGCCCTGGTACTTGGCGGTGAGCAGGCCCATCGCCAACGGGCCCCGGTTGAGGCTGGCCAGGTCGAACTCGTCGCAGACCGCGAGCATCGCGGCGTTGTCCCGCAGCACGGACTGGTCGTGCTGGATGGCTGTGCAGTGCGGGCCGGCGGCGGCGAACGCCCGCGCCGAGTCGGGGTCGTCGGTGCTCCAGCCGTACGCCCGGATCTTGCCCTGGCTGACCAGGTCCTCCAGCGTGTCGACCAGCTCCAGCGCCGCTGGCACCGGCAGCCCGTTGACGTGCAGCTGGTACAGGTCGACGTGGTCGGTGCCGAGCCGGCGCAGCGAGTCCTCCAGGCTGCGCCGGGCGTACGCCGGGCTGGCGTCCTCGCCGGTGGCCTGCCGGGTCGCCTCGTCGGTGGGGTAGCCGAACTTGGTGGCGATCACCGCCCGGTCGCGGCGGCCGGCGAGCGCGCGACCGAGCACCCGCTCGCTGTGCCCCGCGCCGTAGTTGCTGGACGTGTCGAAGAGGTCGGCCCCGAGGTCGAGCGCCCGGTGGATCGTACGGATCGACTCGTCGTCGTCCACCTCGCCCCAGCCGAGCGGTTGCTCGCCCTCCCAGAGCGGCCCGCCGATCGCCCAGCAGCCCATGCCGATGGCGCTGATTTCGATTCCGCTGCGACCCAGTCGTCGTGTCGTCGTCATGGGACCACTGTTCAACCTGGAGCGCACTCCAGGTCAAGCGCGGATTGCGGACCGACGGCTACCCTGCGGGACGTGAGCGGACGATACTCGCCCTCGGAGGCGGCCCGACGCAGCGGTTTCAGCCTCGACACCCTCCGCTACTACGAGAAGATCGGCCTGCTCAGCGGCATCGGCCGCACCGCCGGCGGGCGGCGGGTCTTCACCGACGAGGACCTGGGCTGGCTGGCGGTGTTCCGTTGCCTGCGCGACACCGGCATGCCGATCGCCGAGATGTGCCGCTACGCCGAGCTGGCCCGCGACGGTGAGCACACCGCCCGGGAACGGCAGGAGCTGCTGGAACGGCACGCCGGGCGGGTCGAGGAGCAGATGGCCCTGCTCCGCCGCCAGTACGACCACCTGCGCGACAAGATCCGCTACTACGAGGGCGTCGCCGCCGCCACCGCCGTCCCGGCCAGCTGACCGCCCGACCCCGCCGGCCGCTCCTGACCTCGCCGCCCCTGACGTTGGTGGCCGGTTGTGGCCCGCTGGCAATCCGACCTGCTCGGCACTCCGCCATCGGCGATGGCACCGGGCGCGGCTCGGCACCGTCGCCGTCGGGAAACGGCATCGGGCCGGGCTCCGCGACGCCGAGGCGGCCCCGGGCCGGATCCCGAACGGGCTCGGCCGCCCGGGCCACGAGGCCGTGGCACGGTGCCACCCGGGCCTCCGACGGGGTCACCGCGACGGGCCGGCGTGGCCGGGGTCGATCAGGCGGCGAGCCGGGGGAGGACGGGGGCCAACGCCTCGACGGCGTCGACGCGTACCACGAAGCGGGTGATGCCCCAGCGGCGCCGGTGGTGGCCGACGGCCGCGACGATCTCCTCGGCCGTGCCGATCAGCACGAACGGGGTGGCCAGCACGGCGGCGGCGGTGAGGCCGGTCTCGGCGGCGATCACCGCGGCGGCGGCCTCGGCGTCGTCGGTGACGGTGACCTGCTGGACCAGCGCCTCCAGGGCCGGCGGGCGGTCCCGGCCGGCCGCCCCGGCGGTCACCTGGGCGAGCTGCGCCTCGATCTGGTCGGACCGCCACCGGACCTCGTGCTGGTGACCGTCGGGCAGGGTACGGCCGAAGCCGGTCAGGCCGACCACGTCGGCCCGCGCGCCGGCCCAGCGGAGCAGGGTGGAATTGGCCGTACCCATGGTGAGCGGGATCCGGTCCTGGACCGGCCGCAGCCCGGTGAGGCGGGCGGCGTACGCGGCCAGGTCGGGGGTGTCCACGGTGACCTCCTCGCCGGCCAGCAGGGCCCGCACGGCCTCGGCCACGGCGACGCACCGGCGGACCCGGCCGGCGACGTCGGGGCGTTCCCGCCCGACCGCCCGCCACTCGGCGGGGGTGTGGCCGGCGCCCAGACCGAGCCGGGCCCGCCCGCCGGAGACCACGTCGAGGGTGGCCACGTCGGTGGCGAGCAGGATCGGCTGCCGGACGCCGGCGTTCGAGACGTACGAGCCGAGGCCGAGCGTCGAGGTGACCGCCGCGGCGGCGGCGAGCGCCACGAACGGTGACGGACCGTGACCGGGATGGTCGGCCGCCAGCAGCGCGTCGAAGCCGGCCGACTCGACCCGCCGGGCCAGCTCGGTCCAGCTCGCCGCGTCGGTGGGCCGGGCCTGCACGGAGAAGATCGCCATCGGCCCAGCATCGCCCCGCCCGACCGCCGCGACCAGCCCGACCACGCCGATTCTGCTGACCGGCGAATCGCCGGCCCCGGGCCCGCGGCGCAATCCGCCGGGGCAGCGGCGCATCCCGCCGAGGCGGCGGCGCATCCCGCCGAGGCGGCGGCGCATCCCGCCGAGGCGGCGGCGCCGACGGTGCGGACGCCGGCCGGGCGCCGGGGCTCAGCCAGCGGGCTGTCCGGCCGCGGCCCGGTGCACGGCCGGTCAGTCGGCCGGTTGTCCGGCCGCGGCCCGGTGCACGGCCGCCAGCCGGCCCAGGTCCTCCGCCGACAGGCGCAGCGCGCCCGCCGCCACGTTCTCCGCCAGGTGGTCCGGGTTGCCGGTGCCGGGAATGGCGAGCACGTTCGGGCCCCGGCTCAGCGTCCAGGCGAGCCGGACCTGGGCCGGGCTGACCCCGTGCTCCCGGGCGACGGCGCGGACCTCGTCGTGCTCGGCCCCGGTCGCGCCGGCCTCGCGGCCGCTGGTGACCAGGGAGAAGAACGGGACGAAGGCGGTGCCGTGCGCCGCGCAGTCGTGGATCAACGCGTCGTTGCTGGCGCGGTAGCCGAGGCCGTACGAGTTCGACACCGAGACGACCGGGGCGATGGTCCGCGCCTCGGTGACCTGGTGCGCCCGTACGGCGGAGACGCCGAGGTGCCGGATCAGGCCGGCGGCGCGCAGGTCGGCGAGCGCGCCGAAGTGCTCGGCCAGCGGCTCCGGGCCGTACACCCGGAGGTAGACCACGTCCAGGTGGTCCCGGCCGAGCTGGCGCAGGTTCTCCTCGACCTGGCCGCGGAGCTGGTCCGGCCGGGCCATCGGCAGCCACTGGCCGGACGGGTCCTTGCCCGGCCCGACCTTGGCCACGATGACCAGGTCCTCCGGGTACGGCGACAGCGCCCGGTTGATCAGCTCATTGGCCGAGCGCAGCGGCGAGAAGTAGAACGCCGCCGTGTCGATGTGGTTGACGCCCAGCTCGACCGCGCGGCGCAGCACCGCCACCGCCCGGTCCCGGTCGCTGGGGCTGCCGTCGGCGTTGGCGGTCAGCCGCATCGCGCCGAAGCCGATCCGGTTGACGGTCAGGTCGCCGAGCTGCCAGGTGCCCGCCGCCGCGGCGTTGACGGTGTCGATGGTCATGCGGTCTCCGTCCGTTCGAGGTTCTCCCCGTTCCCGGGTGGCGTGCTGCCGAGCAGTTCCACGGGGTCGCCGGCCAGCCGGTTCAACGCGGCGACGAGTTTCCGCTCCTCGTAGCCGAAGTGCGACTCCAGCAGCCCGGCCAGCCCGTCCAGCTCGGCCCGGACGGACCGGCCGCCGGCCGGGTCGGCGAGCAGCGCGTCGATCCGGCGCAGCAGGTCGGCGACCACCCGGTGGTCGGCGCGCAGCTCGGCCAGCACCGGACGCAGCTCGGGCGCCTGTTCGGCCAGGGCCCGGAACGCGCCGCCGTCCTCGCCGGTGTGGTGCCGGTCCAGCGCGGCGCAGAAACCGACGCAGTACGCGCGCAGTTCCCGGGTGAGGGCGGCACCGCCGGTGGGGGAGCCGAGGCTCGCGCGGAGCCGGGCCAGCTCCTCGCGGAGCCAGTCGTGGATCTCGATCAACTGGATGCCGAGGGCGGTCAGCCGGCCGCTCGACGGGTGGGCTGGGTGCACATGGTCCCCTGCTGTCCCGCGCCTCCATGCCCACGGCGGCCTGTGTGCCGGGTGCACCGCGACGCTGCCCGGCAGTCTAGAACACCCGCTGCCCTCACTCGCCCTCGTCGGGTTGGCGGGGCTCGTGCCAGCGCGCGCGGTACTCCGCCTCGTGGGCCTCGTGGCTGGTGCGCTCCTCGAAGACCAACCCCCGCAGCGCCCGCCGGCCCTCGTCGAAGATCACCACCTCGGCGGTCACCATGCCGACGGTGACGGCGGTCAGCAGCGTCAGGGCGGCCAGCGCGGGCAGGTGTACGGCCACCGGAATGCTCACCGCGAGCAGCAGCACGGCGACGACCCGGGTCCAGCTCACCGTGCGCAGGGTGCGGAGCTGGAAGAGCATGTTGCCGCAGAGGTAGCAGATCACCCCGCCGAAGAGCAGCGGCACGCCCGGGCCGAGCGCCGGCAGGTGCTGCGGCACCTTCGGGTCGGCGATCTGGTGCACGATCATCTCCGCGCCGAGCGCGAACAGGATGATGCCCGCGATCATCGGCAGGAACAGGTAGCCGTAGGCGTCCCGGGCCATGGCGACGCGGGGGCCGTCCTCTGCGGCGTGCAGGGCGATCCGGGCGGCCGGCCCGATCATGTCGTAGTGCGCCCACCAGAGCGCGGCGGTGAAGAAGATGCCGAGCACGGCCGCGGCCACGGCCGCCCAGGTCGGCGGCTGGCCGAGCAGGTTGCTGCCGACGCCCACCGAGATGACCGACTCGCCCAGCGCGATGATCAGGATGAGGTCGTAGCGTTCGGTCCAGTGCTCGGCGGAGGCGACGCCCCAGCCCCAGGTGCCGGCGATGAGGCCGGTGGAGTACTGGAGCAGCACGACGATCGCCCACAGCCCGTCCCGGACCACCGCGGCCGAGACGAGGTCGTCGATCTTCGGCGGGATCAGCGCGGCGACCCCCAGCAGCAGGGTGCTACCCACCAGTTCGGGGGTGAACCGGAGCAGCTGACGGCGCTCCGCCGGGCTGTCCCGCACGGCGTGCAGGTAGAGCAGCAGGTGCACGCCGCGGATGACGGTGTAGCTGATCGCCGCGACGATCGGCCCGGCCGCGTTGCCGCGCGGGTCCCGGAAGGCGTTCGGCAGGGACAGGGCGAAGGTGAACAGGGCCGCCATGCCGACCGTCATGAGGACCGGGACGAAGCCCTCGCCGAGCCGGATCCGGGTGGCCACGATGCTGTGCACCACCCAGGCCCACCACAGCACCGCGAGGACCAGCAGCGCGTGCAGCAGCGCGCCGCCGTTGACCTGGAGCGCGGTGGCCCGGGTGATGATGAAGAACGAGAAGACGAAGACCAGGTCGAAGAAGACCTCGAACCGGTCCACCCGGGCTCCGGGCGCCACCGGCACCGCCGGCCCGAGGCGCCCCCGCCACCCGAAGCCGCTCACCGACCGAGTCTGTCAGCGGCAGGTCGGCGGCGGGTCGGATTGGGTTCAGCCCGGGCGGCGGCGCAGCCCGTCCATGAGCAGGTCGAGCAGGCGACCGGCCTGGGCGCGCTGCTCCGGCTCGCCGGCCACCAGGGAGACGCCGCTCAGCCCGGCGAGGACATCGGCGGGGGCCACGTCGGCGCGTACGGTGCCCGCGGCGGCGCCGGCCGCCAGCAGGTCACCCAGCGCCGCGAGCAGCCGGTCCCGGCTGTGCGCGTACGGGTTGGCGCCGGAGGCGATGGCCAGCCGCAGCGCGTCGGCCATGCCGCGCTTGGTGGCGAGGTAGTCGACGAACCGGTCCATCCAGGCGCGTACCGCCTCCTCGGCGGGTCGGCTCGCGAGCAGTTCCGGGACGCCGTCGCAGAGCTTCGCCAACTCGTTGCGGTAGGCCGCCTCGATCAGCGCCTCCCGGGTGGGGAAGTGGCGGTAGAGGGTGCCGATGCCGACGCCGGCTTCCTTGGCGATGCGGTCCAGCGTTACCTCGGCGCCGGCCTGGGAAAACGTGCGGACCGCGGCGTCCAGCAGGCGTTGCCGGTTGCGTAGCGCGTCGGCGCGCAGCGGGCGGTCGGGCACGTTCCCTCCTCGGCTCGACCGGGGGCGCGGGCCCGGCCGGGTTTGGCAACCGGAGGAACCTCCGGTTAAGGTCGGAGTAACGGAGGATCCTCCGCTTCTCATCGTAGCGCTCGGACGATCGGTCCGTGCCGCCGCCGACAAGGATGGATCATGACCACCAGCACACCCGTCAGCACCCCGTTCTCCCGCGAGACGACCGCCCTGGAGGTGGTCCGCGACCTCGACCTGACCGGCCGGCGGGCCGTCGTCACCGGCGGCGCTTCCGGTATCGGCGTCGAAACCGCCCGCGCGCTCGCCGCCGCCGGGGCCGACGTCACCCTCGCGGTCCGCAACACCGAGGCCGGCCAACGCGCCGCCGCCGACATCACCGGCAGCACCGGCAACGACCGCGTCCTGGTCGCCCCGCTCGACCTGGCCGACCTCGCCTCGGTGGCCGCCTTCGTCCGCACCTGGGACGGGCCGCTGCACATGCTGGTCAACAACGCCGGCATCATGGCCTCGCCCGAACTGCGCACCGAACAGGGCTGGGAGATGCAGTTCGCGACCAACCACCTCGGGCACTTCGCGCTGGCCACCGGGCTGCACCCGGCCCTCGCCGCGGCCGAGGGCGCGCGGATCGTCTCGGTCAGCTCGGCGGCCCACCTGCGCTCGCCGGTGGTCTTCGAGGACATCCACTTCCGGCAGCGGCCGTACGACCCGTGGCAGGCGTACGGCCAGTCGAAGACCGCGAACGTGCTCTTCGCGGTGGAGGCCACCCGGCGCTGGGCGGACGACGGCATCTACACCAACGCCCTCATGCCGGGCGCGATCCGGACCAACCTCCAGCGCTACATCAGTGAGGAGGAACTCGACCGGATGCGGACCCAGAGCGGCGGCGGCGCGGCGTACTGGAAGAACCCCGAGCAGGGTGCGGCCACCTCGGTGCTGGTCGCCGCCTCGCCGCTGGTCGCCGGCGTCGGCGGCCGGTACTTCGAGGACTGCCAGGAGGCCGGGCCGAACCAGCCGGGCACCCGCACCGGGTACGCCCCGTACGCGCGGGACCCGGCGGCCGCCGAGCGGCTCTGGGCGGTCTCCGCGGAGCACCTGCGCGGCTGACCCGGAAACGACGAAGGGGCGCGCGGCTTCCGCCGCGCGCCCCTTCTGCCGTCCGGGGGTCAGAGCCCCAGTTCGGCCTCGAAGTTGCCGGCCTCCAGCCGCTCCTTGACCGCGACCAGGAAGCGGGCCGCGTCCGCGCCGTCGATCAGCCGGTGGTCGTACGACAGGGCCAGGTAGACCATCGAGCGGACCGCGACGACCTCGCCCAGCTCCGGGTCGTTGACCACGACCGGGCGCTTCACCACGGCACCCGTGCCGAGCATCGCCGACTGCGGCGACGGCACGATCGGGGTGTCGAAGAGCGCGCCCCGGCTGCCGGTGTTGGTCAGCGTGAAGGTCGCGCCGGCGATCTCGTCCGGGCTGATCTTGTTGGTCCGGGTGCGCTCGGCCAGGTCGGCCACCCGCTTGGCGATCCCGCCCAGGTTGAGGTCACCGGCGTTGTGGATGACCGGCACGAGCAGGCCGCGCTCGGTGTCCACGGCGATGCCGAGGTGCTCGGCCTCCGGGTAGGTGATCGTCCCGCCCGCCAGGTCCAGCTGGGCGTTGAGGATCGGGTACGTCTGCAGCGCCTCGATGGCGGCCAGGGCGAAGAACGGCAGGAAGGACAGCTTCACGCCGTGCCGCTGCTGGAAGGAGTCCTTCGCCTGGGCCCGCAGCTTGGCGATCCGGGTGACGTCCACCTCGATCACCGTGGTCAGCTGCGCCATCTCGTGCAGCGACTCGTGCATCCGGGTGGCGATGGCCTTGCGGATCCGGGGCAGCTTCTCGACCGTGCCCCGCTTGCCGCTCGGCTGCGGCTTCGCGGCCGGCTTGGCCGGGGCGGGCGCCCCGGCGGCCGGGGCCGGCTGGGCGGCCGGCGCGGCCTTGGCGGCCCTGGCCTTCTCGGCCGCGTCCAGCACGTCCTGCTTGCGGATCCGCCCGCCGACGCCGCTGCCGTTGAGCGAGGAGAGGTCTACCCCGTGCTCGGCGGCCAGCTTGCGCACCAGCGGGGTCACGTAGCCGGCGGCCTCCTCGCCACCGGCCGGGGCCGGGGCGGTCGGTCGCTGCGCGGTGGTGGCCGGCGCGGGCGGGGTCGCGGCCTGCTCGGCCCTGGCCGGCTGGGCGGCCTGCTCGGCCTCGGCGGCCGGCTCGTTGTACGACAGGCCCGGGGTGGGCTCCTCGACCTTCGGCTCCGGCTTGGGCTCGGGCTTCGGCTCGGGCTTCGGCTCGGGCTTCGGCTCGGCCTTGGGCTCCGGCTTCGGCTGCGCCTGCGGCTGGGCCGGCGCGGCGCCGGCCGCCCCGACGATCGCCAGCACGCCGCCGACCTCGGCGGTCTCGTCCTCGGGGACCTTGATCTCCAGCAGCGTGCCGGCGACCGGCGACGGGATCTCGGTGTCCACCTTGTCGGTGGAGACCTCCAGCAGCGGCTCGTCGACCTCGACGGTCTCGCCGACCTGCTTGAGCCAGCGGGTCACCGTGCCCTCGGTGACGCTCTCGCCCAGGGCCGGCATGGTCACCGGGGTGCCCTCGCCCGACGGCGCGGCGGCCGGGGTGGGCTCCTCGACGGCCGGCTGCTCCGCCTCCGCCTGCGGCTCGGCGGCGGCCTGCTCGGCCTGCTCCGCCGGGGCCTGCTCCTGCTCGGCCGGGGCCTGCTCCTGCGGGGCGGCCCCGCCGGCCTCCTCGCCCTCACCGGCGATGACCGCCAGCTCGCTGCCGACCTCGGCGGTCTCGTCCTCGCCGACCACGATCCGGCTCAGCACGCCCGCCGCGGGCGACGGGATCTCGGTGTCCACCTTGTCGGTGGAGACCTCAAGCAGCGGCTCGTCGACCTCGACGGTGTCGCCCTCCTGCTTGAGCCAGCGCGTGACGGTGCCCTCGGTGACGCTCTCGCCGAGCCGGGGCATGGTGACCGATACCGGCATGTTCTCCAGACTCCTTCATTCCCCTGGTGGGATCATCGCCCGTCGCCGGACGCCGCGGTTGTCGTGATCAGGCGTGGGAGTGCAGCGGCTTGCCGGCCAGGGCCAGGTGCGCCTCGCCCAGGGCCTCGGTCTGCGTCGGGTGGGCGTGCACGAGCTGCGCCACCTCGGCCGGGTAGGCCTCCCAGTTGTAGATGAGCTGCGCCTCGCCGATCAGCTCGCCGACCCGGGCGCCGACCATGTGCACGCCGACCACCGGGCCGTCCTCGACCCGGACCAGCTTCACGAAGCCGGTGGTCTTGAGGATCTGGCTCTTGCCGTTGCCGCCCAGGTTGTAGTTGTAGCTCTTGATCTTGTCGGCGCCGTACTGCTCCTTGGCCTTCGCCTCGGTCAGGCCGACCGACGCCAGCTCGGGGTCGCAGTAGGTGACGCGCGGGATGCCGACCTCGTCGATCACGGCCGGGTTCTGGCCGGCGATCTCCTCGGCGACGAAGATGCCCTGCTGGAAGCCGCGGTGCGCGAGCTGGAGGCCGGGCACGATGTCGCCGACCGCGTAGACGTTCGGCACGCTGGTGCGCAGCCGCTCGTCGGTCAGCACGTAGCCGCGGTCCATCTTGACGCCCTGCTCCTCGTAGCCGAGGTTGGCGGTGTTCGGGCCGCGGCCGACGGCGACCAGCAGCAGCTCGGCCTCGACCGCGTCGCCGCCCTGAATGGTCAGCTTCACGCCCTTGTCGGTCTTCTCGACCTTCTCGAACGGCTTGCCGACCTTGAAATTGATCTTCCGCTTGCGGAACGCCCGCTCCAGCGCCTTCGACGACTCCTCGTCCTCGGCGGCGACCAGGCGGGGCAGCGCCTCGACGATGGTCACGTCGACGCCGAAGGACTTCCAGACACTGGCGAACTCGACGCCGATCACACCGCCGCCGAGCACGATCACCGAGGCCGGGATCCGGTCCATGGTCAGCGCGTGGTCGCTGGTGATGATCCGCTCGCCGTCGATCTCCAGGCCGGGCAGGGTCTTGGCGTACGAGCCGGAGGCCAGCACGACGTTGCGGCCGGTGTAGCGCTTGCCGTCGACCTCGACCACGTTCTTGCCGACCAGCTTGCCGGCGCCGGCCACGAAGGTGATCTTCTTGCTGCTGCCCACCAGGCCCTGGAGGCCCTTGTAGAGGCGGGAGATCACGCCGTCCTTGTACGAGTTGACCGCCGCCATGTCGATGCCCACCAGCTCGGCCTTCACGCCGAACTGCTCGGACTCGCGGGTCTGGTCGGCGATCTCGGCGGCGTGCAGCAGCGCCTTGGTGGGGATGCAGCCGTTGTGCAGGCAGGTGCCGCCGAGCTTCCCCTTCTCGATGAGCGCGACGGAGAGGTCCAGCTGGGCGGCACGCAGCGCCGCCGCGTAGCCGCCGCTACCACCTCCGAGGATGACGATGTCGAAGGTCGTGTCGTTCGGCTCGCTCACATCCAACTCCCAGGTCGCGTCACTGCATCGGGGGTTACGGCGGAGTAACAGACACACCCCACCTCGGTCATCTTGTCACCACCGACGGCCGAGCGCGTACCGAGGTGCCCAACGACACGTCGCCGGCACGTACCCTTGGCATCGTCTTCGATGACGTCCGGGGGAGGAGTGGGTCCGGTGGCGCTGTTCCGACGACGCAAGCGGGTGGCCGCGACGAGCCGCGACCGTGCCGCCGATCGCGCCGATCTGGACCACCTTGAGAACTTCGTCCGGACCCGGCGGGGCGTCGAGGCGTACCTGGAACCGCGGACCACGGTCACCGAGACCACGGTCATGCTGATCGCCGACGACGGCGAGTGGACCCGGCGGCGGGTCGGCAGCCCGGAGGACGCCCGGCGCTGGGCCCACCGGACCGCCATCCCGATCTACGACGTGCGGCTGATGGGCTACCCGCAGCGGATGCGCGACTACAACGAGCGCCGCAAGCGGCGCCCGGAACTCTTCTGACCCGTACCCCGACGACGGGGCGCCCTCCGCGGAGGGCGCCCCGTCGCGGTGGTCGCCGTCAGCCGTTGGCGGCGACGTCGTCGATCAGGTGCAGCAGGGTGCGGACCGGCACGCCGGTGCCGCCCTTGGTCCAGTAGCCGGTCGGCTCGCCCGCGTGGTAGCCCGGCCCGGCGATGTCGATGTGCGCCCAGGCCACGTCGTCGGTGACGAACTCGCGCAGGAACACGCCGCCCTGCAGCATGTGGCCGGCCCGGTCCATCACGGCGTTGACCTGCGAGATGTCGGCGACCTCGGAGTCCATGCCCTTGCGCACGTCATCCGGCAGCGGCATCGGCCACGCCGGCTCGCCGGTCGCCTCGCCGGCCGTCCTGACCCGCTCGCACAGCTGCGGGGTGCCCATCACGCCGGCGATCCGCTTGCCCAGCGCGATCACCTGGCCGCCGGTCAGCGTGGAGGTCTCGAACAGGTAGTCCGTGCCGTCCTCGCAGGCCCGGGCGATGGCGTCGGCCAGGATCATCCGGCCCTCGGCGTCGGTGTTGAGCACCTCCACCTTCTTGCCGCTGTACATGCTGATCACGTCGCCCGGCCGGTAGCTGGTGCCCGACGGCATGTTTTCCGCCATCGGCAGGTAGCCGGTGACGGCCACCGACGGCTTGAGCGCCGCCACCGCCAGCATGGCCGCGCCGACCGCCGCCGCGCCCGCCATGTCGGACTTCATCTCCCACATGCCCTGGGCCGGCTTGATCGAGATGCCGCCGGTGTCGAAGGTGATGCCCTTGCCGACCAGCGCGACCCGCTTGCCGCTGCCGCCGCCCTCCGGCGTGTAGGTGAGCTTGACCAGCCGCGGCGGGGCCTCCGAGCCCTGGCCGACGGCGACGATGCCGCCGTACCCGCCCTCGCGCAGCGCCGCCTCGTCGAGCACCTCGACGCCGAGGCCGGCCTCGCGGGCGGCGGCGGCCACGGCGTCGGCGAACGCCGGCGGGCGCAGCTCGTTCGGGGCGGTGTTGACCCAGTCCCGGCTGGTCAGCACCGCGCCGGTGACCGCCAGCGCCCGGGTGACCTCGGCCCGGGCGGTCGCCTCGCCGGCGTCCGGCACGGCCACCAGCACCTCGGCCACCGGCTCCCGGCGGGCCGGCTGCGGCCTGGTCTTGTAACCGGCGAACCGGTAACCGCCCAGCAGCGCGCCCTCGGCCACCGCGCGCAGCGCGGCCGGGGCGTCGGCGTCGTCGGGCAGCGGCAGGGCCAGCGCGACGCGGGACGCGCCGGCCAGGGCGCGGACCGCCGCGCCGGCGGCCCGGCGCAGGGTCTCCGGGGCGGGGGCGGCGCCGGACGGCTCCGGGCCGAGGCCGACGGCGGCGACCACCGGGGCGGTGATCGTGCCCAGCGTGGCCAGCTTGATCACCTCGCCGGCGCCGCCGGTCGCGCCGAGCAGGGCGAGGGTCGCGGTCAGCTTGCCGTCGAACGCGGCGGCGATGCTCTCGGCGCCGCTGGCCAGCAGCAGGGCGCCGGCGGGTGAGCCGGCCTCCTGCTCGGTGGTCTGGCTGTGCACGCCGATCACGATCGCGTCGACGGCGAGTTCGGCGGGGTCGGTGTCGACCAGGCTGAGGGTGGTGCGAGGCGATGTCACGAAAGCTACTCCGGGCGGGCCGGGCCGGCCGCGTCGTGGCGTGCCGGCGATGAAGGTCTCCGGCGGCAACCTACCCGTCGGAGCAGTGGCTGTCCCGCCGATGGGTGCAGGCGGGGGTCCCGCCGATGCTAACCAGGCCAGCTGGTGACGGTAAGTTGCCACCCATGACCGAGGTGACCTCCGACGCCGCCGCGACCCGGCTGCGCCGTTCCCCCCTGCACGAGCGGCACACCGCGCTCGGCGCCAAGTTCGCCCCGTTCGGGGGCTGGGAGATGCCCCTGGAGTACGCCGGTGGCGGCGTGCTCAAGGAGCACACGGCGGTGCGTACCGGGGTGGGTGTCTTCGACGTCTCGCACCTGGGCAAGGCGCGGATCTCCGGGCCGGGCGCCGCGGACTTCGTCAACGCCTGCCTCAGCAACGACCT
Source organism: Micromonospora sp. NPDC050495 (assembly GCF_040655175.1). NCBI lineage: Bacteria > Bacillati > Actinomycetota > Actinomycetes > Micromonosporales > Micromonosporaceae > Micromonospora > Micromonospora sp. NPDC050495. Next base: position 191,471 of record NZ_JBFAJK010000006.1, on the reverse strand, counting down.
GCGCCGGATCGGGCCCGGCCAGGCGCAGTACACGCTCTGCTGCGACCAGGCCACCGGCGGCGTGGTGGACGACATCATCGCCTACCTGCACGCCGACGACCACGTCTTCCTCGTCCCGAACGCGGCGAACACGGCCGAGGTGGTGCGCCGGCTGCGCGCCGCCGCCCCGGCCGGGGTGCTGGTCACCGACGAGCACGAGGCGTACGCGGTGCTCGCGGTGCAGGGGCCGCGCTCGGCGGAGCTGCTCGGCGCGCTCGGCCTGCCCACCGGGCACGACTACATGAGCTTCTCGACCGCCTCGCTGGACGGCGCCGAGCTGACCGTGTGCCGCACCGGCTACACCGGCGAACTCGGCTACGAGCTGGTCGTCCCGGCCGAGCACGCCCCCGCCGTCTGGGACGCGCTCTTCGCCGCCGGCGCCGCGTACGAGCTGCGGGCCTGCGGCCTGGCCGCCCGGGACACCCTGCGCACCGAGATGGGCTACCCGCTGCACGGGCAGGACCTGTCGCTGGAGATCACCCCGCTGCAGGGCCGCTCCAGCTGGGCGGTGGGCTGGGACAAGCCGGCGTTCTGGGGCCGGGACGCGCTGCTCGCCGAGAAGGCCGCCGGCCCCGCCCGTACGCTGCGCGGCCTGGTGGCGGTCGACCGGGCCATCCCGCGCCCCGGGATGGCCGTGTACGCCGGCGACAAGCAGGCCGGCACGATCACCAGCGGCACCTTCAGCCCCACCCTGAAGCAGGGCATCGCCCTGGCCCTGATCGACACCGACCCGAAGCTCGCCGACGGCGAGACGCTGGAGGTCGACATCCGCGGTCGTCGCGCCCAGATGCGCCTGACCCGCCCACCCTTCGTGGAGCCCTCGGTCCGCTGACGGCGGCCCACGCGTCGATCATGAAGTTGGCGGCGCCCGGCGAGATTGCCACCGCCGCCAACCTCCTGATCGACAGTTGTCAGTCCGTGCTGGCGACCTCCGTCGCGGTGTAGTGCCGCATTTCCTCGATGTCGTGGACGTAGGGGCGGATCTCGCGGAAGAACCCGGGGAAGTGCGGGCCGGTGCGGAAGCCCCGGAGGTGGTCCTCGGCCGACGTCCAACGGATCCGCAGGACGTACGCGGCCGGGTCCTCGACGCAGCGGCTCAGCTCGTAGTCGACGCACTCGGGTGCGGCGTCCAGCGCCTTCGCGGCCCGGCCGTACGCCGGGACGAACTCCGCCTGCCGCTCGACCGGCACCCGGTACCTGATGTACTCAACGATCATGCCCACCAGCCCACACCCGGGCCGGCGCGGGTTCAAGTACGCACTTTCCGGTGAGTAGGGGGATCGCGTGCCGAGGCGCTACCACTGCGCGGTGGAGGTGGCCGTCGACGTGCTCGGCGGCCGGTGGCGGCCGGTGATCCTCGCCCACCTCAAGGAGGGCGTGCACCGCTACGGCGAACTGCGCCGACGGATGCCGGACGTCAGTGAGAAGATGCTCGCCCAGCGGCTGCGCGAGCTGGCGGCGGAGGGCCTGGTCGCCCGGCGCGACCTCGGCACCCCGAAGGCCCCGCACGTCGAGTACCACCTCACCGAGGAGGGACGCAGCCTCGTCCCGGTGCTGGCGGCGCTGCACGCCTGGGGCCTGGCCCGGGCCGCCCGGACCGGCACCCCGATCGAGCCCTGAGCCCGGTCAGTCGGTGGCGGGGCGCTCGCCGGCGTCGAGGACGGCCTGGGTCCAGCCGCCCTCGATGACGCCCGTCCCGTCGAGGACCGCCCAGTCGACGACGTCGGCGGCCTCCACCACCACCGGGGCGCCGATGCGGACGGTCGGGTCGCTGCTGGCGTCGCTGGCGCTGGCGCCGACGATCCGTTCCGGGGCGTCCCACGAGGTCACCCCGGCCCAGACGTACTCGGGGCCGTCGTCGCCGGGCAGGCCGTACTTGACCACCAGCTGGCTCTCTGCGGGGAGCCCGCCGGCGAGGAAGCGGGCCCGGATGTCACCCAGCCCGGCCCGGGCGGTGGCGATCGCCTTGCTCATCGCGTCGCCGGGTCGGGCGTACCGGACGTCAGGCTGGATGCCGTTGAACAGGGTCGCGCAGGCCGCCGCGAAGTAGCGGCCGGCCGGTCCCGGGTGCCCCGGCGGCGGGCGCAGGGTGAGGAACGAGTCGGCGTCCGGGTCCGTCGCCGGGTCCAGCTCCAGGGCCAGCAGCACCGGCGCGGTCGCCCCGTGCTGCTCCGGGTTGCCGTACGCCACCGCGATGTCGTGCCCGGTCACCGTGGCCAGCACCGGCAGCTGCACGAACGCCGGCACCTCCGCACCGGCCAGCCCTTCGGTCCAGTCCCGCAGCAGCCGGCGGGCGGCCCCGGTCATCACCGCGCCCCACGCCCGGGTGAGATGGTCCGGCACCCCCTGGGCCTGCAACTCCAGCAGCCCGAACCGGCGCAGCCCCTTGGTGGTGAACCACAGCCCGTCGGCGTCCGACGAGTACGGCACCAGCACCCAGTCGACCAGCCGGATCCGGCCCTCGGCGTCGGGCAGCGAACGCAGCGCCGCCGCCGGGTCGAGGAACTGCAACCCGAAGACGTCCACCACGTCCCCGTCGACCGTCTCGGCGACCGCCGCGGCCACCGCCCGGGCCGCCCACTCGTGCGCCGGCGGCCAGCCCGGCCGGTACTCGGCCTGCACCACCACCAGGTGCGTGGCGGCGGCCAGCCGGGCCAGTTGCGCCTCGGTGGCGCCGAACGCGGTGAGCAGGTCCGGCGGCAGCTCGGGGAACTCGCTGATCGGCCGGGTGTCCACGGTCATCAGCGGGCTGTCCAGCATTTGCTTCGCCAGCCCGTGCACCGGCTCGGCGAGCCGCCCGGCGAGCCCTTCCACCGCGGTCTTCGGGCTGACCTTGGGCAGCCCGGTGATCGGCACCAGGTAGGTCGCGTCCAGCGACTCCGGGACCGGTACGGGCAGGAAGTCGTCCGTGATGAGCATGCCGTCCCCCTCGACCGCGCCGTCGCACCTCGCCTGAGAACGCTACCCGGCCGGACGGGGGACGCTCAGCCGGACAGCACCAGTCCCAGGTAGGACAGCGTGGTGACGATCTCCACGGTGGCGCCCAGCACGTCACCGGTGATCCCGCCGAGCCGGCGTACCGCGTGCCGCAGCAGCCCCGCCGCGACGGCGAGCGCGGCCAGGACGGCGACCGGACCCTGCCACGGGCGGCCCGGCACCGTCGGCACGGCCAGCAGCGCGACGGCCGCCGCGCCGGCCACCAGCGGGACCGGCCCCACCGTGCCGGCCACCAGCGCGCCCAGCCCGTCCGGCCGGGCGGCCGGCACCCCCCGCCGGCAGGCCAGGCCGACGCCGAGCCGGCCGGCCGCGGTGGCGGCCACCAGCGCCGCGAGCGCGGCCGGCGCCGCCCGCCCGGCCAGCTCCGCGAGCACCGCGGTCTGCAGCAGGAGTACGACCACCAGCGCGACCACCCCGAACGGGCCGACGTCCGGCTTCTTCATGATCTCCAGCGCGGCCGCGCCGCGCCGGTACGACCCCAGCGCGTCCACGGTGTCGGCCAGCCCGTCCAGGTGCAGCCCCCGGGTGAGCAGCGCGCCGAGCCCGACGGTCACCCCGGCGGCGACCAGCGGGGGAGCGAGCGTGCCGGCGAGCAGCAGGACGGCGCCGAGCACCGCGCCGAGCAGCGCCCCGACCGCCGGGGCGAGCCCCATGGCGGTGCCCGCCACCGCCCGGTCGATCCGGCCGGCGCGCACCGGCAGCGTGGTGAAGGTGGTGAGCGCCAGCCGGAGCCCCGCGCCGAGCCGCGACTCAGTCGGCACGCGGGCCGGGGAAGACCGGCTGGTCCGGCCCGGCGGTGGTCGGCCCGGGACCGGCGGGCTCCGGCTCGGTGAAGTCCCCTCCGGTGCCGGTCGGGCCGCTACCGGCGGGTGTGGGCCCGGTGAAGTCCGGTTCGGTGCTGGTGGGGCCCGGTCCGGCGGGCTCGGGTTCGGTGAAGTCCGGTTCCGTGCTGGTCGGGCCGGGACCCGCCGGCTCGGGCTCGGTGAACTCCTCGTCGTCATCCTCGCCGCTCAGTGACGGGTGCACCGGCAGGTTGGCGGCGAGCGCCAGCGCCGAGCGCAGCAGCGGCAGCGTGGCCAGCGCGGTGGCCCCCTCGCCCAGGTCGAGCCGCAGGTCGACCAGCGGGGTCAGGCCGAGCACGTCGGCGGCGAGCCGGACCGCCGGCTGGCCGCCGTGGTCGGGCAGCAGGCACCAGTGCCGGGCCTGCCCGGCCAGGTCCCGGCTGACCATGCCGGCCGCCACCCCGACCGGGCCGTCGAGCAGCACGGGGATCCGCCGGGCGGTCGCGCCGAGCAGCACGCCGGTGGCCACCGCCACGTCGCCGCCGCCCAGCTCGGCGAGGATGTCCCTGGCCTCGCGCGGGGCGCGCCGGGTGCGGTGCAGGGCGTCCCGGACCGCCGCGCAGCGGACCATCCAGGCCGCGTCGTCGATCTCGCCGTGCTCGGTCACCACCCGGCCCAGCACCGCCGGGGGCTCGGCCCCGGCCGTGGCCGCCAGCACCGCCGCGGCCGCCGTCTCGGTGCCGGCGCCGCAGGCGGCCAGCACCAGCAGTTGTACGCCCGCGTCGGCGGCCTGCTCGGCCAGCCGCCAGCCGTAGCGCAGGGCCGACTCGACCTGGTCCAGGGTGAGCGCCGGGCCGTCCTCGATGGCGGCGGAGGCGGGCGCCTCGACCACCTGGAGGCTCGCGCCGTTCTCGGCCGCGAGCCGGGCCAGCGGGCCCTTGCCGGCGCGCGCCTGCCGGGCCCGGCGGGCCGACCCGCCCGGGGTCGCGCCGGCCGACGCCCCGCCCGCGTGGTCGCCGTGCAGCAGCAGCACGCGCACCGACGCCCAGGGCGCGGGGACGGTGGTGCCCTGGGTGGCGGCGGCGAAGCCGACCACCCGTTCCAGCACCCCGAGGCCGGCGCCGGGCAGGTCCAGGGTGGCCAGCCGGTCGACGGCCTGCGGCCCGGCGTAGTCGTCGGGCATGGGCAGCTCCATGCCCGGCTGGATGACCAGCCCGGTGGCGACCATCGGCAGCGCCATGGTCGGTGCCGCCCAGGCGGCCCCCGCCGTGGCCGGATCGGCGGCCGGCGCGGGCGGCACAGCCGGGGTGAACACCTCGGGCAGCGTGGCCTCGGCCTCGGCCGCGCCACCGGTCACCGGCGCGGCGGCCGTCGCCATGGTGGCCGCCGTGGCCACCGCTGGGGCCGCCGGCGGGGTGCCCGCCGGACCGGAGCCGGCCTGCGCCAGCACGGTGGGCAGCGCCGCCTCGGCCGGCTTCAACCGGGTGGGCTGGCCGGCCACCACGAGCACGACCGCGTCGCAGGCCTCGGCGACCGCGCGGTTGGTCGCGCCGAGCGCGTCGACGAACGCCCGCCCCAGCGGGGTGGTCGGCACCAGGGACAGCCCCACCTCGGGGCTGACCAGGACCAGCCGGGCGGCGCTGGCGCGTACCGCCGCGGCCAGCTCGGCGATGGTGGCGGTGTCGTCGGCGGGCTGGTGCGCCGGATCGAGCAGCACGGTCACCCAGCCGCCCAGGTCGTCGACGAGCAGCGTGTCGTTCGGCCCGGCCGCCGCGATCAGGGCGGCCAGCCGGCCCGGATCCGCGGCGGTCTCCTCGCTGGTCCAGCTGCCCGGCCGGCGGGCCCGGTGCACCGCCAGGCGGGCCGCCCACTCGGTGTCCTCCGGGTCCCCTTCGGGAGCGGTGGCCACGTACCGGACCGTGGGCGCGTCGGCGACCAGCGACTCCGCGAACTCGGACTTGCCGGACCGGATACCGCCGAGCACCAGGAGTGTGTTCCACCCGTCAACGGACATGCCCGTACCTTAGAGCCGACGGGCCGTTCACCGCCCGCCGGCCCGGCCGGCTCAACCGCAGTGCTCGAACGGGCTGCCGTAGCTGGCCCCGCCGGCCGAGCCGCCCCACTTCACGCAGACCCCGGCGGCGCTGGTCCGCAGCGGCCCGGCGTAGTACTTGAACGCCCCGCTGTCGGCCTGCCGGGCCTTCCCCTGCACCTCCAGGTGGACCGAGACGGCGGTGGCCCGGCCGACGCCGGTGTCCTTGAGGGTGACCGCGCAGTTCGCCCCGGTGGCGCTGTTGTAGAGCAGGTAGACCCGGCCCGTGCGGACCCCGTTCGCGGTCAGCGTCGCCGAGTCGACGACCTGGAAGCCGCTGCCGCACACCTGCCGGGCCGTGTACGGGTTGGGCTGCTCGGCCGCCGCCGAGGCGCTCGTCGGCGCCGGCGCGCCCGGACCGCTCCCGGTCGGGGCCGGCGCGCCGGCCGACGGGCCGCCGGTCGCCACCGGGCGGCTCGGCGTGGCCGACGGCGACCGGCCGGGCCGGCCGCTGTGCCCGGGCGTGGCGGCCCCGGCGGCCGGCGGGCCGGAACCGGCCGGATCGGCGAGCGCGGACTCGCCGGCCAGGGTGGCCGGCCGCCGATCCGGGCCGTCCGGGGACCGCAGCGTGGTCACGGCCACGGCGGTCAGCACCGCGACGAGGACCACGGCGGCCGCCCCTGCCAGGGCGAGCAGCCGGCCACGCCCCCTCCCGCCACCGGTCGGCCCCTCCAGCGTCGGCGGCACCCCGGAGCCGGCGTGCCGCTCCTCGGCCGACCCGTACCCGCCGGGACGCGGACCCGCGGCGCCGACCGCCCAGGCCGGACCGGGCGGGCCGCCGGCCGGTGAGCCGGGCGGCTCGCCGAAGCCACCGACCGCCCCGCCCGGGGCGGCCCGGCCGGGCACGAACCGGCCCGGGGCGCCGCCGGGCGCGAAGCCCTGCGGGGCACCGCCCGCAGCCCGGCCGGAACCGGTGCCACCGTCGGCCGCCGGGCCCGCGCCCGGGCCGAAACCCAGCAGGGGGCCCGCGGGCGGGCCGACGACCTGTTGAGGGTCCGCGGTGGGGACGAGGCCCGGCGGAGGGCCTGCGCTCGGACCGGGGCCCGGCCGCGTGCCGCCGGCCGGGTCGACGGCGTGCGGGACGTGGCCGTCGGCCAGCGCGCCCGCGGTCGGGGCCGGGGCGATCGGGCCGGGGACGGCCGGCGTGGGGAGCGCGGCGGGCCCGGGCACGGCCGGACCGGCCACCGCCCACGGTGGGCGGGGCGGCACGGGGAGCCGGGCCAGGGTGGCGTCCCGGGCGTCCTGGGCCGCCTCGGCCAGGGCCAGCCCGCTCGGGTGGCGCTCCGCGGCGCTCTTCGCCAGCGCCCGCCGGACCACCTCGACCACCGCCGGTGGCGTCCCCGCGGGCAGCGGCGGCGGCTCGTCCTGGGCGTGCCGCATGGCCACCTGGAGCGGGTTGTCACCCTCGAACGGCGGCCGGCCGGCCAGGCAGAAGTACGCGACCGCGCCGAGCGCGTACACGTCGGTGGCGGCCGAGACGGGCTGGCCGGTGGCCTGCTCCGGGGACATGAACGAGGCGGTGCCGAGCACGGTGTGCGCGGCGGTGATCCCGGCCATGCTGCGGGCCCGGGCGATGCCGAAGTCGACCAGCACCACCGTGCCGTCCCGCTTGACCAGCAGGTTGCCCGGCTTCACGTCGCGATGCACGATCCCGGCGAGATGCGCGGTGTGCAGCGCGTGGGCCGCCTGCGCCACCACCGACATGGTCGAGGCCGGGTCGAGCCGGCCGGCCCGGCGGATCCAGGTGACCAGCGGTTCCCCGTCGACGTACTCCATCACCAGGTAGCTGACCTGGCTGCCGTCGGCCAGCGCGGCCGAGCCGAAGTCGTGCACCTGCACGATGCCGGGGTGGCGCACCGCGGCCAGCATCCGGGCCTCGGCGCGGAACCGGGTGGTGAACTCCGGGTCGGCGACGAGCGAGGGCAGCAGCACCTTCACCGCGACCTCCCGGCCGAGCAGGGTGTCGGTGCACCGCCAGACGGCGCCCATGCCGCCGGTCGCGATCCGTTCGCTCAGCCGGTACCGCTCGCTGAGCATGACTCCTTCAGTCAGCACCGGGCCACCGTACCGACCGGCGCGCGGGCACATGATCCATGTGGCCGCCGGGGCCGTCACCCGCCGAGCCGACTACGCTTGCGGGGCATTGGCGTCCCAGGGGGACGACGGCGGCGAGGGGAGACGCGGCATGGCGTGGAGCTGGCGGTACGAGGGCGAGAACCGCGAGTCGGTCGACGGGCCGGCCGAGTCGTTCGGCAGCCAGGCGGATGCCGAGTCGTGGATCGGCCAGGCCTGGCGGGAGCTCGCGGCGTCCGGCGTCACCTCCGTCGCGCTCGTCGAGGACGACCGGGTGGAATACCGGATGAGCCTGCTGCCGCCGGCCGAATGACCGGCTACGACCGCCCCGGCGACCCGCTGGTGCTCGGGGTGCCCCGGGCGGCCTTCCGGCCCAGCCCGGTCTTCCTCGCCCTGGTCGCGCTCTTCGTGGCCAGCGGGGTGATGACCTGGCAGCGGTTCGGCAACGTCCGGTTCGACGTCTTCCTCTTCGTGGTCTCCGGCTGGCTGGTCTCGCTCTGCCTGCACGAGTACGCGCACGCGGTGGTCGCCTACCGGGCCGGCGACCGGGACATCGCGCACCGCGGCTACCTGACGCTCAACCCGGTCAAGTACACCAACCCGCTGCTGTCGATCGTGCTGCCGGTGGTCGTGGTGCTGCTCGGCGGCATCGGCCTGCCCGGCGGCGCGGTCTGGGTGGACCGGCACGCGATCCCCGGCCGGCTGCGGCACACCCTGGTCAGCCTGGCCGGGCCGGCCACCAACGTGCTGTTCACCCTGCTGCTGGTCGTGGCGCTGCGGGTCGGCTTCGGCACCGGCGGGCCGATCGAGTTCTGGGCCGGGCTGGGGCTGCTGGCGTTCCTCCAGCTCACCGCCAGCGCGCTCAACCTGCTGCCGGTGCCGGGCCTGGACGGCGGCAACATGATCCAGCCCTGGCTGAGCCCCAACTACCGGCGGATGTACGACCTGTTCGCCCCGTACGGCTTCCTGCTGCTCTTCGCGCTGCTGTGGAGCCCGCGGATCGGCGGGTGGTTCTTCTCGGCGGTGTTCACCGTGGGCGACGCGCTGGGGCTGCCGCCCGGCCTCTACGTCGTCGGGCTGGACCTGATCCGCTTCTGGCAGGGCTGACCGGCCGGCGGGAGCCGCCGCGGCGCGGCGGTCGGCCCGGGATGCGCGTACCCCCGGCAGGGCCCGGGCCGGCGCGGTGGCCGCGCCGGCCCGGGGAGAGCGTCACGGACGCTGCGCCGGGCTCTCGGTCTTGGCCGGGTCCCGCTCGGTGATCGGCTCGACGATCTCGTCGATGGCCTTGAGCAGGTCGGCGTCGAGCTTCACGCCGGCCGCCTTCACGTTGTCGTGCACCTGCTCGGGCCGGGACGCCCCGATGATCGCCGAGGAGACGTTCGGGTTCTGCAGCACCCAGGCGATGGCGAGCTGCGGCATGCTCAGCCCGGCCTGCTCGGCGAGGGGCTTGAGCCGCTGCACCCGGGTGAGCACCTCGTCGGTCAGGAACCGGGCGATGAAGTTCGCGCCCGACTTCTCGTCGGTGGCCCGGGAGCCGGCCGGCGGCGGCTGGCCCGGCAGGTACTTGCCGGAGAGCACGCCCTGGGCCATCGGCGACCAGACGATCTGGCCGACGCCCAGCTCCTCGCTGGTCGGGATCACCTCCGTCTCGATGACCCGCCACAGCATCGAGTACTGCGGCTGGTTGGAGACCAGCGGGATGCGCAGCTCGCGGGCGAGCGCGTGGGCCTCGCGGAGCTGCGAGGCCCGCCACTCGGAGACGCCGATGTAGTGTGCCTTGCCGGAGTGCACGACGTCGGCGAACGCCTCCATCGTCTCCTCGAGCGGGGTGCTGTAGTCGTAGCGGTGGGCCTGGTAGAGGTCCACGTAGTCGGTCTGCAGCCGGCGCAGCGAGCCGTTGATCGACTCCATGATGTGCTTGCGGGACAGGCCGCGGTCGTTGCGGCCCGGCCCGGTCGGCCAGTACACCTTGGTGAAGATCTCCAGCCCCTCGCGCCGCTCGCCCTTCAGCGCGCGACCGAGCACCTCCTCGGCCCTCGTGCCGGCGTAGACGTCGGCGGTGTCGAAGGTGGTGATGCCGGTCTCCAGGGCGGCCCGCACGCAGGCGGTCGCCGCGTCCTCCTCGACCTGCGAACCGTGGGTGATCCAGTTGCCGTACGAGATCTCGCTGACCATCAGGCCGGAACGGCCTAGGTGTCGGAATTCCATGCCTTGACCCTAACGCCGCCCGATCATCGCGCTACCGCGACGCTCGCCGGCCGCGCTCGTCAGAGGACCGGGCTGGTGTCGGCGAGCAACTGATCGATCTCCGCGACCACCGCGGCCCGGCTCGGGTGCACCGGGTCGATCAGCGGCCCGCCCCGCCGGTCCAGCGCGCCCCAGCGGCCCGAGTCGTGGCTGACCAGGAAGGCCACCGGGTGCACGACCAGCGCCGGGTACGCCGGTGTCACCAGCACTCGCCCGGTCCGGTCCACCACCCCCCGGCGGCCGGCCAGCTCCACGCCGGCCAGGCCCTCCTCGGTGAACCCGTCCACCTGCCGGCCGTCCGCGAGGGCCGTGGTGAGGCCGTGGTAGCGCGTGGGCACCACCACCTGGCCGGTCCGGTCGACCGCGCCCCAGCCGCCGTTCTGCCGTACCGCCGCGAGGCCGCCCCGGAACGGCCGGACGTCCTCGAAACCCGGCGGGATCTTCACGATGTTGGTCGGGTCCACCGCCATCCACCGGCCCTTGCCGTCCATCGACACCCAGGCCAGCCCCTCGGAGAACGAGCCCACCGCCCGGTAGCCGTTGTTCGCCTCGATCAGCGCCGCCCCGGTGGTGTCGATCAACGCCCACCGGGACGCCTCCGGCCGGCGTACCCAGGCCATCCCCTCCCGGAACGGCTGCACCTCGGCGTACCGGTGGTCGACCACCAGGTTGCCCTCGGCGTCCGCGTAGCCCCAGAGCTGCTGCTCCTCGTCGCGGGTCGGCACCGGGTAACGCTCCTCGCCGAGGACCGCCTCCCGGGAGCGCGGCTTCGGCCCGAACCCGCCGGTCACGGCCCGCTCGGCGACCGCGTCCAGCGCCAGCGCGGTACGCGCGTTCAGCTCCGCGTCGTCCCCGTGGCGCAGGTCCAACGCCCGCTCGAAGTGCAGGCACGCCTCGGTCAGCCGGCCCTGGTCGTAGCAGCACCGGCCGGCGTGCTCGTGCAGCACCGCGCGCAGCCGGTCGGGCAGCTCCGGCGAGTTGGCCGCGGCGAAGAGGCGGTCCGCCTCCGCGTACTCGCCCCGCCAGCGCAGCACCTCGGCCAGCCGGGCCCGGACCAGCGCGGTCCGCCGCAACTCGCCGGTGGCCTCGGCGTACGTGTGGGCCAGCCGGGCGTCGGCGAGGGCGTCGTCCAGGTCGCCGAGGACCCGGGACGCCACCGACCGCAGGCTCAGCAGCCGGGCCCGGCTCCGGTTGTCCAGCGAGCTGCCCAGCTTCGCGGTGAGCCCGTCCCGGATCTCCCGCAGCGCCTCCGGCTCGGGCGCCTCCTCGCGCAGGGTCTCCGGGTTCAGCCGCCACCGGACCGCGGCCAGCGCCTGCTCCGGATCCGCCGGCCGTTCCGTCGGCCGCTCGACCTGCTCGGCCGGCTGGTCCGGTGCGGCCGCTTCGGCCGGCTGGTCCTGCTCGGTTCGCTGGTCCTGCTCGGCCTGTTCGACCTGCTCGGCCTGCCTGGCCTGCTGGTCGTGCTCGGGCCGCTGGTCCTGCCCGGCCTGGCTGGCCTCCTGGTCCTGCTCGTTCTGCCGGTCCTGTTCGGCGGGCGAGTCCAGGGCTTCCCGCTCGGCCTGCTCGGTTGACCCGTGCCGCTCGGCGGACGGGTCCTGCTCGGTCCACTCGACCTGCTCGACCTGCTCGACCTGCTCGACCTGCTCGACCTGCTCGGCCCGCTCGACCTGCTCGGCCCGCTCGACCTGCTCGGCGGGCGAGCCGTCGGCGCCCGGCATGTCCCGCTCGACGAACCGGTCCTGGGCGGCCGGCTCGTCCTGCGCGGGGGAACCGTCCGGCACCGACCGCTGCTGCCCTCCCCGGTCCTCGTCGCCACCAGGTGCGGCAGACACGGGCACCGCCGAAGCGAGTGCCGCGGACACCGGCGGCGGGGACGCGAGCGGCGCCGACGGGGGCGCCGCGGACACGGGCGCCGCGGACACGGGCGCCGCGGACACGGCAGCCGCGGACGCCGCGGTGGCCGGAGGCGCGGAGACCGGTGCCGCCGGGGCCGGGTTGGGCTCCGAGGGCGGCTCGGGGACGGCCGCCGGGGGCGCGTACGCGGGCGGCGGCGCGACCGGGCCGGATGCCGCTGCGGCCGGTGCGGTGGCCGTCGGCGGGGCCGGAACGGGTGCGGTGGACACCGGTCCGGCGTCGGTCGGCCGGCCGGCCAAACCGTTGACACGGGCCTGGTCAGCCTGGTCGTTCCGCTGGCCCCGGTCGGCCGGGTCGGACGTCCCGGTCATCGCATTGGCGGTCCAGGCTGGCGGCGCCGACACCGGCCGCGCGGGGGCTGCCGCCGGATCTGGCTTCGCCGCCGCGTCCGGTGCCCACGCCGGCGGGCCCGGCTCCGGCCGAGGGGCGGGCACCGGCGCGGACCGAGCAGCGGATGGTGCCGCGTCGGGTGCCGGCGTGGCCGGGTCGCCGGTCCAGGCCGGTGGGGCGGAGACCGGACGGGCCGCGGGCGCGGCCGGGTGGTCCCGGTCCGGTGCCGGAGCCGCACTCCGGGCGGGTGGGGCGGACACCGGGCGCGCGGCCGGCCGCGCCGCGTCGGGTGCCGGTGCGGCCGGGTCGCCGGTCCAGGCCGGCGGGGCGGAGACCGGGCGGGCCGTGGGCGGGGCGGCGTCCGCCGGCGGTGCGCTGACCGGCCGTCCCGCCGCCGGTCCCGCTGGCGCGGGGGAGACCGGCGCCTGGAGGCCCGGCGCAGGGGAGACCGATGGAGGGGCGACCTGCGCCTGGGGGGCCGGCGTTGGGGAGGCCGGCGCCTGGGGGACCGGCGTTGGGGAGGCCGGGGCCTGGGGGACCGGCGCCTGGGAGGCCGGCGCGTCTGTGGGTGTCGGGGCGCTCGTGTCGCCGTCCGGGTGTCCGGGCCGGAACCAGGCGGCCGGATCCGCGTCCTGGACGACCGGACCGTCGGGCCGGGAGGCAGAGCGACCGTCCGCCCCGGTGGCGGTCGGGGCCGGCGCGGCGGGACCGGCGGGCTCCGGCGGGGCCGGCGCGTCGGTGGCGCGGGGGTCCGCCGGCGCGGCGGCGGGACCGGGCAGGAACTCCACCCGCAGGTTGGCCGCTGGCGGCCCGGACACGGGCGCGCCGGGGAAGGGCGCGCCGGAGACAGGGACCCCGGACACGGGCGCACCGGAAACCGGCGCGCTGGACTCGGGCGCGCCGGGAACGGGCTGCCCGGAGGTGGGCGCGCCGTGCGCGGGCGGCCCGGAGGTGGGCGCGCCGCGCACGGGCTGCCCGGAGGTGGGCGCCCCGGAGACCGGCCGGTCCGGGACGGCTGACGGCGGGCGGTGCTCCGGTCCCGGCGTGGGCGGGCGGCGTAGCTCGTCGGGGCGGACCGCCGCTGGCCGGTCCGGCCGCGGCGCGGGCGGTACCACCCGGTGGGGCTGGTCGTGCGGCTGCGCCGGGGCCGGCGGACGGCCGGCGTCCGGGCGGGTGGGAGCCGTCGAGGGGTCCCGCAGGTCGTCCGGTCGGGTCCGGGCGGCCGGCTCGACGGACGGCCGCCACCCCTGGCCGGGGTGGGCCGGCCGACCGGCCCGCTCCTCCGGCTGCGGCCGGAGGCCCGGCCGCTCCTGGGGAGTCTCGGGTCGGGCCGGGGTCGCGCCGGGGCGCGGGCCGACCTGCGGCTGCGGCGGGACCGGGTCGCGGCGGGGACCGTCGGGGCGGCGAGCGGCTACGTCGGGCCGGCCCACCGGCTCGTCCGCCGGGCGCGGCGGCCGGCCGTCGGGGGCGGGCCCGGCCGGGACGACCGGCGGGCGGGGCCGCTCGTCGGGGCGGTACGGCGCCGGCTCGGTCCGGGGCCGCCGTTCCACGGCCGGCCACTCCTGGGGGCGCGGGCCACCGGGTCCGGCCGCCGGCCGCCGGCCGTTCCACCGCTCGTCCGGGCCCTGCGGGGCGGGACGCGGGTCAGGGTGGCGACCGGGCTCGGCGCGGTACGGGTCCACGGGACCGCGCGGCGCGTCCGGTGCGTCGCGGTACACCTCGGCGCGCCCGGCGGCCTCCCGGCGCGGGTCGCGCTCACGCGGCGGCGGACCGTCGAACCCGGGGTCGCGCCGCGGGACCCGGCGGTCGGGTCCGGGCTCGGGCCGGCCGCCGGGGCCGTCGTAGGGCCGGTCGGGCCGGCGGTCGGATCCGGGCTCGGGCCGGCCGCCAGGGCCGTCATAGCGCCGGTCGGCCGGGCGGTCGGGCTCGCGGCCGTCGAAGCCCCGCTCCGCCGGACCCTCGTAGCCTCGCTCGCGCCGGTCCGCCGGTCGGCCGAGGCCGGGTTCGCGCCGGTCGGCCCAGCCCTCGGGCGTTCCGTCGGGCCGCTCCCGGGGCCCCACGGCCGGTCGCCCGTCCTGGGTGCCCCGGCGCTGCTGCGGGCGGTGGGCCAGTTCGTCGGGCTCGGGGAGCCAGCCGGGCTCGGCCGCCGGGGAGACCGGCCGGTGCGGGCCGCCGTCGGGCGTGCGCCGCCCCGGCTCCGGGCGGACCCAGCGCTGGTCGGGTCGTTCCTCCCGCCAGGCCGCGGGCTGCTCCCGGTCCGGCCGCCGCTGCGGATCGCGCTGGTCGCCCCGCCGATCGGACCAGGACCGCCGCCCGTCCGGGCGCGGCTCGTCGTGGTGGCGCCGGTCGTCCGGGTACGCGCCGGCCCGGTCGCCCGGTGCCGGGCTGACCGGGTACGTCCCGCGCCCTCCAGCCGGTCCGGCCGGACTGATCGGGTAGGTGCCGCGCCGGTCGTCCGGCCCGGCGGGGCGGACGGGGTACGTGCCGCGCCGGCCGTCAGCGGCGGCCGGGCTGACGGGGTAGGTGCCGCGCCGCTCGTCGGGGTTGCCGGGGTAGCCGCGGGGCCGCTCGTCGGGTCCGGCCGGGCTGACGGGGTAGCTGCCCCGCCGCTCGTCGGGGTTGCCGGGGTGGGTGCCGCGCCGTTGGTCCGGGCCGCCCGGGTCGGTGCCCCGCCGCTCCTCCGGGCCGGCCGGGTGGGTGCGGCGCCGCTCGTCGGGGCCGGCCGGGCTGACCGGGTACGTACCGCGCCCGTCGGGGCCAGCCGGGCTGACCGGGTAGGTGCCGCGTCCGTCGGGGCCGGCCGGGTAGGTGCCACGCCCGTCGGCACCGGCCGGGCTGACCGGGTACGCGTCGTCCGGGGCGTGGCTGTCCGGGTGCACCTCGGCGCGGCCGACCACGGCGGCCCGGCCGCGCGGGGCGGGCGGGGCCAGGTGTTCGAGGCCGATGTCGCCCGGGTAGCGCTGCCCCGGGAACTGCGGACGCCACTCGTGGGTGGGTTCGGCGGCCCAGGACGGTTCGGCCAGCTCGCGCCAGCGGTCCCAGCCGCTCATCGTCGCATCCTGTCGCCGCCCGCGCGGCGCGGCCCCGGGGCCGGCTCGCGTCGCTCGCTCACGGCGATGTCACCTCGTTGGAAATTGTCGCGCTGGGGCCCCGACGTGCCGGTAGAGTCGCCCGGTCCTGCACGTCATGGCTGCGGATGGAGGGTAGCGGCGTGGGCTCTCTCACCGCCACTGTGGCACCGCCCACGGGTTCAAACGTTACCCCATCGTTTCGGACATTCGGTGCGATAGCGGTGGCTGGCTTCCGGCGCCACGCCACCTACCGCCAGGCGACCCTGGCCGGGCTGGTCACCAACACCGTCTTCGGCTTCCTGCGCTACTACGTCTTCCTGGCCGCGGCCGGTACGGCCGGCCAGGTGGCCGGCTACGACCGCACCCAGCTGGCCACCTACGTCTGGGTGGGGCAGGGGCTCCTCGCGGTCATCGCCATCTGGGGCTGGACCGAGCTGGCCGACCGGATCCGCACCGGCGAGATCGCGGCCGACCTGCTCCGGCCGGTCCACCCGGTGACCAGCTACCTCGCCGCAGACCTGGGCCGGGCCGGCTTCGCCGCGCTGTTCCGGCTGATGCCGCCGGTGCTGGTCGGCGTGCTCCTGTTCGAGGTGTACCTGCCCCGTCGGGCGGCCACCCTGCCGCTGGCCGTGCTCTCCGTGCTGCTGGCGCTGGTCGTCTGCTTCGGTTGCCGCTACCTGGTCAACGCGACCGCTTACTGGTTGCAGGACGTCCGGGGACCGATGACCCTCTGGATGCTCGCCGGCAACGTGCTGGGCGGGCTCTACTTCCCGCTCAGCTTCCTGCCCGGCGGCCTGGAGGCGCTGCTGCGCTACGGCACCCCGTTCCCCAGCCTGCTGCAGATCCCGCTCGACGTGCTGGTCGAGCGGGAGCCGATGCCCGCCCAGCTCGGCCTGGTCGCGGTGCAGGCGGGCTGGGCGGTCGCGCTGCTCGCCCTCTGCCGGCTGGTCCAGCGCCGGGCGGAGCGCCGGTTGGTGGTGCAGGGTGGCTGAGCCGGCAACCCTGACTGGGCCGGCCGCCCCGGCGCAGCGGCCGCGGCCCGGGGCGCGGCGCCGCCCGGGGGGCGCGCTGCGGGCGTACCGGGCGCTGTTCGGCGCGCAGGCGCGGTCCCAGACCGCCTACCGGACGTCGTTCGTGGTGGACCTGGTCGGCAACGTCGGGGCGACCGCGTTCGACGTGGTCACCGTGCTGGTGCTCTACGGGGTGACCCGGGAGCTGGGCGGCTTCACGCTGCGCGAGACGCTGGTCATCGTCGGGCTGTCGTCGTTCGCGTTCGCCGCCGCGGACCTGCTGGTCGGCAACATCGAACGGCTGTCCCGGTACGTGCGGACCGGTCTCTTCGACGCCGTGCTGGTCCGGCCGCTGGCCGCGCTGCCCCAGCTGCTGCTGATGGACCTGCCGGTGCGCAAGGTCTCCCGGGTGGTCTTCGGGCTGGCCGTGCTGCTGACGGCGCTCGCCTCGGCCGGCATCGAGTGGACCCCGGGGCGGGTCGCGCTGGCGGTGGTCGCCCCGCTGGCCGGGATCGTCTTCTTCGGCGCGGTCTTCGTCATCACCGCCACCGTCTCGTTCTACTGGATCGACTCGGGGCAGCTGGCCAACTCGGTCACCTACGGCGGGCGGGACTTCACCTCGTACCCGGCCACCATCTACGGCGGCTGGTTCCGGGCGCTCTTCGCGTACGGGCTGGGTTTCGCCTTCGTCAGTTATCACCCGGCGCTGGCGCTGCTCGGCCGGGCCGACCCGCTCGGCCTGCCGGGCTGGGTCGGCTGGGCCGCGCCCGGCGTCGCGGCGGTCGCGGCCGCGGTGGCCGCCCTGGCCTGGCGCGTCGGGATCCGTCACTACCGGAGTACGGGGTCATGAGCGTCATCGAGCTGAGCGGCCTGCGCAAGGAGTTCACGGTCCGGGTGAAGACCGGGCGGCTACGCCGGGAGAAGCGGACGGTCAGCGCGGTCGACGGGATCGACCTTCGGGTGGAGCGCGGGGAGATGCTCGGCTACATCGGCCCGAACGGCGCCGGGAAGTCGACCACGCTGAAGATGCTCACCGGCGTGCTGATGCCCTCGGCGGGCCGGGCCACGGTCTGCGGGCTGCGCCCGGTGGCCGACCGGACCCGGCTGGCGCTGCGCATCGGCGTGGTGTTCGGGCAGCGGTCGCAGCTCTGGTGGGACCTGCCGCTGCGCGACACGTTCGCGCTGTTGCGGCACATCTACCGGGTGCCGGCGGCCGAGCACGCGGCCCGGCTGGCCCGGTGCCGGGGCCTGCTCGACCTGGACGGGTTCCTGGACACCCCGGTCCGGCAGCTCTCCCTGGGCCAGCGGATGCGCGGCGAGCTGACCGCCGCCCTGCTGCACGGCCCGGAGGTGCTCTTCCTGGACGAGCCGACCATCGGCCTGGACGTGGTCAGCAAGCAGGCGGTCCGGGGGTTCCTGGCCGAGCTGGGCCGGGCCGGCGACACCACCCTGGTGCTCACCACCCACGACCTGGCCGACATCGAGCGGCTCTGCGGGCGGCTGGTGGTCATCGACCACGGCCGGGTGGTGCACGACGGCTCGATCGCCGCGCTGCACCGCCGGTACGGGTCGCGCCGGATGGTGGTGGCCGAGCTGGACGCCGCGCTGCCGGCGCCCCCGGTGCTGCCCGGCGCCCCGCTGCACCGGTTGGAGGCCGACGGGCGCCGGCTGGTCTTCGCGCTGGAGTCGGCGAGCGTCGCCGAGGTGGTCGCCGGGCTGGCCGGGCTGGCCACGCTCCGGGACATCTCGATCGTGGAGCCGGACATCGAGGAGGTGGTGGCCCGGCTCTACCGCACGCCGGCCGACGCGTGACCGGCTCTACCGCGCGCCCGCCGGCCGACGCACCGCCCGCCGGCCGACGCACCGCCCGCCGGCCGACGCACCGCCCGCCGGCCGACGCACCGCCCGCCGGCCGACGCACCGCCCGGCGGCTGACCGGCTCAGCCGCCCGCCGGCCGGGGCCGCAGCCGTCGGCGCGCCGGGCGGGCTCAGCTCAGACCTTGTCGCCGATCGCCACCTGCGGCGCCGGGGCGCGCATCTTGCGGAAGGTGATCGACCGCATGATCGCGTAGAAGTAGAGCGAGCCGAGCCGCTCGGTGCTCTTCGGGTAGCGCTCGCGTACCAGCTTCTTGATCTTCCGTGCGATCAGCACGGAGTCGACCACCACGCCGAGGGCCAGCAGGCCCCACAGCAGGTTGGAGAGGAGCCGGACGATCGGCGGCATGGCCTGGTTGGACCCGATCAGCACGATCAGCGCGCCGCCGAAGAACCAGGTGCCGACCGTACGCCGGGAGTCCACCACGTTGCGGGCCAGCAGCCGCTCCGGGCCGCGGTCGCGCGGGCCACCCTCGCGCCGGAACTCGGCGGCGGCCTCGGCGCGGGCGGCGCGGCGCTGCTCGCGCGCCTCCTCCTTGTTCAGCGGCTTCGTCGGCGTGCCGGGGCGCCGGCCGGCGCTCGGCCGCTTCGGGGTCTCCCGCCCCTTCGCCGGCGTGTAGCCCCGGGATCGGGCAGCGGTGGACTCCTCGTCGGTCGTCACCTGGGTGACTGACTCCTCGACGAGGTCGGCGGGCTTACGGCGAAACAGCGACGGCACGCCGGCAAGGGTAGCCAACCGGCCGCGCCCGGTGCACATCGCGGGTGCACCGGGCGCGGGGAGAGCGGACGGACGCTACGGACGCTCGGCGTGCGCGCCCAGGTCGGCCAGCTTCGCCTCGAAGTCCTCGTAGCCGCGGTTGATCAGGTCAACGCCGTACACCCGGGAGGTGCCCTCGGCGGCGAGCGCCGCGATGAGGTGGCTGAAACCGGCCCGCAGGTCCGGGATGACCAGGTCGGCCGCGTGCAGCTTGCTGGGGCCGGCGATCACCGCGGAGTGCTTGAAGTTGCGCCGGCCGAACCGGCACGGGGTGCCGCCCAGGCAGTCCCGGTAGACCTGGATGTTGGCGCCCATCGAGTTCAGCGCCTCGGTGTAGCCGAGCCGCTGCTCGTAGACCGTCTCGTGCACGATCGACAGGCCGCGGGCCTGGGTGAGCGCCACCACGAGCGGCTGCTGCCAGTCGGTCATGAACCCTGGGTGCACGTCGGTCTCCAGGGCGACCGCGTTCAGCTCCCCGCCCGGGTGCCAGAAGCGGATCCCGCCCTCCTGGCCCGGGCCGCCGCCGCGCGGCGGGCGCAGGTCGGTGACCTCGTACTCGCCGCCGACCGAGCGGAAGATGTTCAGGAAGGTCATCATGTCGGCCTGCTGGGCGCCGAGCACCTCGACGTGGCCGCGGGTGGCCAGCGCGGCGGCCGCCCAGCTGGCGGCCTCGATCCGGTCCGGGATCGGCCGGTGGGTGTAGCCGTGCAGCTTCTTGACGCCCTGGATCTCGATCACCCGGTCGGTGTGCACCTTGATGATCGCGCCCATCTTCTGCAGCACGCAGATCAGGTCGACGATCTCCGGCTCGACCGCCGCGTTGCGCAGCTCGGTGACGCCCTCGGCCATCACCGCGGTGAGCAGCACCTGCTCGGTGGCGCCCACACTCGGGTACGGCAGCGCGAACTTGGTGCCGTGCAGCCCGTTCGGCGCCGACAGGTGCAGCCCTTCGGGGGTCTTGTCGACGGTCGCGCCGAACTCGCGCAGCGCCTGCAGGTGG
The DNA here is from genome assembly GCF_040655175.1 of Micromonospora sp. NPDC050495. NCBI lineage: Bacteria > Bacillati > Actinomycetota > Actinomycetes > Micromonosporales > Micromonosporaceae > Micromonospora > Micromonospora sp. NPDC050495. The sequence goes on along the minus strand of NZ_JBFAJK010000006.1, from coordinate 171,284 downwards.
AAGTCGATCGGGCGCGGCCCGATGTGGCAGCCGCCCAGGTCGGGGATGAAGGCGTGGCCGAGCCGGTGCAGCAGCGGACCACAGAACAGGATCGGGATCCGGCTGGAACCGGCGTGCACGTTGATCTGGTCGGTGCTGGCGCTCTCGACGTTGGACGGGTCGAAGACCAGCTCGCCGTCCTCCTCGCCGTCGCTCACCTTCACGCCGTGCAGGCCGAGCAGGCCACGGACGACCTCGACGTCGCGGATGCGGGGCACGTCGAACAGCCGGCTCGGGGTGTCGCCCAGGAGGGCGGCGACCATCGCCTTGGACACGAGGTTCTTCGCGCCGCGCACGCGGATCCGCCCTTCGAGCGGAGTGCCTCCGTGTACGACCAGGACGTCGTCGGTCAACGCAACCTCCAGCGCGTTGGTGCTGCCGTGTGGATGGGTGGGGTGCACGATCTGCATCGCTACCCGAAGTGCGGCCAGATGAAAACGGCCCGCAGGTGTCCTCGCCCGGCAGCATAGCCCTCTGTGACGAAAATGGAATCGGTCACATCACCTGCGACGGCATGAACCGGGGATACCGACGCTCATGCGTGCCAGTGATGTGACCGTCCGTGATCAGGCGCCGGGCAGGGCCAGCATCTGGTCCAGCGCGACCCGGGCGTGGTGCGCGGTCTCCGGGTCGACGGTGATCTGGTTGACCACCCGCCCGGCGGCCAGCTCCTCCAGCGCCCACACCAGGTGCGGCAGGTCGATCCGGTTCATCGTGGAGCAGTAGCAGACCGCCCGGTCGAGGAACATGATCTGCTTGTCCGGGTGCGCCAGCGCCAGCCGGCGGACCAGGTTCAGCTCGGTGCCGACCGCCCACGCCGAGCCGGCCGGGGCCGCCTCGATGGTCCGGATGATGTACTCGGTCGAGCCGACGTGGTCGGCGGCGGTGACCACCTCGTGCCGGCACTCCGGGTGGACCAGCACGTTGACCCCCGGCACCCGCTCCCGGACGTCGTTGACGCTGTCCAGCGTGAAGCGGCCGTGCACCGAGCAGTGCCCCCGCCAGAGGATCATCTTGGCGTCGCGCAGCTGCTCCGGGGTGAGCCCGCCGCCCGGCTTGTGCGGGTCGTAGAGGACGCAGTCGTCCAGCGAGAAGCCCATCTCCCGCACCGCGGTGTTGCGGCCCAGGTGCTGGTCGGGCAGGAACAGCACCTTCCGCCCCTGCTCGAACGCCCAGTCCAGGGCCCGCTTCGCGTTCGACGAGGTGCAGACCACGCCGCCGTGCCGGCCGACGAAGCCCTTGATGTCCGCCGACGAGTTCATGTACGTCACCGGGACGGTGTCGGCCGCGACGCCCAGGTCGGTGAGCACGTCCCAGGCGGTCTCGACCTGGGACAGCACCGCCATGTCGGCCATCGAGCAGCCGGCGGCCAGGTCGGGCAGGATCACCTTCTGGTTGTCCGTGGTGAGGATGTCCGCGGACTCGGCCATGAAGTGCACGCCGCAGAAGACGATGTACTCCGCGTCGGGTCGGGCGGCCGCCTCCCGGGCCAGCTTGAACGAGTCGCCGGTCACGTCGGCGAACTGGATCACCTCGTCGCGCTGATAGTGGTGCCCCAGCACGAAGACCTTCGTGCCGAGCGCGGCCTTGGCCGCCGCCGCCCGGGCCACCAGGTCCGGATCGCTCGGCGCGGGTAGGTCACCCGGACACTCCACGCCACGCTCGGTGGCGGGATCGCTGCCGCGGCCGAGGAGCAGCAGCGCAGTGGCGGTGTTGGAGGGTTCAACCCAGGTCGAAGTCACGCCTCCCATCGTCCCACAGCGCGGCGGCCGTGCCGGCGTCCCCGATGTGGCCTGCCACACTGCTCGGCATGCGCGTGCTGCTCTGCCCGGACAAGTTCGCCGGCACGCTGCCGGCCCCGGAGGTGGCCGCCGCGGTGGCCGAGGGCTGGCGGGAGGTCGCCCCCGGCGACGAACTGCTGGTCCGACCGCTCGCCGACGGCGGGCCGGGCTTCGTCGCGGTGCTCGCCGAGGCGCTCGGCGGGCGGCGGCTGGCGGTGCCCACCGTCGACCCGCTGGGCCGCCCGGCCGCCGGTGAGATCCTGCTCACCGACGACGGCAGCGCGTACCTGGAGAGCGCTCAGGCCTGCGGACTGCACCTGCTGTCGGCCGCCGAGCGGGACCCGAAGGCGACCACCTCGTACGGGCTCGGGCTGCTGGTGGCCGCCGCCGTCGAGGCGGGAGCGCGCACCGTGGTCGTCGGGCTGGGCGGCTCCGCCACCAACGACGGGGGCGCCGGCATGCTCATCCCGCTCGGTGTCACCCCGCTGGACGAGGCGGGCCGGGCCCTGCCGTACGGCGGGGCGGCCCTCGCGGCGGTGGCCGCGCTGGACGGCGCGCCCCGGATCCGTGGCGCCGCCCTGGTCGCCGCCACGGACGTGGACAACCCGCTGCTCGGGCTGCACGGAGCCAGCAACGTCTACGGCCCGCAGAAGGGCGCGAGCCGGGCCGACGTGCTGCTGCTCGACGCCGCGCTGGAGCGCTGGGCCGCGGTGCTGGAACGCGACCTGCCCGGCTGCCCGCCCGGCTTCGCCGCGCTGCCCGGCGCCGGCGCCGCCGGCGGCCTCGGCGCGGCCGTGCTCGCGCTGGGCGGGCGGTGCGAGTCGGGCATCGGGCTGGTCACCCGGGCCATCGGGCTGGACGCCGCGCTGGACTCCGCCGACCTGGTGATCACCGGCGAGGGCTCGTTCGACCACCAGTCGCTGCGCGGCAAGGTGGTCGCCGGGGTGGCCGGAGCCGCCCGGGACCGCGGGCTGCCCTGCGTGGTGCTGGCCGGCCGGGTGAGCACCGGGCGGCGGGAGGCGGCCGCGGCCGGGGTGACCGACGCGTACAGCCTGGTGGAGCACTTCGGCGGCGAGGAACACGGCGGGCTGGAGGCGGCGATGGGCCGGCCCGCGGAGGGGCTGCGGGCGCTCGGCGCCCGGCTGGCCCGGCAGTGGAGCCGCTGACCCCCCCCGCCGTGCCGCGCGCCGGCCGTGCCGTCGGGGCGTCGGTCCAGGGCGAGCGTCGGGCCCGCGCGGCGTCGGCCGGCGCGGCGCCGCCCGAGGAGTCCGTGGTCACGCCGCCGGGTGACCCGGCCGGGAGCGGCGTACGATCGGATCTGGACCACACCGGGAATCACTGGCGGACGCGCGACGTTGGCCAGTGCGTCCGGACCCATACCGCGCAGGGAGATTTCCACGTGACCACGCCAGCGCAGACCGAGTCGACCGAGGCCAAGGCCCCCAGCACCGTCGTCCTCACCGACGTCGCGGCGCAGAAGGTCAAGGCCCTGATCGAGCAGGAGGGCCGTGACGACCTGCGGCTCCGGGTCGCCGTGCAGCCGGGCGGCTGCTCCGGCCTGCGGTACCAGCTCTTCTTCGACGAGCGCTCGCTCGACGGTGACGTCGTCACCGACTTCGGTGGCGTCGAGGTCGTCGTCGACCGGATGAGCGCGCCCTACCTGGCCGGTGCGACGATCGACTTCGCCGACCGGATCGACGCCCAGGGCTTCACCATCGACAACCCGAACGCCGGCAGCTCCTGCGCCTGCGGCGACTCGTTCAGCTGAGTCGACGCCGGCGCGACGGCACCTGCCCGAACGGCGGGACCACCCAGCATGGGGTGGTCCCGCCGTTTTGTCGTACCGGCAGGTGTCCGTCCGGCCGGTAGGTGTCCGTCCGGTGACGTCCGGATGGGCGGGGCCGGGCGGGCGGGCGACCTTCCTCCGTCCGGCCGTCCGGACCGACCGGTAGGCTGACCGGCGCCGTGCTCCCGACCACGAGGGTTGACATGAAGATCGCCGTGACCGGCTCGATCGCGACCGACCACCTGATGAGCTTCCCCGGCCGGTTCGCCGACCAGCTCCTCGCCGACCAGCTCGACAAGGTCTCGCTGTCCTTCCTCGTCGACGAGCTGGTGCTCCGGCGCGGCGGCACCGCCGCCAACATCGCCTTCGGGATGGCGCAGCTCGGGCTGCGCCCGGTGCTGCTCGGCGCGGTCGGCGCCGACTTCGCCGACTACCGCTCCTGGCTGGAGCGGCACGGCGTGGACTGCGACTCGGTGCACGTCAGCGAGGTGGCGCACACCGCCCGGTTCGTCTGCACCACCGACACCGACATGTGCCAGATCGCCTCGTTCTACGCCGGCGCGATGAGCGAGGCCCGCAACATCGAGCTGGCCCCGGTCGCCGGCCGGCTCGGCGGCCTCGACCTGGTGCTGGTGAGCGCCAACGACCCGGCCGCGATGCTCCGGCACAGCGCGGAGTGCCGGGAGCGCGGCTACGCCTTCGTGGCCGACCCGTCCCAGCAGCTCGCCCGGATGGACGGCGGCGACGTGCTCGGCCTGATCGACGGCGCCGACTACCTGATGACCAACGAGTACGAGAAGTCCCTGCTGCAGAGCAAGGCGGGCCTGTCCGACGCGCAGCTGCTGGAGCGGGTGAAGGTGCGGGTCACCACGCTCGGCAAGCAGGGCGTGGAGATCGCCGGCCGGGACGTCGACCCGATCCGGGTGCCGATCGCCCGGGAGATCCACGCGATCGACCCGATCGGCGTCGGCGACGGCTTCCGGGCCGGCTTCTTCGCCGCCCTGAACTGGGGGGTCGGCCTGGAGCGCGCCGCCCAGGTGGGCTGCCTGCTGGCCACCCTGGTGCTGGAGAACTTCGGCGGCCAGGAGTACGAGGTCCGCCGCGACCTGTTCGTCAAGCGGCTCGCCGAGTCGTACGGCGACGAGGCCGCCGAGGAGGTCCGCCCGCACCTGCTGCCGTGATCCCGGCCGGGCCCGCCCCGGCGGGCGACCGGTCCGGTCAGCGGATGCGGCGGACGTCGTAGGCGTCCGGGTGGGCGGCGAGGAACTCCTGGCCGCGCATCCGGCACCAGGCCGGGATGTCCACGGCCGCGGCCGGGTCGTCGGCGAGCACCCGGACCACCGCGCCGACCGGCAGCTCGGGCAGCCGGCGGGCCAGGTGGATCACCGGCAGCGGGCAGCGCTGGCCCCGGCAGTCGAGCGTCTCCTCCGGCTCACTCCTCGCGCTCACAGGCCCTCCTTCGTTCGCGACTGCGGGGCTCGCAGGAGCGGCTCACTCCTCGCGCTCACCGGCCCTCCTTCGTTCGCGACTGCGGGGCTCGCAGGAGCGGCTCACTCCTCGCGCTCACCGGCCCTCCTTCGTTCGCGACTGCGGGGCTCGCAGGAGCGGCTCACTCCTCGCGCTCACAGGCCGGTCACTCCCGCCTCGGCGCGCAGGTCCGCGACGATCCCGGGCAGCTCGGCGAGGAACCGCTCGACGTCGGCCTCGGTGGTCTCCCGGTGCAGCGACACCCGAACGTTGCCGTGCGACAGCACCCCCATCGCCTCCAGCACGTGCGACGGGCGCAGCGTCGAGGAGGTGCACGACGAGCCGGAGGAGACCGCGAAGCCACGCCGGTCCAGTGCGTGCAGCAGCGCCTCGCCGTCGACGTAGAGGCAGGAGAAGGTGACCAGGTGGGGGAGGCGGTCCACCGGGTCGCCGACCACCTCCACGTCCGGCACCTCGGCGGCCACCCGGGCCCGGATCCGGTCCACCAGGGGCGCCAGCCGGGCCGCCTCCGCCGCCGCGTCGGCCGCCGCCGCGCGCAGGCTCGCCGCCGCCGCGACCACCGCGGGCAGGTTCACCACCCCGGGGGTACGCCCCGACTCCCGCTCGTCGGCGGGGAACGGCGACTCCCAGCGGGTGCCCTTGCGCACCACCAGGAGCCCCACGCCGGGCGGCCCGCCCCACTTGTGCGCGCTGGCGCTCAGCACCGACCAGCCGGCCGGCAGCGGCGCCCGGCCGGCCAGCTGGGCCGCGTCGACGTAGAGCGGCACCCCCGCCTCGGCGCACAGCTCCGCCGCCGCGGGCACCGGCTGCACCGTGCCCACCTCGTGACTCGCCCCGATCAGCGCGGCGAGGGCCACCCCGGGCGCGGCCACCGCCGCCGCCCAGGCGTCCAGGTCCAGCCGGCCGAGCCGGTCCACCGGTACGGAGACCGCCGTGCCGCCGGCGGCCAGGTGCCGTTCGGCGGCGTGCAGCACCGCCGAGTGCTCGATCGCGGAGTGCACCAGCCGCGCCCCGACCCGGCGCCGGCCGGCCAGCCCGCCCAGCACGGCGGCGTGCGCCGCGGTCGTACCGCTGGGGGTGAAGGAGAGCTCGTCGGCGCGGACGCCGAGGGCCTGCGCGGCGGCCTCGCGGGCGGTGTCGAGCAGTTGGCGGGCCCGGCGGGCCTGGCCGTAGAGCCGGGCGGGGTCGGCCCAGCCGTCGTCCAGCGCGGCCAGCAGCGCCTGTCGCGCGACCGGGTGCAGCGGCGCGGCGCTGGCCGCGTCCAGGTAGACCGGGGCAGCGTTCACGAGTACCGACGCTATCGTGCCGGTACGGCCAAGATCCCCCCGATGGGGGCGGACAGTGACCCCAAGACGGTCCGGCCAGTCATGGTCGAGTAATCTGCGACCGTCGGTGACGCCTTTGCCGTCGGTGTTGACGAAACAACCACCGCGGCGCGCTAGGGAGGCAGGACCAGGTGGTCGCAAGGAGTTCGGAGGTACGGCCGTCGGCCGTACGGCACAGCGCTTCCCCGGGGGCCGGTGGACGCCGGCGGCGTGGTGCTGGTCGACTCGCCGGGCTCGGTCTCGGCGGAGCGGCGCTGCTGGTTCTGCTCACCGGCTGTGACGTCGGCAAGGCGTTCGGCGGCTTCGGCTGGCCGCAGGGGGGCATCACCCCCGAGTCGCACCGCATGTACGACCTGTGGATCGCGTCCTGCATCGCGGCCCTCGCGGTGGGCGTGTTCGTCTGGGGCCTCATCTTCTGGTGCGTGATCCGCTACCGGAAGCGCGGCAACCAGCTGCCCGTGCAGACCCGCTACAACCTGCCGATGGAGTTCCTCTACACCATCGCGCCGGTCCTCGTGGTCTCCGTGCTCTTCTACTACACCGCGGTGGTGCAGACCGACGTGGTGAAGGAGTCGAAGAACCCCGACGTCACCGTCGAGGTCGTTGCCTTCAAGTGGAACTGGCAGTTCAACTACCGCGACGGTCAGGGCCGCGACGCCAACACGGTCGCCTCGGTGCTGGGCACCAGCGAGGTCATCCCGATCCTGGTGCTGCCGACCGGCAAGTCGATCCGGTTCGAGGAGCAGAGCCGCGACGTCGTCCACTCGTTCTGGGTGCCGGAGCTGCTGTTCAAGCGGGACGTCATGCCGGGCAACATCCGCAACACCTTCGAGGTCTCCAGCCTCGACCAGGAGGGCCACTACGTCGGCCGCTGCGCCGAGCTGTGCGGCAGCTACCACGCCTTCATGAACTTCGAGCTGCGGGTCGTCTCCCCGGAGAAGTACGAGCAGTTCCTGGCCGCCAAGAAGGCTGGCAAGTCGACCCAGGAGGCGCTCCAGGCGATCGGTGAGGACCCGTACGCCACCGAGACCGAGCCGTTCAAGACGCGGCGGAACACGGCCAACTTCAACCCGTCCGACGCGACGGCTGGCGCGGGAAGCTGAGGGGTCCGGCATGAAGACCGAGTGGAAGATCTTCCTGATCGTCTCGACGTTCCTCTTCGGCGTCGCGATCCTCTACGGCGCCTGGACGTACGGCGAGGGCGGCCGGGTGGAGTGGGTCGGCACCGTGGCGCTGCTCCTCTCCGGCCTGCTGACCTCGATGTGCGGCGGCTTCTTCTGGTTCGTCTCGCGCCGGATCGACCTGCGCCCGGAGGACCGGGCGGACGGCGAGATCGCCGACGGCGCGGGGGAGATCGGCTTCTTCAGCCCGGGCAGCTACTGGCCGTTCGGCCTGGCCCTGGCCGCGTCGATCGCCGGCCTCGGCCTGGTGTACTGGCAGATGTGGCTGCTCGCGGTGGGCCTGCTCGCGGTGGTCTTCGCCGCCTGCGGCCTGCTCTTCGAGTACTACACCGGCACCCGCCGCACCGCCGAGCACTGACCCGACGACACCCGCAACGGCCCGCGTCCCGACGGACGCGGGCCGTTGCGTCTTTCCCGCCGACCCGGTCGGCGTCGGCGTCGGCTGGACGCTCGGGAATCGGCTTGGGGGCTCGGGCGTCGGCTTGAGGGCTCGGGCGTCGGTTGGACGCTCGCGCGGCGCCCGGCGCGGGCGGACGCCGGGGGCGCCCGGCGTGGGTGGACGCCGGGGGACGCCAGGGGCGGGCGGACGCCGGGGGACGCCAGGGCGCTAGCGGGCGGCGGTCAGGCGGCGCGGGAGTGGGTCTCGCGGGCGCCGCCCGGGCGGCGGCGCAGGCGCGGCGGGCGGAGGGCGAAGGTGGCGATCAGCACGGCCGCGCCGCAGCCGGTGCAGACCAGCTCGGGGCAGTCGGCGCCGTGCCCGTCGACGCAGGGCGGAGCCTCGAACGGCACGACGTCCTGGCAGGCGTCGCAGTGGAGTTCGCGGTCCGACACGGGCCTCTCCTCTCGTTCCGGTGCCCGCCGGGGACGGTGCCCTTTCGGCGGAAAACGGAGAATTACTCCCGTGTAGTTTGGCACGCGGGTCCGACACGTCCGGCCGGACCCGCCCTCCGTCGCCGGCTCAGAGGGACCGGGTGACCTCGAGCCAGCGCTCCAGGGTGGCCGCCGCCGCGCCCGAGTCGATGGACTCCGCGGCCCGGGCCATGCCGGCGCGTACCGCCTCGTGCAGGTCGCCGTCGAGCGGGCCCTGGGTGGCCAACGCCACGCCGGCGTTCACCAGCACGGCGTCGCGTACCGGGCCAGTCTCGCCGGCCAGCAGCCGCCGGGCCACGCCGGCGTTGTACGGGGCGTCAGCGCCTCGCAGGTCGGCCAGGGTGGACCGGGGTACCCCGAGGTCCACCGCGTCCAGCAGCGCCTCCCTGACGGTGCCCTGCTGGGCCACCCAGAGCCGGGTGGGGGCGGCCGTGGTGAACTCGTCCAGCCCGTCCTCGCCGCGCATCACCACCACCGAGTCGCCCCGGGCGGCGAAGACGGCCGCCATCACCGGTGCCATCCGCAGGTCGAAGCAGCCGACCGCGCCGGCCCGGGGGCGGGCCGGGTTGGTCAGCGGGCCGAGGAAGTTGAACGCGGTGGGCACGCCGATCTCCCGGCGGACCGGGCCGGCGTGCCGCATGCCCGGGTGGAAGCGGCCCGCGAAGCAGAAGGCGATGCCGGCCTCGGTGACGCACCGGGCCACCTGCTCGGGCGTCAGGTCCAGCGGCACGCCGAGGTGTTCGAGCAGGTCGGCGGTGCCGCACGAGGAGGAGGCGGCCCGGTTGCCGTGCTTGACCACGCGGACCCCGGCGCCGGCCGCCACCAGGGCAGCCATGGTGGAGATGTTGACCGTGTGGGCCAGGTCGCCGCCGGTGCCGACCACGTCCAGCGCGGTGGCCCGGACCTCCTCCGGCAGCTCGACCGGCACCGCCCGGTTGAGCATCGCCGCCACCAGGCCGGCCAGCTCGGCCGGGGTCTCGCCCTTGGCCCGCAGCGCCACCACGAAGCCAGCCACCTGGGCCGGGCTGGCGGCGCCGGTGATGATCTCGTCCATCGCCCAGGCGGCGTCGGTGGTGGAGAGCTCCTCACCGCGCAGCAGCGCGTTGAGCAGCAGCGGCCAGGTCCGTTCGCCCATGGCGGGCCTCCCGAGCGCGTGGAGGGCGGGTGTGGCGGCCGATCCGCCCGGCGGCGCCGCCCGGGCGGCGGCTCAGGACCGGATCATGGCCGGAGGGGCGGCACGGCCGCGTCGCCGTGACGCCGAGGGTGCGAGATCAGGCCGCGGCGGCGGTGCGCTGCAGCAGTTCCGCGACGGTGGTGCCGGCGGTCACCGGGTCGAGCGGGTAGGTGAGGGTGGCGTCGACCTCGGCGTACGCGGCCAGCCAACGATCGGCGGCCCGGGCGATCACCACGCAGGTCGGCGGGGCGTCGTCCCGGTCGTCCTTGACCTGGCGGGCGATCCCGATGCCGCCGCCGGGACTGGCCTCACCGTCGAGCAGGAGCAGGTCGATCTCGTAGTCGTCGACCAGCCGGATGCACTCGGCGTACTCGGACGCCTCGGCGAACTCGATCTGGAGCCCCGGCGCGGGTCGGGTGCCGACCGCGAGCCGCATCCGGTCGCGGACCTTGGGGTCGTCGCTGTAGAGCAGGACGGTGCACAGACGATCGCTCATGCCTTACTTGCTCCCACCTCGTAGCTGCCCGCTGATCGTAGCGGGCGTCACATCCGGCCCGTCGCTCCGCCCTGTCGGTCAGGCGCTCGCCTCCGCGGCGCGCTCGCGGGCCTCCTGGCGGTCCAGTTCGCGGTCCAGCCGGCGGGCCTCCCGCTCGGACTGCTTGATCCACTGGACCACCAGCACGGCCAGCATGGTGACGCTGACGAACTCGCCGCCGGCCCAGAGCACCCCGCCGGCGACCACCTGGTCGTTCCACGGGTCCGACCAGCTCAGGTGCAGCGACGGGTACCAGTCGCCGCCGAACAGGGTGGTGCTCTGCATGATGGTGAGCCCGAGCACGGTGTGGAACGGCACGGAGAGCACCATCAGCAGCGCCCGGGCCGGGTACGGCCAGCGCCCGGGCAGCGGGTCCAGGCCGAGCAGCGGCCAGAAGAAGACGCAGCCGGTGGCGATGAAGTGGGCGTGCACCAGTTCGTGCGCCCAGTCGTGCGCGAGGGTGTACCCGTACAGGTCGGTGAAGTAGAGCGCGAACGGGTTCACCACGAAGATGGCGAAGGCCACCAGCGGGAAGCTGTAGACCCGGGCGACCCGGCTGTGCACGATCGCCAGCAGCCGCTTGCGGGGCCGCAGCGGCAGGGTGCGCAGGGCCAGGGTGATCGGCGCGCCGAGGGCCAGGAAGATCGGCGCGACCATGGCGAGCACCATGTGCTGCACCATGTGCACCGACAGCAGCGTGGTGTCGTAGGCGCCCAGGCCGCTGAGCGTCACCGCGGCGATGCCGCCCAGGCCCGGGCCGAGGAAACAGATCGTACGGATCGCCGGCCAGCGGTCGCCGCGCAACCGCAGCCGGTACACCCCGTAGAGGTACAGGCCCGCGGCGAGCACCAGCGCGAGGCCGAGCCAGTTGTCGAGCTGGACCTCGGTGAAGACCCGGGCGACGGTGAACGGCGGGACGCTCCCGCCGCCGTCGGCCAGGGTGGTCGCGACGGCACTCGAGGTGGCGGCGAAGATCGGATCGACGTGCAGCACGCTTTTCAGGGTAGGTCAGGCGAAGCGGACCACCCCGATCGGGCCACTGTTGGCGCAGGTTTGCCACCCCGCTGATCGTCGGTCCCGGTCAAGGGCAATAATGACCGCGTGACTGCGGCCCCAGCCATTGACAAGAGCCGGATCCACTCCCTGACGCGACCCAACATGGTCAGCGTCGGGACGATCGTGTGGCTCTCCAGCGAACTCATGTTCTTCGCGGCGCTGTTCGCGATGTACTTCTCGATCCGCGCGGCGGCGCCGGAGCAGTGGGAGAAGCACACCGAGATCTTGAACATCCCCTATGCGACCACCTTCACGGTGATCCTGGTGCTCTCCTCGGTGACCTGCCAGCTCGGTGTCTTCGCGGCCGAGAAGGGCGACGTGCACGCCCTCCGCCGGTGGTTCACCCTCACCTTCGTGATGGGTCTGATCTTCGTCCTCGGCCAGGCGAACGAGTACCGCAACCTGGTCCACGAGGGCGTGAAGATCAACGCCGACGGGTACGGGTCGATGTTCTACCTGACCACCGGCTTCCACGGCCTGCACGTGACCGGCGGTCTGATCGCCTTCATCATCTTCATGGTCCGTACGACCATGGGCCGGTTCACCCCGGCGCAGGCGACGTCCGCCATCGTCGTGTCCTACTACTGGCACTTCGTCGACGTCGTGTGGATCGGGCTCTACGCCATGATCTACTGGCTCCAGTGATCTTGGCGCGTCACGAACCGCGCCGCTGCTCCGTCCCCTGAGACAAGGTCAACCGGTTAAGGACACAGGTCATGACTTCTGACAACGACCGCCGACGCGGTCTGCTCGCGCGGCTGCGCGGGCGGCCCGTAGCGCGCAGCAGGGGCCGCCGCCGGCTGGGTGCCGCGGTCCGGCTGGCCGCCGCGCTGATGCTGGCCGGCGGCGCCTACACCGCCTTCGCCCCCGGTGTGCAGGCGCAGGACAACCCGCCCCTGAGCGCCGCCGCGAACGAGGGCAAGGCGCTGTTCGACGTGAGCTGTGTGACGTGTCACGGTCGCAACGCCCAGGGCGTCGAGGGTCGCGGTCCGAGCCTGATCGGCGTCGGATCGGCCTCGGTCGAGTTCCAGGTCAGCAGCGGTCGCATGCCGATGGCCCGGCAGGAGGCCCAGGCCATGCGCAAGCCTCCGCAGTTCACCGACGAGCAGGTGCGCCAGCTCGGCCAGTACATCCAGGAGCTGGGCGGCGGCCCGCAGGTGCCGAACGGCAACCTGCGCGAGGGCGCCAACGTGTCCACCGGTGGCGAGCTGTTCCGGATCAACTGCTCGCAGTGCCACGCCTTCGGCGGTGGCGGCGGCGCGCTCTCCTCCGGCAAGTACGCGCCGAGCCTGCACCCGGCCAGCGACCGGCAGATCTACGCCGCGATGCTGAGCGGCCCGCAGAACATGCCGGTGTTCGGTGACAACCAGATCACTCCGGAGCAGAAGGCGGACATCATCGCCTACATCCAGGAGACCCTGAAGCACGACCAGGACCAGGGCGGTTTCAACCTGGGCCGGTACGGCCCGTCGACCGAGGGTCTGGCGATCTTCCTGGTCGGCATCGTCGCGCTGGTCTTCGCGAGCCTGTGGATTGCGGGCAAGTCGTGACCGAGCGGATCATTCGTTTCAGTGCTGTGACGCCGACCCCCGGCGTCACCCGTAGCGAGGTGACGGCATGAGCACCCACACCGAGCACCAGGCCCCGCAGGGCCGGGAGCCGCTCGACGTGAACGACCCCCGGGTGTCCCGGTTCGACATCGTCCAGGAGGGCGCCCGGCGGGACGACATCGAGATCGTCCACTACGAGCCGCAGGTGGTCGCGGGCAGCCGGGCCGAGCGCCGGGTTACCCGTACCGTCGCCTCGTTCTTCCTGCTGACCGGCCTGGCCGCCACCGCGTTCCTGATCATCTACATCTGGTGGCCCTGGCAGTGGGAGGCCGGTCGCGGCGGCGACAAGCTCTACACCCCGCTGCTCGGTCTGACCCTCGGCGTCGCGCTGCTCGGCATCGGCTTCGGCATCCTCACCTGGGGCAAGAAGCTGCTGCCCAAGGAGGTCTCGATCCAGGACCGGCACGACCAGCCGGGCCCCCCGGAGGAGCGCAAGATCACCGGCCAGACGATGCTCTACATGGCCGACGAGATGGGCGTGCGGCGCCGTCCGCTGCTCGGCATCTCGCTGCTCGCCGGCCTGGCGCCGGTCGGCGCGGTCGCCGCGGCGCCGCTGATCGGCGGGCTGATCAAGAACCCGCACGACAACAACCAGATGTTCACCACCGGCTTCGCGCCGGCCGACGGCGGCAAGACCAAGATCCGGCTGATCCGCGAGGACGGCCGGCCGATCCGGCCCGCCGACGTCAGCGTCGGCGGCCAGCTCACGGTCTTCCCGGGCGTCGACGGCGGAGTGAGCAACAAGTACGCCGACTCGCCCACCCTGCTGATCCACCTGCGCGAGGACGACGCGCAGAAGTCCCGCGCGGCGAACGCGACCAAGGGACACGGCGACTTCATGTGGGGCAACTTCGTCGCGTTCTCCAAGATCTGCACGCACGCCGGTTGCCCGGCCAGCCTCTACGAGCAGCAGACCAACCGCCTGCTCTGCCCCTGCCACCAGTCGCAGTTCCTCATCACCGACAACGCCAAGCCGGTCTTCGGCCCGGCGAACCGGCCGCTGCCGCAGCTGCCGATCGAGGTCGACGAGGAGGGCTTCTTCGTGGCGAAGTCCGACTACACCGAAACCATCGGTCCCGACTTCTGGGAGCGGCCATGAAGCGCCGAAAGTTTGATCCGGCCGCGCTGCCGGCCAAGACCGCCGGAGCGGTGGACGACCGCTTCCAGGTGGCCACCCCGCTGCGCAAGCTGCTGAACAAGGTCTTCCCCGACCACTGGTCCTTCCTGCTGGGCGAGATCGCGCTCTTCTCGTTCATCGTCCTGCTGCTGACCGGTGTCTTCCTGACCTTCTTCTTCGAGCCGGCGATGACCGAGGTGGTCTACGACGGCAGCTACGCCCCGCTGCGGGGCACCCCGATGTCCGCCGCGTACGCCTCCAGCCTGGACATCTCGTTCGATGTCCGGGGCGGTCTGATCATGCGGCAGATGCACCACTGGGCGGCGCTGCTGTTCATGGCCGCGATCGTGGTGCACATGCTGCGGGTTTTCTTCACCGGCGCGTTCCGCAAGCCGCGGGAGACGAACTGGATCATCGGCTCGCTGCTGTTCTGGGTCGGCTTCCTGGCCGGCTTCACCGGCTACTCGCTGCCGGACGACGGCCTCTCCGGCACCGGCCTGCGGATCGCCTCCGGCATCATCCTGTCGATCCCGGTGATCGGCTCCTGGGTCAGCTCGTCGATCTTCGGCGGGGAGTTCCCGGGCACCATCATCATCAGCCGCTTCTTCATCGCCCACGTGCTGCTCATCCCGGCCCTGCTGGTGGCGCTGATCAGCGTGCACCTGGGCCTGGTGTTCAAGCAGAAGCACACCCAGTGGCCCGGCCCCGGCCGGACCAACGAGAACGTGGTCGGCGAACGGATGTTCCCGCGCTACGCGCTCAAGCAGGGCGGCTTCTTCATGGTCGTCTTCGGCGTGATCGCGCTCTTCGGCGGCCTGTTCCAGATCAACCCGATCTGGTACTTCGGCCCGTACGAGGCGTGGGTGGTCTCGGCGGCCAGCCAGCCCGACTGGTACGTCATGTTCCTCGACGGCTCGACCCGCCTCATGCCGGCCTGGGAGATCTCCATCCCGATCGGCGACGGGTACGTCATCCCGCCGCTGTTCTGGCCGACGGTCGTGCTGCCGGGAATCCTGGTCGGCCTGTCGACGATGTACCCGTTCCTGGAGGCGCGCCGCCTCAAGGACTACAAGCACCACAACCTGCTCCAGCGGCCCCGGGACGTACCGGCCCGGACCGGCGTGGGCGCCATGGCGGTCGCCTTCTACATCGTGCTGACCCTCTCCGGCGCCAACGACGTCATCGCCGACAAGTTCCACATCAGCTTGAACGCGATGACCTGGGCGGGCCGGATCGGGCTGCTGGTCGTCCCGCCGCTGGCCTACTACTTCACCTACCGGCTCTGCCTGGGTCTCCAGCAGCACGACCGGGAGGTGCTGGCCCACGGCGTGGAGACCGGCATCATCAAGCGGCTGCCCGACGGCCGGTTCGTCGAGGTCCACCAGCCGCTCACCGCGGTCGACGGGCACGACGGCCACGGCCCGGCGCTGGACTACGTCGGTTGGGTCGTCCCCAAGAAGATGAACCGGCTGGGGGCCCTCGGCCCGGCCATCCGGGGCTTCTTCTACCCGATCGAGAAGCCGGCCGAGGCGCCGGTCTCGCCGGGGCACCCGCCGGTCGAGCCCCGAGCGGAGCGCGAGGAGATCGGCAGCGGCGAGAGCCGGCGCTGACCCCCGAGAGCCGACACACCGTGGCGCCCGCCGGATCTCCGGCGGGCGCCACGGCCCGTTTCCGGGCCGTTCGTCCCGTCCCGCCCGTCAGGTGACCGGCGGTGCCGCTCCGCCACCTCGCCGCCCCCCGACACGGACGGGTGGAATCGCAGGAATAACCCCGGTCAGCCGGGTATCCGTGCGGTCCAACGTCTCAAGGGGGGGAAAGCATGTTGGGAATCAAACGCCTGGGCCTGCTGGCCGCGCTGGTGCTCGTCGGCCTGGCACCCGCAGCGGCCGCGCAGGCCGCGGCGCAGCCGTCGACGCAGGACACCCAGTACCTGCAGGCGGTGCACCAGGTCAACCTGTTCGAGATCACGGCAGGTAACCTGGCGCAGCAGAAGGGCAAGAACCAGCAGGTCAAGGACCTGGGCAAGATGTTCGTCACGGACCACACGCAGCTGGACCAGACGGTGCAGTCCACCGCGCAGCAGCTCAACGTCCAGCTGCCGGGCGACCCGACGGCCGACCAGCAGAAGGTCCTCGACAAGCTGAACAACGTCAGCGGCGCCGAGTTCGACAAGGCGTGGGTGACCGCCCAGCTGGCCGGCCACGTCCAGGCCATCCAGGCCACCCAGACGGAGATCTCGCAGGGCTCCGAGCAGTCGGTGGTCCAGATCGCCCAGGACGCCCTGCCGGTGCTCCAGGCGCACTACGACGCCCTGGTGGCCTTGGCCCAGACCCTGGGTGTCCCGGTCCCGCAGGCCAGCGCCAGCGGCACGCCCAGCCCGGGTGGTACCGAGTCGCCGGCTCCGGGTGGCACCGAGACCGAGTCGCCGGCTCCGGGTGGCACCGGCACCGAGGAGCCCGCTCCGGGCACCACGGAGACCCCGGTGCCCGGCCAGAGCTGACCCACCGCACGGCCGACCGTGGCCGGCCCGCCCCGCCGGGGTGGGCCGGCCACCGGCGTGCTCAGCCGGCCGGCGGGCGTGCTCAGTCGGCGTTGGCCCGGCCACCGGCGGGCGTGCTCAGTCGGCGTTGGCCAGCCCGATCGCGAACGCCTCCTCCAGGTCGTGCTGCGAGTACGCCCGGAACGCGATGTGCGACTGCGTGTTGATCACGCCCGGCACCTTGGAGATGCTGCCGGCGATGACCTGGGCGATCTGGTCGAACTCGCGGACCCGCACCATGGCGATCAGGTCGACGTGCCCGGCCACCGAGTAGACCTCGCTGACACCGGGCAGGTTGGCCAGGGTCTCGGCCACCTCGGGAATGGAGTCGGTGGCGCAGTCGATCAGCACGATCGCGGTGATCACGGGACATCTCTCCGTTCGTCGGCGTCGTCGCCCATGCTAGAGGTTGTGCCGTTCACGCCGTCCCCGGCCGCTCGATTCGCCCCGCCGGGACGGTCAGGTCCGCGCCGACCCGGATCGCGTCGGTGAGCCGCTCGTCCGCCCGTACCGTCGCGCCGGGCCAGACCACCGCCCGGGTGACCGCGCCGCGCACGATCGCGCCCGCCCCGACCACCGCCCGGCGCACCGGCCCGGTCACCGTCGCCGACGGGTCGACCAGGCAGCCGTCGCCGGCCGCGTGCAGGTTGGCCGCCAGGTAGTCGGCCGGGGTGCCGGTGTCGACGAAGACACCGCGGTAGGGCACCACCTGCAGCGCGCCGGCGGCCTCCGCCGGCCGCCACACCGCCCGGACCAGGTCACCGAAGGTCGCCGGCAGGTCCCGGACCAACCGCCACGGCAGCAGCGAGAACCCCACGAACCGGTGACCGCTGAAGGTGCCGGGGGCCGCCGGGTCGTCGGCCGGCTGGCCGAGCAGGCGTACGCTCCGCCCGTCCCAGCCGTCCAACAGCGCCGCCACGTCCGGCCCCGGCGGGGCGTCCGGATCCGCCAGGTACGCGTCGGCGTTGCCGACCAGCACACCCCGGCCGGCGATCCAGTCCCGCAGGTTGCCCAGCCCGCCCGCGGTGCCCAGCGGCGCACCCGGCTCGACCGAGAGCCGGGCCCGGTCGCCGACCCGGGCGACCACCTGCTCGCCCAGGTAGCAGGCGTTCACCGCGACCCGCCCCGGGCCGGTCAGGCCGAGCCCGGCGAGCCGGGCCAGGGCCCGGTCCAGCAGCGGCACGTTGCCGACCGGGCAGAGCGCCTTGGGCACCCGCTCGGTCAGCGGTCGCAGCCGGGTGCCCTCGCCGGCGGCGAGCACCACCGCGCAGACGTCCACCGCCGCCCGCCAGCCCGGGCCGCTCGACCCCGTGCCCCGGGACCCGCCGGACCCGCCCGCGCCGTCCGGACCACCGGGTCCGTCGGGCCTGCTGGTCCGGTCCGGGCCATCGGGTCGGTCGGATCGGTCCGGGCCATCGGGTCGGTCGGATCGGTCCGGGCCATCGGGTCGGTCCGGGGCGTCGCGTCTGTCCGGTCGGTGGGGCCGGTCCGGGCCATCGGGCCGGTCCGGGACGTCGCGTCTGTCCGGTCGGTCGGGCCGGTTCGAGTTGTCGCGCTCGTCCGGTCGGTCGGGTCGGTTCGGGCCGGCGGGGTGCCCACCGGCGGCGGAACCGTCCCGGTCGTCGCGGTGGTCCAGGTCGTTCGGGCCGTCGGGGCCGGTGGGGCGCTCGCCGCCGGCAGGGCCGGTGCCGGCCCGGCCAGCCGGGCCCGCGGGTCGGTCCGGGCCGGCCGGGCCGGTCGCCCGTCGTGCGCCACCCGGCCGGCGCGGGCCGGGGCCGGTCACGAGCCGGACGGCGGCGCCGGCGGCGTGTCGCCGGCGCGCGGGCCGATGCCGTAGTGGGCGAGCAGGTTGGCGGTGGCCCGGCTCAGCCGGGGCAGGTCGTCCAGCGGATGCCAGGCCGCCTCGTAGACCTCGGCGCCGTCCACCCTCAACTCCGTCGTGGAGGCCGGCACC
Source organism: Micromonospora sp. NPDC050495 (assembly GCF_040655175.1). Classification (NCBI taxonomy): domain Bacteria; kingdom Bacillati; phylum Actinomycetota; class Actinomycetes; order Micromonosporales; family Micromonosporaceae; genus Micromonospora; species Micromonospora sp. NPDC050495. The sequence continues at coordinate 152,829 of NZ_JBFAJK010000006.1, read as the reverse complement.
TCGGCCTCGAAGACCACGTCCACCCAGCCCTTGGCGTGCACCACCGCGTTCGGCACCGCCGGGCGGAGCCGCTCCGGGGCGAGCCGGACGCCAGACTCCTCGTACAGCTCGCGGGCCGCGCCGACCACCGGAGCCTCGCCGCGCTGGAGCAGGCCGGCCGGGAGGGTCCAGCTGTGTCCGGGCGGCTGGCGCAGCAGCAGGATCCGCCCCGCCCCCTCGGCCTCGGCGTCCCGGACCAGCGCGACCGCGCCGACGATGTACTTCGGCACGGCGAGACGGACCAGCCGCCGCCGCAGCGGCACGGGCAGCCGGTAGAAGAGCTGGTAGCCGAGGGCCCGTCCGGTGGCACGCGCGCGGGGGATCATGCCCGTAAGGCTAGTTGCCGCGCGGCCCGCCCGGGCGACGGGCGTTCACCTACTGGCGGTGGTCGACCAGATCGATCAGCTGCTCGACCACGGCGTCCGGCTCGACCGCCCGGTCGAAGACCGCCACCAGCAGGGTCTCCAGGTCGGGGTAGCCCAGCTCCTCGGAGAGGCGCAGCAGCGGCAGGTCGCTGGCCAGCCCCCGGTTGTGCTTGCGCAGGGTCAGGCCGATGGTGGCCCGGCCCAGGCGTACCTTGTCGGCGATCGAGATGCCCGGCTCGGTGTGCTCGGCGAACCAGCGGTTGATCTGCATCTGGGCGTGCGGCGACTTGACGAAGCCCAACCACTCGCGGCGCGGCCCGCGTGGGGCCGCGTCGGCCTCGAACCCGCTCTCCGCGTCGTTCTCGGTGAAGATCTCCACCACGTCGCCGTCCTCCAGTTCGGAGGAGAGCGGCGCCAGCCGCCCGTTGATCCGCGCGGCGAGGCAGTGGTCGCCCCGCTCGGTGCCCAACTCGTAGGCGAGGTCGACCGGGGTGGCGCCGGCCGGCAGGACCACCTGCCGCCCGTCGGCGACCACCTGGATCTGGGCCTCCGCCAGGTCGCAGCGCAGCGACTCCATGAACTGCGTCGGGTCGACCGTCTCCTGCTCCCAGTTGAGCACCCGGCGCAGCCAGGTCAGCTCGTCGGCGCGGTCGGTGGCCCGGCCGGTCGCCCGGGGGAAGCGGTAGTGCGCGGCGATGCCGTACTCGGCGTCGCGGTGCATCTCCTCGGTGCGGATCAGCACCTCCACGGTCCGGTCGTGCGGACCGCAGACGCTGGTGTGCAGGGACCGGTAGAGGTTGTTCTTCGGCGAGGCGATGAAGTCTTTGAACCGGCCCGGCACCGGCCGCCACAACCCGTGCACCGCACCCAGCGCGGCGTAGCAGTCCGTCGCCGGACCGTCCACCACGATCGCGATGCGGGGCAGGTCGTACGGCGCCGCGTGCCCGCCGGCCACGGTGTCCTTCCAGATCGAGTAGAGGTGCCGGGGTCGGGGCGAGACCTCGGCGTCGACCCGGTTGCGGCGCAACGCCACCTTCGTCCGGGCCACCACGTCGTCGAGGTACGCGTCCCAGCCCGGCCGGTCGTGCACGTGCCGGGCGATCCGCGCGTGCTCCTCGGAATGCAGGTGCAGCAGCACCACGTCGTCCAGTTCGCGTTTGAGGGTCTGGATGCCGAGCCGGTCGCAGAGCGGGACCAGCACCTCCAGCGTCTTGCGGGCGATCCGCTCCCGGGAGGCGGCGGACCGCACGCCGAGGGTGCGCATGTTGTGCAGCCGGTCGGCCAGCTTGATGATCAGCACCCGGACGTCCTTGCCGGCCGCGACGATCATCTTGCGCACCGTCTCCGCCTCGGCGGCCGTGCCGTAGAACGCCTTGTCGAACTTGGTCACCCCGTCGACCAGGTGGGCCACCTCGCCGCCGAAGTCCTCCTGGAGCGCCTGGAGGGTGTAGCGGGTGTCCTCGACGGTGTCGTGCAGCAACGCGGCGACCAGGGTGGTGGTGTCCATGCCGAGGTCCGCGCAGATCTGGGCGACCGCGAGCGGATGGGTGATGTACGGCTCGCCACTCTTGCGGAACTGGCCGCGGTGCATGTTCTCGGCGATCGTGTAGGCCCGGCGCAGCACCGAGGCGTCGGCGTTGGCGTGGATCCCGCGGTGCGCGCGGACCAGCGCGGTGACCGGGTCGTTGTCGGTGGTGGGCCAGGTGAGCAGGGAGCGCAGCCGGCGGGTCAGCGGCAGGTCGCCAGGCTGGGTCGGAAGGGCGCCGCCCAGGGCGGCGCCGTGTCCGGCGTCGACGTCCACCTGGGACACCTCCTCACCCGGGCCCCCAGGGCCGCCCTGACCGACGACCGGGAGCAGGCCCGCGAATCGGGCAGGACTGCACTTCTCCAACAGCCTAAGCGAGGTGACGTCGTCCGATCGGACAGTTGGTCATGAGCGTTCGGTCGAGAGTTGCCGGGACCCTCCGTTCTCCGCCTTCGCCAACAGGGCCCGGAACCGGCCCGCGCCGGTGATCGGGGACGCCCAGCCGGCGGAGGCCTCCACCAGCCGGGTCTCCGGTCGCTCCAACCAGGACAGGATGCGTTCGGTCTCCTCGGCGGTGGCCGCCGGGACCGGACCGTGCCCCGGCAGCACCGTCTCCGCGGTGGCCCGGATCGCGGCGATGGTCGGTCGCGGGTGGACGCCGGGCGGGGAGACGCCCGCGCCGGCCAGCCGGCCGTGCCGGATCAGGGCCAGCTCCCAGCCGCCCCGGGCGGCCGGGCGGGCGGCGGCCAGCTCGGCGATCCCGGTCAGCGCGGCCAACCGCTGCATCCGCACCGCCGCGCGCAGCACCGCGGCCAGCCGGGCACGCACCACCGCCGCCTCCTCGTAGCGCTGGGCGGCCGAGAGCGCCTCGATCCGGGTGAGCAGGGCGTCCACCACCACCCGCGGGTCGTCGGTGGTGGCCGTGCGGAACGGGGCGGCGGCGACGTCCTCGTACTCCGCCGGGCTGATCCGGTGCTCGCACGGCGCCGGGCAGCGACCCAGCTCGGCCAGCGCGCAGGCCGGCATGGTGGTGCGCCGGGAGAGCCGGTGCGTGCACTGGCGCAGCGGCACCGCGTCGTGGAAGCCGGCGGCGGCCAGCTCGGCGGCCTGCTTGGACCGGAACGGGCCGAGGTAGGCGGTGTCGGTCGGGGCGAGGTCGCGCACGATGGACAATCGCGGGTACGCCTCGTCGGTCAGCTTCAGCCAGACCTGCCGCTCCGGATACTTCGAGCGGCGGTTGTACGGCGGCGCGTGCGCCGCGATCAGCCGCAGCTCGCGCACCTCCGCCTCCAGCGAGTGGGCGCACTCCACCGCCTCCACCCGCTCGGCGGCGGCCAGCATCTCGGAGATCCGGGCCCGCTTCTCCGCGGCGGTGAAGTAGCTGCGCACCCGGGTGGCGATGTCGCCGGAGGTGCCCACGTAGAGCGGCCGGTCGTCGGCGGCCCGGAAGATGTAGACCCCGGGCACCTTCGGCAGCCCGTCGGCGAGGTGCCGCTTGCGGCGCTGGGTCGGGGTGACCGCCCGGGCGAACTCGATCGCCTCGCCGACCGTGTCCACCCGGTGGCCGCCGAGCCGCCCGATCAGCCCGTGCAGCACGTCGACGGTGGCCCGGGCGTCGTCCAGCGCGCGGTGGGTCGGCTGGGTGGCGGTGCGGAAGTAGGCCGCCAGGGTGCCCAGCTTGCGGTTCGGCACCTCGTCGCGGGTCAGCACCCGGCGGGCCAGCGCCGCGGTGTCCAGCACCCGCGGGTTCGGCCAGCGGTAACCGTGCTTGACGCAGGCGGCCTTGAGGAAACCCACGTCGTACGGGGCGTTGTGGGCCACCAGCACGGTGTCGGCGATGAACTCCAGGAAGCTCGGCAGCACCTGCTCGATCGGCGGGGCGGGCAGCAGCATGGCCTGGGTGATGCCGGTCAGCACGGTGATGAACGGCGGGATCGGCACCCCCGGGTTGACCAGGGTGGCCAGCACGCCCAGCTCCTCGCCGCCGCGTACCTTGACCGCGCCGATCTCGGTGATGCCGCCGCCGTCGGGCGCGCCGCCGGTGGTCTCCAGGTCGACCACCACGAAGGTGGTCGCGTAGAGCGGCAGCGCGGGGTCGACCCCGCCGCCCGCCACCCGGTCCAGGCCGGCCAGCGCCTCCTGGACGTACTCCGCTGCGGTCACCCGCGGGACGGTAGCGGCCGGGTCCGACACTCCCGTCCCAGCGGTCCCAACCGTCACCGCAGGGTAGGATGAGAGATCGGCTCACTCACCGGGCGGTGGGCCCGTTCGGGGTGGGAGACTTGCCACATGCCCCTCACCGAGCCGCACGACGACCGCTTCTCCGCGGAGGAGCCGGTGGTCGGCGGGCCCGAGATCGGTGAGACCCCGCCCGACCCGCCGGCCGACGCCGGCCCGGACGTCCCGGCCGCGGCCCCCGAGCCGGAGCCCGTCCTCCCCGAGCCGGTGCGCCAGCGGATCGTCACGCTGACCGCCACCGTGCTGCCGGGCCTGCCCGCCGACGAGGTGCCCGTCCCGCTCCGCCGGGTGGCCAAGTTCGCCCCCAACCGGCGGGCCCGGCTCGGCGCCGCGGCCATCGCCGCCCAGCTCACCGCCGACCCGCTGTTCCGGCAGCGGGTCACCGCGCGGGTGCTGGCCGACGCCGGTGACCTCGGTGCCGCGGTCGTCGAAGGGACCGCACCGGCCGCCGCCGACCCGGTCGAGGTGGCCGCCCTGGCCTACCTGGCCCGGCCACGCGGCTGGCGCGAACTGATCGAGGCCAGCGGGGCCGCGGTACGCGCCGAGGCGGACAGCGCGGTCGTCGCCGAGCTGGTCCGGGAGGCCGAGCAGCGGGCCAGCCGCGCCGAGCACGACCGGGCGGTGGCCCGGGTCGAGGCGGAGAAGCTCCGCGACGAGCTGGCCCGGGTCCGGGAGGAGCTGGGGCAGCTCCGCGAGGAGGCCCGCCAACTGGCGCGTACCCTCCGGGAGACCCAGGCCCGGGAGCGCAAGGCCAGCGAGATGCTGGCCACCGAGCGGGGCCGGGCGGCGCGGGCGGCGGCCGACGCGGACGCCGAGCTGCGCCGGGCGCGGGCCCGGCTGGCCGAGGCGGAGGCCGCGGCCGGGCTGGCCCGGGCCAGCGCCAAGGAGGCCCGCTCCGTCGACGACGCCAAACTCTGGCTGCTCCTCGAGACCATCGGACAGGCCGCCGTGGGGCTGCGCCGGGAGCTGGCGCTGGAACCGGTCGACCGGATGCCCGCCGACTTCGTGGCCGACGCGTTCGCCGACCAGTCGGCCACCACCCAGGCCGGCGCGGCCACCCGGGCCCGGGACACCGACGACCCGGCCCGGCTCGACCAGCTCCTCGCGCTACCGAAGGCGCACCTGGTCGTCGACGGCTACAACGTCACCAAGCGCGGCTTCGGCGAGATGTCCCTGGAGCAGCAGCGCAAACGGCTGATCAGCGGGCTGGGCGGGATCGCCGCGCAGACCGGGGACGAGGTCACCGTGGTCTTCGACGGCGCCGAGCGCATCCACGGGCTGCCGCCCGCCCCGCGCGGCGTGCGGGTGCTCTTCTCCCGCAAGGGAGAGACCGCCGACGAGCTGATCCGCCGGCTGGTCCGGGCCGAGCCGGCCGGGCGCCCGGTCGTCGTGGTCTCCTCCGACCGGGAGGTCGCCGACGGGGTACGCCGGCACGGCGCCTACCCGCTGGGCGCGGACTCGCTGGTGCGCCGGCTCGCCCGTTCCTGAGCGCGATGCTCGGGTTCGGGGCGGCTGCTGCCTCGTTGTCCGGTTCTGTCACACCCCTGGCCTAGCGTCGTGGTGACCGACGGTGGTCGGGGGTCACCCGTCCGCCACCGGCGACGCGTCAGGAGGCGTTGATGCGCATCGACTGCGACACCTGCGGGATCCGCGGCGCCGGCTGTTCCGGCTGCCTGGTGACCGCACTGCTCGACACCGGCTCGCCGGCGGCCGACCTGGGCCCCGCCGAGCACCGGGCGATCGAGGTGTTCGCCCGGGCCGGCTTCGAGGTGGAGGTGCTGCCGCCGACCGCCCGGCCCACCCGCCGGCCCCGCCGCCGGATCGCCTGACCACCCGTCCCCGACCACCGCGTACGCCGGCCGGCCCAGGGCCGCGCCGTGCCGTGGGTCGGCCGTGTCGTGGGTCGGCCGTCCCGGGGCCGCGCCCGGTAGTGGGCCGGGAGTGCGCCGGCCTGGCCAGGGCCGGGCGGCGTTCCGGGTCCGGCGGGTGATCGACTCAGGTTGCGGCATATCGGGGCTTCCGTGGGCGTGGAGGCCACGCTTTGCCGCGACTCGCGCGGTCGCCACCGCCGTCCGCCGTCCGCCCGTCCGCCCGTCCGCCGGCCGGCCGGCCGGGTGTCGGGTGGCCGGGCGTCGGGTGGCTGGGCGTCGGGTGGCGGTTCGGTGGGCGCGGGCGGCGGGTCCGGCGGCGGCCGGTCGGGCTTAGGATGAGCGGTCACGGCGGAAGGGAACGGCATGACTCGGGCGCGATACGACGGCGGGGCGCGGTGACCCCGCGCGGCTGGGCGGTGCTCACCCTGGCCGGGCTGGTCGTCGCGCTGGTCGTCGCCGGGGCGGTGCTGATCCCGTGGGGCCGGCCACCGGCCCCCCGCGCCGACCAGCTGGCCGCGCTGCGGTCCCTGCCGGTCGAGCAGGTGACCCGGGGGCGTGCCTTCCACGGCGCGCTGCGCCCGGCCGCGTGGTCCGCGCTGGCTGTCGGCCTGCTGGTCGCCCTGGTGCTGGGGTTCACCCCGCTGGGCGGTCGCCTGGTCGAGCTGGCCGGCCGCCCCTTCGGGGACCACTGGATCGCCCAGGCGGTGCTCGGCGGGCTCGCCGTGCTGCTCCTGGCCGACCTGCTCACCCTGCCCTTCGCGGCCTGGCGGCAGACCGTGCTCGTCCGCTACGGGCTGAGCACCCAGGGCTGGAGCGGCTGGGCGGTCGACCTGGTCAAGTCGTACGCGGTCAGCGCGATCATCGGCGCCCTCGTCTTGCTCGGCTTCTACGCGGTGGTCCGGCTCGCCCCGCGCTGGTGGTGGGCGCTCGGCGCGGCCGGGGCGGCGCTGCTGGTCGTGCTGCTGTCGTTCGTGCTGCCGGTGCTGGTGGAGCCGGTGTTCAACAAGTTCACCCCGATGGAGCCCGGCCCGCTGCGCGCCGAGCTGATCGCGTTGGCCGACCGGGACGGGGTGCCGGTCCGCGACGTGCTAGTCGCCGACGCCTCGCGGCGGACCCGGGCGGTCAACGCGTACGTCTCCGGGCTGGGGCCGACCCGGCGGGTGGTGGTCTACGACACGCTGCTGCGCGAGGCCACCCCGGAGGAGGTGACCAGCGTGGTGGCGCACGAGCTGGGGCACGCCCGGGACCGGGACGTCTGGACCGGCACCGTGCTGGGGGCGCTCGGCGCGGCCGCCGCCGTGGTGGCGCTGTTCCTGATCGGCTCGTGGCCGCCGTTGCTGCGGCTGGCCGGCGTCGACGGGATCGCCCAGCCGCGGGCGTTCCCGCTGCTCATCGCGCTGATCACCATCGCCGGGCTGGTGGCCACCCCGGTGCAGGCCCTGGTGTCGCGGCAGGTGGAGGCCCGGGCGGACGCGCACGCGCTCGCCCTGACCGGCGACCCGGGCACCTTCGAGGCGATGCAGCGCCGCCTGGCCGGAGTGAACCTCGCCGACCCGGACCCGCCCCGCTGGGAGTACCTCTGGTCGGCCAGCCATCCGTCCACCGTGGAGCGGATGGCCGCCGCCCGCGCCTACGCCAGGGGGAGCGGCGGATGAGCCGGACCTTGCTGATCACCAACGACTTCCCGCCGCGCCCCGGCGGCATCCAGTCGTTCGTGCATCACCTCGCGATCCGCCAGCCCGCCGGCTCGGTGGTGGTCTACGCGTCGAGCTGGCGCGGGGCGGCGAAGTTCGACGCCGACCAGCCGTTCGAGGTGGTCCGGGAGCGCACCAAGGTGCTGCTGCCCACCCCGCTGATCGCCCGGCGCGCCGCGAAGCTGGCCCGGGCGTACGACTGCGACACCGTGTGGTTCGGCGCGGCGGCCCCGCTGGGGCTGCTGGCGGCGGGGCTGCGCCGCCGGGCCGGGATCCGGCGCGCGGTGGCCCTCACCCACGGTCACGAGGCCGGCTGGGCGACGCTGCCCGGCGCCCGGTCGGCGCTGCGCCGGATCGGTCGGGGCGTCGACGTGACCACCTACCTGGGCGAGTACACCCGGGTCCGGCTGGCCCGGGTGCTGGACGGGGTGACCGAGCTGCGCCGGCTCGCCCCGGGCGTGGACGTGGAGACCTACCACCCGGCGGTGGACGGGGAACGGGTGCGGGTGCGGCTCGGGCTGGCCGACCGGCCGGTGGTGGTCTGCGTGTCCCGGCTGGTGCCCCGCAAGGGGCAGGACATGCTGATCCGCGCCCTGCCGGAGATCCGCCGCCGGGTCCCGGACGCGGCGCTGCTGATCGTCGGGGGCGGGCCGTACCGGGCGGCGCTGGAGAAGCTGGCCCGGCAGACCGGGGTGGACCGCGACGTGGTCTTCACCGGCTCGGTGCCGTCGGCCGAGCTGCCCGCCCACTACGCCGCCGGTGACGTGTACGCGATGCCCTGCCGGACCCGCAACCGCGGCCTGGACGTGGAGGGTCTGGGCATCGTCTACCTGGAGGCCAGCGCGACCGGGCTCCCGGTGGTGGCGGGCGACTCGGGCGGCGCGCCGGACGCCGTCCGGGAGGGGGAGACCGGGTACGTGGTGCGTGGCCGGGACGTCGTCCAGCTCGCCGACCGGGTGGCCACCCTGCTCGCCGACCGGGACCTGGCCCGCCAGTTCGGCGCGGCCGGCCGGGCCTGGGTGGAGCGGGAGTGGCGGTGGGAGACCCAGGCCGAGCGGATGGCCGCCCTGCTCGCCGGCTGACCGGCCCCCGCCGGCAGCCCAGCGGCGCCCACGAGCACGACGCCCGACGTCGAGCGGGGCCTGGGCACCGTCCGACGTCGAGCGGGCCCCCGGCGCAACGGCGGGCGTTGACCGGGGGCCGCTGCTGTCACGCCGTCAGGGCCGGTTCGGGGGCGGGCGGCGGCGAGGTGGGCTGCGGGGAGCGGCGGGACAGCCGCCCCGGCCACCAGGTGCGGACGCCCAGGTCCAGGGTGAGCGCCGGGATCAGCAGGCTGCGGACCAGCAGCGTGTCGAGCAGGATGCCGACCGCCACGATGACGCCCACCTGCACCGACGGCACGAGCGGCAGCACCAGCAGCGACCCGAAGGTGGCCGCCAGCACGATGCCGGCGCTGGTGATCACCCCGCCGGTGACGGTGAGGGCGCGCAGCACGCCCGGCCGGTGCCCGATCAGCGCGGTCTCCTCCCGGGCCCGGGTCATCAGGAAGATGGTGTAGTCCACGCCGAGGGCCACCAGGAACAGGAACGTCTGCAACGGGACCCCGACGAACAGCCGGGGGTGCCCCATGGCGTCGAGCAGCAGCCCGGCGGCCCCCATCGCGGCGGCGAACGACAGCACCACGCTCGCCATCAGCAGCAGCGGCGCGACCAGTGACCGCAGCAGCAGCACCAGCACCGCCAGGACGACGAGGAGCACCAGCGGGATGACCACCAGGTTGTCCCGGTCCACCGTGCGCCGCTCGTCGAGCAGCGTCGCGGTCCGTCCGCCCACCACGGCCTGCGCCCCGGGCACCGCGTGCACGGCGGCCCGCAGTCCGGTCACCGCGTCCCAGGCGGCGTCGCTGTCCGGGGCGTCGGCGAGCACCGCCGTCACGCGCACCCACCGGCCGTCGGCCGACCGCTGCGGCGCGGCCACCTCGGCGACACCGGGCACCGCGCGGGCGGCGGCCACCACCCGGTCGGCCGCCCCGGCGGCGGCCAGGATCTCGGCGGGCGCCGCCGAGCCGCCCGGATAGTGGGCGGCGATCAGACGCTGCCCGGTGACCGAGCCGACCTCGGTGGTGAAGGACTCGTCGTCGGTCAGGCCGACGCTGAGGTTGCCGATGCCGAAGGTCAGCGCGACCAGCACGGCGGCGGTGCCGAGCCAGACCGCGCGGGGCCGGCTGGCGACCAGGTTGGCGACCCGCCGCCAGCCGCCGTGGTCGGCGGTCCGGTCGCGGGTGTCCGCGTCGGCGCTGTAGCGGGGCACGAACGGCCAGAACAGCCACCGGCCGAGCAGCACCAGCACCGCCGGGAGCAGGGTGGTCATGGCCAGCAGCGCCGCGCCGATGCCGACCGCGCCGACCGGGCCCAGCCCACGGGTGGCCGGCAGGTCCGCCGCGAGCAGGCAGAGCAGCCCGATCGCCACGGTGGCCGCCGACGCGCACACCGCGCCGTACGAGCGGCGCAGTGCCGCCGCCATCGCCCGGTGCCGGTCGGCGTGCCGGCGCAGCTCCTCGCGGTAGCGGGCGATCAGCAGCAGGGCGTAGTCCACGCCGACGCCGAACACCAGCACGGTCAGGATGGTCTGGCTCTGGAAGTCCACGGCCAGCCCGGCGTGCTTGGCCAGCAGATAGACCACCGCGCCGGCGAGCTGGTTGGCCGCACCGACCGCGAGCAGCGGGATCAGCCACAGCACCGGGCTGCGGTAGGTGACCAGCAGGAGCAGGGCGACGGTGAGCGCGGTCGCCAGCAGCAGCGCGCCGTCCATCCCACCGAACGCGTCGAAGACGTCGTGCTCGGCGGCGGCGTCGCCGGTCAGTGCGATGCGCAGGCCCGGCGGGGCGCCGTCGGTCAGCCGGTCCTTCAACGCGCCGACCGCCTCGGCGCGCCGGTCCTCGTCCATGCTGACCGGCAGGGAGAACAGCAGCGCCCGGCCGTCGGCGGCGGGCACCGGTGGGGAGACCACGCCGCCCTCGGCGTACCGGGCGAAGGCCGCCCGGTCGGCGTCGACGCGGGCCCGGTCGGCGTCGGTCAGGCCGGTGTCCCGGACGTAGACGGCGATGGCGAGCTGCCGCCGCGACTCGGGGAAGGCGTCGGCGGCCCGCTGCGCCGCCCGGCTGCTCTCCGCCCCGGCGGGCAACGCGCCGAGCGTCGAGTTGTCCTGCACGTCGCCGAGTTTCAGCGCGAGCGGCCCGGCCACCGCCAGCAGCACCAGCCAGAACAGCAGCACGGCGTACCTGCCCCGGCGGCCGGACGGCAGGCCGGCCAGTCGTTGTGGTGACATCGGTTGTCCTCTCGGTCGGTCACCGTCGGGAACCGGCACGGCCCCCGTCTCATCCCCGATCCTTCGGCCCGGGCCGCCCCCGGTCAGGGGTGTCATCCCGCCGACCCGGGTGGTGCCAGCACCACCGCTTCCGGCGCGGCGGTGCCGGAGAATGGGCGCCGTGGACAGCCGGGTACCCGACCGAATCCGCGCCGGCCTGCGGCCCGCCGCGGTCACCGCCGCGCAGGGGCTGCTGATCGCCCTGCTGTCGCTGACCACGCACGTGCTGCTGGTCGTGTTGTCGCTGGTGGCGCTGCTGCTCATCCCGGCCTTCGGGGTGGGGTTCGCCCTGTTCCCGGTGGTCACCGCGCTGGTCCGGCTCTGCACCGGGCTGCACCGGCGGCTGGCCCGGTGGAGCGGGGTGGAGCTGCCCACCCCGTACCTGCCGGCCCCGCCCGGCGCGCAGGTCGCCACGTGGCGGCGGTTCCGTTGGGTGGTGACCGACCCGGCCACCTGGCGGGACCTGTCCTGGCTGCTGCCCGGCGCGGTGACCGGCGCGGTGTGCCTGGCCGCGTTCGCGCTCCCGCTGTACGGCCTGGAGGGCGCGCTCGGGGTGCCGGTGCTGCTGCACCTGGCCGACGTCTGGTACGGCTACGGGCCGTTCTGGCCGATCGACAACCTGTTCCAGGCGGTGCTCTGCGTCCCGCTGGGGGTGCTGGTCCTGGCCGCCGGGCTGGCCGCCGGGCGCTGGCTGGTCTGGCTGCACCTGACCTTCGCCGGCTTCTTCCTGCCGCCGACCCGGGCCGCCGCGCTGGCGTTGCGGGTCCGCCAGCTCACCGTCACCCGGGCCGAGACGGTCGACGCCCAGGCGGCCGAGCTGCGCCGGATCGAACGGGACCTGCACGACGGCGCGCAGGCCCGGTTGGTGGCGTTGAGCATGAGCATCGGGCTGGCCGAGCAGCTCGTCCAGCGCGACCCGGAGGCGGTGCGCCGCCTGCTCGCCGAGGCCCGGGAGACCAGCGGGCAGGCCCTGGCCGAGCTGCGCGGGCTGGTCCGGGGCATCCACCCGCCGGTGCTCGCCGAGCGCGGGCTGGACGGTGCGGTACGGGCGTTGGCGTTGTCCGTGCCGCTGCCGGTGGCGGTGAGCGCGGAGCTGCCGGGCCGGCCGCCGGCGCCGGTGGAGTCGGCGGCGTACTTCGCGGTGGCGGAAGGGCTGGCCAACGTCACGAAGCACAGCGCGGCGTCCCGGGCGTGGATCACCGTGCGGTACGCCGACGGGCGACTGACCCTGGTGGTCGGTGACGACGGGCGGGGCGGCGCCGATCCGGCGGCGGGCAGCGGCCTGGCGGGTGTCGGGCGCCGCCTGGCGGCCTTCGATGGAACGATGACGGTGACCAGTCCGGTCGGTGGACCCACCGTCGTCACCATGGAGCTGCCGTGCGAGTTGTCATCGCCGAGGATCTCGCCCTCCTCCGGGACGGGTTGACCCGCATCCTCGAGGCGTTCGGCTGCCAGGTGGTCGCGGCCGTCGACAACGGACCGTCGGTGCTGCCCGCGCTCACCACGCACCGCCCCGACGTCGCGGTGGTCGACGTACGGCTGCCGCCCACCTTCACCGACGAGGGGTTGCAGGCGGCCATCCGGGCCCGGGCCGAGCTGCCCGGGCTGCCGGTGCTGGTGCTCTCCCAGCACGTCGAGCGGCTGTACGCCCGGGAGTTGCTCTCCGACCGGCGTGGCGGCGTCGGGTACCTGCTCAAGGACCGGGTGTCGCACGTCGACCAGTTCGTCGACGCGGTGCGCCGGGTGGCCGCCGGCGGCACGGTGATGGACCCCGAGGTGGTCGCCCAGTTGCTGGCCAGCCGGGCCGGCGCGGAGCCGCTGGCGGACCTGACCGCCCGGGAGCGGGAGGTGCTGGGCCTGATGGCCGAGGGGCGCTCGAACGCGGCGATCGCCGGCCGGCTCTTCGTCACCGAGAAGGCGGTCAGCAAGCACATCAACAGCATCTTCAGCAAGCTGCGGATGCCGCCGTCCAACGACGACAACCGGCGGGTGCTCGCCGTGCTGGCATACCTGGACGGGGAGGACGGCCGCCAGCCCCGCGCGCCTGCCTGAGCCGGCGGTCAGGCGCCGGTGCCGGAGAGGGCGGGGGAGCGGTCCAGGTGCTGCCGCGCCGGCCCGGGCCGGCCGAAGTGCCAGCCCTGCGCGGCGTCGCAGCCGATCGCCCGCAGCCGGGCGGCCTGCTCGGCGGTCTCCACGCCCTCGGCGGTCACCGTCACCCGCAGCGCGTGGGCCAGCGACACCAGCGCGGCGAGGATCCGCTCGTCGGTGCGGCTGGCCGGGTCGTCGGCGGGGGCGCGCAGCCCGGTGACGAACTCGCCGGCCACCTTCAGCTCGGTCACCGGCAGGCCCCGCAGGTACGCGAGGTTGCAGTAGCCGGTGCCGAAGTCGTCGATGGCGATCCGGACGCCGAGGTCGGCCAGCACCCGCAGGGCGCGTACCGGTTCCTCGGCGGTGCTCATCATGGTGCTCTCGGTGATCTCCAGCTGGAGCCGCCCGGGCGGCAGGCCGGTACGCCCCAGCAGCGCGCGTACCTCGTCCACCAGCCCCGGCCGGCGGACCTGCTGCACGGCCAGGTTGACGCTGACGAACGGGGCGTCGCCGGCCTGGTCGGCCCACGTCCGGGCCTCCCGGCACGCCTCGGCCAGCACCCAGCCGCCGAGCCGCCCGATCAGCCCGGTCTCCTCGGCCAGCCCGATGAAGCTGTCCGGCCGCAGCACGCCCAGCTCCGGGTGGCGCCAGCGGACCAGCGCCTCCATGCCGAGCACCCGGCCGTCGCGCAGCGCGGTCAGCGGCTGGTAGTCGAGGTAGAACTCGCCCCGCTCCAGCGCGGTGGGGATGGCCGCGGAGAGCGCGTACCGGGCCAGCTCGCGGCGGTTGCGGTCGGCGTCGAAGAGCGACCAGCGGGCGCCGCCGGCCGCCTTGGCCCAGTGCAGGGTGCTGTCGGCGGCCCGCATCAGCTCCACCGGCGTGGTGTCGGCCACCTGCCGCTCCACGATGCCGATGCTGGCCGAGACGGTCAGCTCGTGCCCGTCGACCAGGGCCGGCTCGTTCACCGCGGCGAGCGCCGCCTCGGCCACCCGGACCGCGTCGTCGGTGCCCGCGGTCCGTTCCACCAGGATGACGAACTCGTCGCCGCCCAGCCGGGCCACCAGGTGCTCGCCGAGCGCGCCGCGCAGCCGCTCCGCCACGGCGATCAGCAGTCGGTCGCCGACCTGGTGGCCGAGGGAGTCGTTGACCACCTTGAACCGGTCCAGGTCGAGGAAGCAGACCCCGACCCGGTCGGCGTCGCGGCCCGGTCGGGTCAGCGCGGCGGTGAGCCGCTCGGTGAACAGGGTGCGGTTGGGCAGGTCGGTCAGCGGGTCGTGGGTTGCCTGGTGCCGGAAGCGCGCCTCGCTGTCCCGCAACGCCCGTTCGGCCTGTGCCCGGGCCATCATGGCGGCCCGCCGGATGGTCTCCTGCTCGTCCAGCGTGCGGTCGCGCAGCGCGCGGGCGTACCCGGTGGCGACGGTGGCGAGCAGCCGGGCCATCCGGTCCTCGACGTCCTCGGCGACCAGGCCGAGGTCGCGGACCAGGCGCAGCTGGATGACCTCCACGGTGCGGCCGAGCCCTTCGGCGGAGGCGATGTGCGCGCGGACCAGTTCCGCGCCGACCTGCTGGCCGATGCGCAGGTCGAACGGTTCGGACCGGAGCGCCGCGGCCAGCCGCTCGGTGAGCCGTTGCAGCAGCGCCTCCAGCTGGGCCTGGGTCATCGGCAGGTAGCTCGTGCCGGCGACCGCCTTGGCCCAGGCCCGGGCGAAGGTGCCCGGGCAGGAGCGGCCCCGCCCGGCCGGCTCAGTCACCGAGCCGCCCGACGCCGCCGATGAAGACCGCCTTGGCCGCGTCCTCCGCCTGCTCCGGGGCATCCGGCCGCCACTGCGGCACCCAGACCACGCCCGGCTCGACCAGGTCGAAGCCGGCGAAGAGCGCGGTGAGCTCGGCACGGCTGCGGATGAACAGCTGGCTGTCGGTGCGGCGGTAGACCCGCTCGGCCTCCGCCCGCTCGCCCGTCTCGCCCCGGTCGTCGTCGCTGGCCTGCGACATGACCAGGTAGCTGCCGGGGGGCAGCGCGGACCGCAGGGTCCGCAGGATCTCCTCCGGGCGGTCCTCGTCGGGTACGAAGTGCAGCACCGCCACGATCATCACGGCCACCGGCTGGCTGAGGTCCAGCAGCGAGGTCACCTCGGGATGCTGGAGGATGGCCGCCGGGCGGCGCAGGTCCTCCTGGATCACCGTGGCCCGGTCGTTGCCGGCCAGGATCTCCCGGCTGTGCGCCACCGCGACCGGGTCGACGTCGACGTAGACCACCCGGCACTCCGGGTCGATCCGCTGGGCGACCTCGTGCACGTTGCCGACGGTGGGGATGCCGGAGCCGATGTCGAGGAACTGGCGCACCCCGGACTCGGCGAGGAACTGCACCGCCCGGCGCAGGAACGCGCGGTTGGCCTGGGCCATCAGCGGGGCCTCCGGCACGGCCGCCATCATCGCCTGGGCGGCGGCCCGGTCGGCCGCGAAGTTGTGCGAGCCGCCGAGGTAGTAGTCGTACATGCGGGCGACGCTGGGGCGCTCCATGTCGATCGAGTCGGGTGCCCAGTCCGGCCGCTGCATGCCTCTGCCCCTTTGTTCACAGCGCGCGGGGTCCCGCCCGCGCGACCACCCGGGTATTCTGCCCGCCCGCGGTCGCGGTGCAAAGACCACCGTCGTTGCGTCACTGTCCGATCACGGTACGCGGCCGGGGTTGCCCGGCATGCCGGAGCGGCCCGCGCCCCGGGCGGGTACGCGGGCCGCTGACCGACGGGCGTCGGTGCGGGGTCAGAACTTGGGGGCGTCCGGTGCCTCGAGCAGGCCCAGCCGCAGCGCGGTCATCAGCGCCTGGGCCCGGTTGGCGGCACCCAGCTTCTCGTAGAGCTTCGAGATGTGCGTCTTGGCGGTGGACTCGCTGACGAAGAGCTGCTTGGCGATGCCGGCGACGCTCATGCCGTCGGCGAGCAGCCGCAGCACCTGGCCCTCCCGTGGGGAGAGCTGCGGGCCGGACGGGGCCAGCCGGCGCTTCATGGCCTCGGCCAGGTCGGCGGCGGTGAACGCGCTGGGGGAGGAGGCGGCGTGCCGGGCGGCGGCCACCACCTCGTCGGCCGGGGCGGTCTTCGGCACGAACGCGCTCGCCCCCGCCTCCAGGGCGCCGAAGAGCTGGTCGTCGCCGGCGTACATGGTGAGCACCACGATGCCCATCGAGGCGCTGGACTTACGCAGCGCGCGGGTGGCCTCCAGGCCGCTGCCGTCGGGGAGCCGCAGATCCATGATCACCACGTCCGGCTGGAGGGCGCCGGCCTGGCGCACACCCTCGGCGGCCGTGGCGGCCTCGCCCACGACCTCGAACTGCCGGTCCCGCTCGAAGGCGTGCCGCAGTCCCTTGCGGATCAGGTCGTGATCGTCGACAAGGAGAACCTTGGTACGGGTGGCCGGTGTCGGACTAGTGGTCATCCTCGGGTTACTCCCCTTCTGCTGCTGCGCTGCCGCGCACCTTATCGCGCCGGGGCGAGGAGCCGAGTACCACCGCCACGGTCGTGCCGCTGGGTCGCCGCGGCCTGATCTCCAACCGGCCCCGGATACGTTCCGCCCTCTCCGCCATGATCGCAAGACCATAGTGCCCGTCGGGGCGCTGGTCACCGATGCCGTGACCGTCATCCGACACTTCAATTTGCGCGTACGGCGGGTCGACCTCACAGGTGACCCACAAATTCGACGCGCCGGCGTGCTTGCGCGCGTTGGTGACCGCCTCCTGCGCGATCCGCAGCAGCTCCGCCTCGGTGGCCGCGGGCAGCCGGGCGGTGGACTCGTCCAGCGACAGGTGCACCCGCAGCCCGCCGGACGCGCCGACGGTGCGAGCGTACTCGGCGATCGCGGCGGCCAGGCCGCCGTGCCGGTCCACCTCGCTGCGCAGCTCGAACAGGCTCAGCCGCAGCTCGGTGATCACCCGGGTGACCTCCTGCCGCAGCGTCCGCAGCGACTCGGCGGTCTCCTCGGCGTCGTCGTGCACGGTGGCCAGGGCGTTGTCGATGCCGTACCCGACCATCACCAGTTCCTGGGCGACCCCGTCGTGGATCTCCCGGGCCAGCCGCTGCCGCTCCTCGTTGGTGGCCAGCGAGCGCACCTCGTCGAAGAGCAGCGCGGCCTCCAGCCGCAGCGCCGCCGGCCCGGTCAGCGCGGTCACCCGGGACACCACCGCCGGCGGGTACGCGTGCGGGGCGTCCGCCTCGACCACCACCAGGCCGACCGTCCGCACCCCGGCGACCAGCGGCACGATCAGCGCGGAGACCTCACCGGCATGCCGAGAGCGGGCCTGCGAGCGGGCGGCGGTCTGCGGCTGCTGGCTGGCCCACGCGTCGGCGATGGCGGAGTCCGCGTCGAGGGTGGTCTCCCAGTCGACCCGGTCCGCGCCGATCTGGGCGAGCACCACCAGCCGGCCGCCGCCGGAGGCGGAGAGCACCGCGCCCCGGTCGGTCTTGGCCACCGTCCGCAGCTCCTCCAGCAGGTGCTCGGAGATGCCCCCCGGGTCCAGGGTCGCCCCGGGCAGCTGGCGGGCCACCGTGCGCAGCTGGGTCAGCAGCCGGGTGGCCTCGGCGTACGGCTGGGGCTTGCTCTCCCCGCGCACCCGCACCACCCGCTGGAAGGTGCCGGCCGTGTACAGGCCGAGGCCGGCCAGGATCAGCCACTGGGCGCAGACCGCCAGGTAGCCGAGCTGGCCGAGCTGCGGCTCGCCGCCGACCTCGGTGAACGCGGCGCTGACCAGCAGGGTGGCGGCCGCCACCGCGAGCAGCGCGGCGCCCTCCCGGAACCGCCGGCGCAGCGCCGTCACGGTGACCGGCACGGCCAGGTACGGCAGCACCGCCGAGGCGCCGAGGCCGCCGGTCACCCCGGTCAGCCGGGTGTCGGCGGCGATCTGGCTGGCGGCCAGCCCGAGCACCACCACCTCGGCGAAGCGGCTGAGCAGCCCGAGCAGCCGGTGCTGCGGAGCCAGCACGGCGGGCAGCCCGGCGACGCCCAGCAGGGCGATCCACCACAGCGCCGCGGCGTCGCGGGTGGCGAACAGGGTCAGGGCGGCGACCAGCGCGAGGAGGACCAGGCGGGCGGCCGCGGCGAGCGGCTGCGTCTGGGGCGGGCTGGGTGTGGAGGCGGGCACGTGACGGATCGTAGTCAGCCCCGGTAGATATCCGCGATCTCCGCGGCGTACGTCTTGTGCACGACCTGCCGCTTGACCTTCAGCGAGGGGGTCAGCTCGCCGGTCGCCTCGGTGAAGTCCTGTGGCAGGATCCGGAACACCTTGATCGCCTCGGCCTTGGAGACGGACTGGTTGGCCCGGTCGATCGCGTCCTGGATCTCGGCCCGCAGCGCCTCGTCGTCGCGCAGCCCGGCGACGTCGGTGGTCTCCGGGCGGCCGTGCCCGGCCAGCCACTTCGGCAGGGCCTCCTCGTCGATGGTGACCAGCGCGGCGATGAACGGCTGCCGGTCGCCGACCACCACGCACTGGCTGATCAGCGGGTGCGCCCGGACCTGGTCCTCCAGCACCGCCGGGGCGACGTTCTTGCCGCCGGCGGTCACGATGATCTCCTTCTTCCGGCCGGTGATCCGCAGGTAGCCGTCCTCGTCCAGCTCGCCCAGGTCGCCGGTGCGGAACCAGCCGTCGGCGCTGATCGCCTCCGCGGTGGCCGCCTCGTTGTGCCAGTACCCCCGGAAGATGATCTCACCGGAGATGAGGATCTCGCCGTCGTCGTCGATCCGGATGGTGACGCCCGGCAGCGGCCGCCCGACCGTGCCGATCCGGGTGGCCGTAGGCAGGTTCGCGGCGGCCGCGGGGGAGGTCTCGGTGAGGCCGTACCCCTCGCAGATGGTCACCCCGATGCCGCGGAAGAAGTGCCCGAGCCGCGCGCCGAGCGGCGCGCCACCGGAGATCGCGTCCCGGCACCGGCCGCCCATCGCGGCGCGCAGCTTGCGGTAGACCAGCCGGTCGAAGACGGCGCGCTGGGCGCGCAGCCCCACGCTCGGCCCGTCGGCGGTCTCCAGCGCCTCGCTGTACGCGATGGCGACCTTCTCCGCCCGGTCGAAGATGCCGCCCTTCCCGTCGGCCTCGGCCTTCTGCCGGGCGCCGTTGTAGACCTTCTCGAAGACCCGGGGCACCGAGAGCACGAAGGTCGGCCGGAACTCCTGCAGCTCGTCGACCAGGTTCTTGGTGTCCGCGCAGTGCGCCATGGTGGCCCGGGCCTGCACCACGCCGATCTGGATGAGCCGGGCGAAGGCGTGCGCCAGCGGCAGGAAGAGCAGGGTGGAGGCGCCCGGGCGGAACAGGTTCGGCAGCACCGGCACCGCGTTGGCGATGTCGGCGTACATGTTGCGGTGGGTCAGCACGCAGCCCTTGGGGCGGCCGGTGGTGCCGCTGGTGTAGATGATGGTGGCGATGTCGTCGGCCCGGAGCGTGCTGCGGCGTACCTCGATGTCGGCCGGGTCGACCGCGTCGCCGGCGGTGACCAGCTGGTCCACCGCGCCCAGCTCGATCTGCCACACCTCACGCAGCGCGGGCAGCCGGTCCCGGATGCCGGCGACCAGGGTGGCGTGCCCGGTGGTCTCCACCACCACGGCGACCGCGCCGGAGTCGGCCAGGATCCAGGCGGCCTGCTCGGCGCTGGAGGTCTCGTAGATCGGCACGGTGACCCCGCCGGCGGCCCAGATGGCGTAGTCGAGCAGGGTCCACTCGTAGCGGGTGCGGCTCATCAGCGCGACCCGGTCGCCGGGGTTGACCCCGGCCGCGACCAGGCCGCGGGCCACCGCGACCACCTCGTCCCGGAACTGCCGGCAGGTCACGTCGGTCCAGGCGCCGCCGTCGCCGGCCCGCCGGGCGAACTGCACGGCGTCCGGGGCGACCTCGGCGTTGTCCCAGACCGGGTCGGTCAGGTTGGCCGCGTCGCCGACGGTGACGATCGGCGGGACGGAGAACTCGCGCACCTGCACTCCCTCGTGCTCGCACTGGCCGGGCCGGCCATGGACGGCTGTGTCGAAACCTACCCGGCGCCGTCGCCGAGTGCCGGAGGGAGGTTGCCCGCCCGGCTGCTGGGACACCCCGCGCGCGCCCGGGTGGGGTGGAGCGGCGCGGGGCGGGCGCCCGCCGGGTAGCCTCCCCCCATGGCGGACTCCTCCACCCAGTCGATCATCGTCGGCGCGTCACCGGACGACGTGGCGGCGGTCATCTGCGACTTCCCCCGGTACCCGGAGTGGGCCGAGGCGGTGCGGCGCGCGGAGGTGATCGAGGAGTACGAGGACGGGTACGCCAGCCAGGTCCGGTTCACCATCGACGCGGGCGTGATGGCCGACGAGTACGTGCTGGCCTACGAGTACGCCGAGGACATCTCCCGGATCGAGTGGCACCTGGTGGCGCCCTCGAAGATGCAGAAGTCCCAGCGCGGCTCGTACGACCTGGCCGGGAATCCGGACGGCACGACCACGGTGACCTACACCCTGGAGGTGGAGCTCTCCGTGGCCATGCTCGGCATGTTTCGCCGCAAGGCTGAGAAAATGATCATGGATGCGGCGTTGAAGCAGCTCAAGCGCCGGGTAGAAGCACCCGGTGCGGCCCACTGACCCGACCGGCCGACCGGTCGCCACGGTAGAGGAGCCGACCCATGGGCACCACTGATCCGGGTTCGGCCCGGGAAGAGGCCGAGCGTCTCGTCGCCATGCTGCTGGCCAGCGCCCGGCTGGCCGCCGCCTCGCCCGGGGCCGGTCCCTGGGGTCCGCTCGGTGGGATCCTCTCCGGTGTGCTCGGTCACACCCCCGGCGCGGCCGGCGCCGGCGACCGGGACGCGGCGGCCGGCGGCGGTCCGGGGCGTTTCGCCACCGGATCGGCGGAGTGCTGCGTCTGCCCGGTCTGCCGGGGTATCGCCGCGTTGCGTGACCCGAGTCCCGAATTCGCCGAACGCCTCGCCACCGGCGCGGGTGATCTCGCGGCCGGGGTGGCCAGCCTGCTGCGCGCGTTCGCCCCGGACGGTCCCGCCGCCCCGACCGGGTCGGGCACCGACCAGGCGACCGCCGGGCACCCGAGCGGGGACCACGTGTGGCGCGAGGCGACCCGTACCGGGCATGATTCTCAGCCGGCGCCCGAGCAGGACGTCTGGTCCGCCGCCACCCGCGCGGAGGAGGCGGCCGAGCCGGAGCCCGTCGACGTCGCCGGGCCGGACGTGCCGGCCACCCGCCGGCCGCCGGCCGGCCGACCCGCGGTGCCCGCCTCGCGGGCGTCCGGCGAGGTGGGCGAGGACGCACCAGGCGACGGGGCCTGAGCACCGGACATCCTGACGTCGCACGGCCGGTCCGGCCGACGTCGGGCAGCACAGCAGAGGGGAGTTGGCAGCGGTGACGCTGACCATCGGAGTCGACGTCGGTGGCACGAAGGTGGCCGGCGGTGTCGTGGACGACACCGGCACAGTGCTCGTGCAGACGCGACGGGACACCCCCGCCGACGACGTGGCCAAGACCCGGGACGTCATCATCGAGGTGGTCGCCGAACTGGCCACCGGCCGTACGGTCGAGGCGGTCGGGATCGGCGCGGCCGGCTGGATCGACGCCTCCCGGTCCACCGTGCTCTTCGCCCCCAACCTGGCGTGGCGGGACGAGCCGCTGCGCGCGTACGTCAGCAACGCCACCGGCCTGCCGGTGGTCGTGGAGAACGACGCGAACGTGGCCGCCTGGGCGGAGTTCCGCTACGGCGCCGCCCGGCACGCCGACGACTCGATGGTCATGTTCACCATCGGCACCGGGGTCGGCGGCGGCATCGTGCTCGGCGGTGAGCTGCTGCGGGGCGCCAACGGCATCGCGGCCGAGCTGGGCCACATGCTCACCGTGCCCGACGGGCACCAGTGCGGCTGCGGCCGGCTGGGCTGCATCGAGCAGTACGCCAGCGGCAGCGCCCTGGTCCGGTTCGCCCGCGCCGCCGCCCGCCAGGAGCCGCACCGCGCCGTCGCCCTGCTGGAGCTGGCCGGCGGCGAGGCCGAGGCGGTCACCGGCCCGATGGTGACCGCCGCGGCCAAGGGCGGCGACCCCGTCTCGACGGAGGCGTTCGCGCAGGTCGGCCGCTGGCTGGGCACCAGCCTCGCGGACATGGCACAGATCCTCGACCCGCAGGTGCTGGTGGTCGGCGGCGGCGTGATCGACGCCGGTGAGCTGCTGCTCGGCCCCACCCGCCGGTCGTACACCGACGCCCTGGCCCAGCGCAGCCGGCTGCCCGTGGCCGAGGTACGCCCGGCCGAGCTGGGCAACACCGCCGGCGTGATCGGCGCCGCCGACCTCGCCCGGCGGATCTGAGGTGCCCGGCGGGGGCGTGCCGCTGCGGGTGGTGTCGTACAACATCCACAGCCAGCGGGACGACACGGCCGCGCTGGCCGAGGTGGTCCGGGCCGCCACGCCCGACGTGGTCATCGTGCAGGAGGGGCCCCGGCGGTTCCGGTGGCGGCAGAAGACCGCCACGCTGGCCGACTCGTTCGGCCTCGTGGTGGCCGCCGGCGGGCTGCCGTCGCTGGGCAACGTGCTGCTCACCAGCCTCCGGGTCCGGGTCACCGGCACCCGCTGCCAGCGCTACCCGCTGACCCCCGGCCGGCACCTGCGCGGGGCCGCGTACGCCGAGTGCCGGGTCGGCGGGAGCCGGTTCCTGCTGGCCGGCTCGCACCTGTCCACCGACCCGGCGGAGCGGCCCGCGCAGGCCGCCGCGTTCAAGCGGGAACTGGCCGCCGCGACGCTGCCGGTGGTGGCCGGCGCCGACCTGAACGAGGGGCCGGACGGGCCGGCCTGGCGGACGGTCGCCGAAGGGCTGACCGACGCGGCGGTGGCGATGGACCGGGCCGACCGGCACACCTACTCCTGCGCGAACCCCCGTCACCGCATCGACGCGCTCTTCGTCGACCCGCGCGTCACGGTCGTCGACTACGACGTGCTGGACACCCCGCGTACCCGGCAGGCCAGCGACCACTTCCCGATCCTGGTCGACCTGCTGCTGCCCGCCGCCGGCTGAGCCCCGCCCCGCCGGGCGCGGGCGGGGCTGGACAACGGCGGGCATTCTCGGCAGGATTTCGCACCGACCCGGCCCGCGTGCCGCACAAAGGAGATGTCCCCCGGTGCCCTCCTCCACCGACCTCGGCCGCCCCGACCCGGACTCGGCGGTCGCCCTGACCCGCGACGGCCGCCCGGTCTCCGACCGCGGCGACACCGTCTGCGTGATCGGCGCCGGCGCCAGCGGCCTCACCGCCGTGAAGAACCTCCGCGAACACGGCTTCGGCGTGGACTGCTACGAGCGGGAGACCGGCGTCGGTGGGGCCTGGAACTGGCGGCACGACCGCAGCCCGGTGTACGCCAGCACGCACCTCATCTCGTCCCGGCCGTTCACCCAGTTCCCCGACTTCCCGATGCCGGACGACTGGCCGGACTACCCGCACCACGCCCAGCTGCTGTCCTACTTCGAGCGTTACGCCGACCACTTCGACCTGCGCCAGCACGTCTGGTTCGGCACCGAGGTGGTCCGGGTGGAGCCGGTCGAGGGGGACCGCTGGGACGTCACCACCCGCAGCACCGGCGGGTACGGCCCCGAGCGCACCTCGCGCTACGCGGCGGTGGTGCTGGCCAACGGGCACAACTGGTCGCCCAAGCTGCCCCGCTACGAGGGGCTGGAGCAGTTCCGCGGCGAGGTCATGCACGCCTCGTCCTACAAGGACCCGGCCCAGCTGCGCGGCAAGCGGGTGCTGGTGGTCGGTGCCGGCAACACCGGCTGCGACATCGCCGTCGAGGCCGCCCAGCAGGCCTCCCGCTGCTGGCACTCCACCCGCCGCGGCTACTGGTACGCCCCGAAGTACGTCTTCGGTCGCCCGGCCGACCAGGTCAACGACACCCTGCTGGCGCTGCGCGTGCCGCTGCGGGTACGGCAGTGGCTCTACCACTGGACGCTGCGGCTCACCGTCGGCGACCTGACCCGGTTCGGTCTGCCCAAGCCGGACCACCGCGTCTACGAGACCCACCCGATCGCCAACAGCCAGCTCGTCTACTACGTCGGGCACGGGGAGATCACCCCGGTGCCGGACGTGGCCCGGTTCCACGACCGGACGGTGGAGCTGACCGACGGCCGGGAGATCGACCCCGAGCTGGTCGTCTTCGCCACCGGCTACCTGCCGCGCTTCGAGTTCCTGGGCGGCGGCGTGCTCGGCGACGAGGAGGGCACCGGGCGGCCCCGGCTCTGGCTGAACGCGTTCGCCGCCGGCCACCCCACCCTGGCCGTGGTCGGCCTGGTGCAGCCCGACTCCGGCATCTTCCCCATCGCGCACTGGCAGAGCGTGCTCTTCGCCCGGTTGCTCGCGCTGCGCACCAGCCGGCCGGAGCGGGCCGGCGCGTTCGCCCGCCGGGTCACCGCCGGCGTCGGCGAGCGCTACTCGGGGAAGGTCAAGGACAGCACCCGGCACTGGTTCGAGGTCGGGCACGCCGACTACCTGCGCGCGCTCCAGCGCGCCCTGTACGAGCTGGAGGGCAAGTGACCCGGGAGCGTGCCACGGTCGTGACCGAGGGAGCGGCGCAGTGAGCGCCGAGCGGGTCCGGGTCGTCCGGGCCTGGGAGTGGGCCCGCCCCGAGCGCGCCGCCCGCCGCGAGGTGCTCTCCGCGCTGCCCCCGCTGGAACAGGCGAAACCGCCGCTGCTCTTCGTGCCCGGCTTCGGGCACGGCGCGTGGGCCTTCGCCGAGCACTGGCTGGAGCACGCCGCGTCCCGCGGCTTCCCCGCGTACGCGGTGAGCCTGCGCGGGCACGGCGGCAGCGAGCCGGCGCCGGGCGCGACGCTGCGGTCGTACACCCATGATGTGGTCCAGGTGGCCGCGGGCCTGCCGCGGCAGGCGGTGCTGGTGGGGCACGGCGCCGGCGCCCGGGTCGTCGCGCACGCCCTGGCCCGCTACCCGGCCCGGGCCGCGGTGCTGGTGGCGCCGGTGCTCGGCGACTGGGCGACGTTCGGCACGGCGCTGCGCCGCAACCCGCTCGGCACCCTGCCCGCGGTCCTCGGGGCCGGCCTGCGGCTGAACCGCCGGCAGCTGTTCAGCCGGGAGCTGCCCGACGCCGACGCCCGCCGGTACGCCGCCCGCCTGGGCCGGGCCAGCCGGCGGGCGCAGTGGCAGCTGCTCACCGGCCCGGGGCCCGAGCCGGCGGTGGGCCGCCCGCCGGTGCTGGTGCTGGGCAGCCCGGACGACCGGGTGGTGCCGCCGGCCGCGCTGACCCGGGCCGCCCGCCGGTACGCCTCCGCGCCGCTGCTCTTCCCCGGGATGGGGCACGACCTGATGCTCGACGCCCGCTGGCGGGAGCCGATCGACGCGATCCTGGACTGGCTGGAGAAGGACCCGGCGCCGGCGGCGGGCTGACCGCCGGCGCGCGGTCAGTCGACGGTCGCGAGCCGGCTGAGCAGCGAGCCGGTGTGGTCCAGCGCCCGCAGGTACGACCGGGCCCAGGCGTGGATGTCGTGGTGGTGCAGGTGCGCCCGCATCGCCCGCATCCGGGCCGAGACGTCCTCCGGGGTGGCCCGCAGCGCGGCCAGCAGCGCCTGCTTGAGCCCCTCCAGGTCGTGCGGGTTGACCAGGTACGCCTGTTCCAGCTCGGCGGCGGCCCCGGCGAACTCGGACAGCAGCAGCGCCCCGGTGTCGTCCACCCGGGCGGCCACGTACTCCTTGGCCACCAGGTTCATCCCGTCGCGCAGCGGGGTCACCGCCATCACGTCGGCGATCCGGTAGAGGGCGACCAGCTCGGCCCGGTCGAAGGGCTGGCTCAGGTAGTGGATGGCCGGCTCGCCCACCCGGCCGAACTCGCCGTTGATCCGGCCGACCTGGTGTTCCACCCGCTCCCGCAGGATCTGGTACTGGCCGACCCGTTCCCGGCTCGGCACCGCCACCTGGATCAGCACGGTGCCCGGGATCTTCACGTCCCCGCTGGCCAGCAGCTCCCGGTACGCCTTGAGCCGCTGCTCGATGCCCTTGGTGTAGTCCATCCGGTCGACGCTGAGGATGACGTGCTCCGGGTCGCCGAGGTCCTGGCGCAGCCGGCGGGCCCGCTCGGCGACCTCGGGCCGGGTGGCCAGCGCGGCCATCTCGGCGGTGTCGATGGAGACCGGGAACGCGCCGATCCGCACCACCCGGTCGCCGACCCCGATCCGCCGGTCGGTGGCCGGCAGCTCCAGCACCTTCGTCACGAGCTGGGCGAAGTTGTGCGCGGCCTGGGCCCGCTGGAAGCCGATCAGGTCGGCGCCGAGCATCCCGCGCAGCAGCTCGGCCCGGCGGGGGAGCTGCATGAACAGCTCCGGCGGCGGGAACGGCACGTGCAGGAAGAAGCCGATCCGCAGGTCGGGGCGGAGGTCGCGGAGCAGCCCCGGCACCAGCTGGAGGTGGTAGTCCTGCACCCAGACCAGGCCGCCCGGCTCGGCCACCTCGGCGGCGGCCGCGGCGAACCGCTGGTTGACCCGCTGGTACGCCTCCCACCAGCGGCGGTGGTATTCGGGCTGCTCGACGGCGTCGTGGTAGAGCGGCCACAGGGTGGCGTTGGCGAAGCCCTCGTAGTGGTCGCGCAGGTCCTCGCCGCTGAGCGGCACGGCGTGCATCCGCACCCCGTCCACGGCGGGCAGGCGCGGCGCCGGGCCGGTGCCGCCCGCCCAGCCGACCCAGGTGGCCGGGGTGTGCCGCAGCAGCGGGTGCAGGGCGCTGACCAAGCCACCGGGGCTGCGGCGCCACTCGAAGGCGCCGTCCGGCGCCACACTGTCGTCGATGGGCAGCCGGTTGGCCACCACCACGAGGGGGCTCTGTCGCATCTCGGGCGTTCCGATCAGCAGGGGGGACCGGCCGACGCGGCGAGGAGCGATCCGGACAGCCGGTGCGGGATGTGACGGACAGCGGTATTCCTACTGACCGTAAGTTACACCCCTGTTACGCGATCGGCCCGGGGGCGCGGGCGTCCCGCGATCCGGGCGGCGGTCAGACGACCGCGCCGTCGTCCGGGTCGTGGTCCTCCGGGTCGCCGGGGCGCAGCCGCCAGATCAGCATCACGAACCCGGCCAGGATGCCGGTGAAGCCGAACAGGGTCACCAGCGACGGGTCCACCACCGACAGCAGGGTGGGGGAGAGGAAGAGCAGGAAGCCGAGGACGATGCAGAGCACCCCGACCACGGCGTACTTGGAGAAGCGGGGCAGCGGCGGCGGTGGCGGCGGGGTGTAGTGGTCCTCCTCCCCGCCCGGCAGGTCCGCCCCGAAGGTGTCCAGCCCGTCCAGCAGCGACGGCTCGTCGGCCTGGCCCCGGCCGAGCGACACGCCGGAGATGTCCGCCGCGTACGGCAGACGGCGCACGTCGGTCGCGGTCGGGCCGGCGGTCTCCTCGGCGCGGCCACCGGCGCCTGGGCCCGGGCCGGCCGGGTCGACCGGGTCATCGTCGTCGTCGACGTCCTCGGCGGCGGGCCACGGATGGCTGCCGGCCGCCGGGGTGGTGTGGAAGCCGGCGACGATCCGCGCCCACTCGGCCTCGATGTCCGGCTCGTCGTCGCGGGCGGGCTCCCGGCCCCCCTCGTCAGCCAGCTGGGTGAGGTAGTCCCGGGCGGTGGTCAGGTGCGAGCGGTCGACGTAGAGCCGGTCGACCGGGCGGGGCGGCACCGTCGTGGTGCGGGTGACCGGGTTGAGGTCGGCGGAGGGCTGGAGGTACGCGGCGATGCCGCCGGCGGCCAGCACGTCGAGCAGGTGCTCGCCGACGCGCGGGTCGACGTCGCCCGCGACCGCGTACTCGGCCGCGTCGAGCCCGTTGTCCCGCCGCCCCCGGCGTGCCCCACCCGCTGACACCGGACACCCTCCCTCGCCGCACCGTCGTGCGTCCGCTCCGGCGCTCGATACGCCTGCGACAACCTCGGCCCGGCGGGCGATGTTCCCGGACCGGATGAGGGCCGGCCCGACGCCCTGCCACGACCCGAGGTGGTCGTGCTTTGAATCGTGACACGTCGGGACCCGGTTCCGGGAGTGCGTTGTGGCGTGCCGCTCCCGGTTCGTAGGCTTCTCCCCGACAGTCCCGCTCGCCGACGGCGCCCCGGGCACGGTCCGGGCGTGGCCCGGCGGCCCGCACCGGGGGTCCCGGCGGCCCGGGCGTCACCGTTCCCGGCTGCGGAAGGACCCCGGTGCTGTACTGGCTGCTGAAGTACATCATCCTCGGCCCGCTGCTGCGGCTGATCTTCCGCCCGCAGGTCGACGGGCTCGAGCACGTGCCGGAGTCCGGCCCGGTCATCCTGGCCAGCAACCACCTCTCGTTCTCGGACTCGATCTTCACGCCGCTCATCGTCAAGCGAAAAGTCACATTCATCGCAAAGGCGGAGTACTTCACCGGTAAGGGCCTCAAGGGCTGGCTGACCAGGATGTTCTTCGTCGGCTCCGGGACCATCCCGGTCGACCGCTCCGGCGGCCGGGCCGCCCGCGCCGCGCTGGACACCCAGCTCAGGGTGCTGCGGGCCGGGGGCATCGCCGGCATCTACCCGGAGGGCACCCGCTCGCCCGACGGTCGGCTCTACCGGGGCAAGACCGGCGTGGCCCGGCTCGCGCTGGAGAGCGGCGCCCCGGTGGTGCCGATGGCGATGCTCAACTCGGACGCCATCCAGCCCACCGGGCAGCTCATCCCCAACCTCGGCCGGGTGCGGATCCGCTTCGGCCGGCCCCTGGACTTCTCCCGGTACGCCGGGCTGTCCGGCGACCGGTTCGTCGAGCGGGCCGTGACCGACGAGATCATGTACGAGCTGATGGAGCTCTCCGGCCGCGAGTACGTCGACACGTACGCCCAGAAGGTGAAGGCCACCCCCCGCCAACCCGTCCCCGCCTGACCCCCGCCCCGTCCGCCCTCGCCTCCCGCCCTCGCCCCCCGCCGCCCGTCCGGGCGCCGGGGTGTCCCGGGCGTGGGGCGCGGATTGCGGCGAACCGGCCCCATCCCGCGCCGGGCAGGGCCGACTTGCGGGAGAGCGCGCCTACCGTCCGACCACCTTCCGCCCGACCACCTTCCGCCCGACCACCTTCCGCCCGACCACCTTCCGCCCGGGCGGGCCGCCCGGGCGGGTCAGCAGGCGACGGCGGGGCCGGTGTCCGGCACCGGGCGGCGAGCCAGGGCGAGCAGGCCGGGCGCCTCGTTGCGCTGGGCGAAGGCGCGTACCTCGGCCAGCGGCGCGGCGGCCGCGGTGTCGCCGGCCAGCTCCAACTCGCCCGCCGCGAGGGCGAGCGCCAGCATCCGGTCGGTGACGTCCGGGATCCGGGCGTAGATCTCGGCGCCGGCCAGGTGCAGCTCGCCGGCCCGCCGGTGGTCGCCGTCGGCCGCGGCCACCGCCCCGGTCACGGTCCGCAGTGCCGCCTCCGACCAGGGCGTGCGGTGCTCGATCCGGTCCAGCATGGCGCGGACCCGCACCGCCGCGTCCCGGCCGGCCAGGGCGGCCGCGTACGCCGCCGCGGCGATCCACTCACCGCTGGCCAGCGCCGGCACCGCCGACCACGCGTCGGCCAGCTCGTCGATCAGCTCGGCGGCCTCGTCGGCCCGGCCCTGCAACGCCCGGCAGAGCGCGGCCATGCCGAGCATGGTCCAGCGCGGCCGGTGGAAGCCGCTGCGCCGGGCGCTGTCCAGCGCGGCGGCCACGTCGTCGCGGTGCCGGGGCGACTCCGGCGCGGCGTCGCCCCGCTGGGCCGGCGCCGGCCGGGGCGCCGGCGGTACCAGCTGCCCGCGCAGCACCAGCAGGCACGAGCGCAGGCCCCGGACCTGCATGTCCCAGCCTCCGGTCGGGGTGTCCAGGAACGCGTCGGCGGCGGCGATCAGCCGGCCGAAGTCGCCGTCGAAGTACGCCCGCATCGCCTCGCCGGAGTAGCTGGTGGCCAGGGTCTGCCCGCTGCCCCGGGCCGCCGGAGCGGTGGACAGCAGCGCGTCCGAGCGCAGCCAGTCGCCCTCCTCGCGGACCGCGTACGCCAGGTTCTGCAGGGCCCGGGGCAGCGCGAGCAACTGCTGGGCGCGGCTCGACTCGACCAGCGCGTGCAGCTCGTCCAGGCCGGACCGGTCGCCCGACTGGTAGCGGGCGGTGGCCGCGGTGATCCGGGCGCTGACGTTGACCTCGACCAGCCCGAGCCGCGCCCCGATCCCGGCCGCCGCCTCGGCCGCGACGACCGCCGCGTCCCGCTCGTAGTTGAGCATGTGCAGCCGGCCCAGCTCCGCGTACGCGTCCGCCTTCTGGGCGCTGTCCGGCAGCGGCTCGAACAGGGCGACCGCCCGGTCCAGGCAGGCCACCGCGGCGGCGTGGTCGGCGCGCAGCCAGGCGGCCTGGCCGAGCAGTGTCCAGGCCCGGGCCGCGCAGGCGTCGTCGCCGTGCGCGAGCAGCCGGCCGGCGAGCGCGTGCAGCTGCTCCGGCCCGCCGCCGGAGAGGAAGCCGTTGCCGTCCCGGTAGAACGAGATCTCCGTGCTCAGCAGCTCCAGTTGCAGCCGGCCGACCGGGTCGCTGTCGTCGGCCAGGCCCAACGCCCGGCCGGCGTGCGCGGCGGCCGCGTCCAGCCCGTGCAGGGCGTACGCCCGCCGGGCGGCCCGGTGCAGCGCGGCGCGTGCCGGACCGGCGTAGCGGTGGGTGTCCAGGCCGAGGGTGCGGGCGATCTCGTGGGCGGCCCACCGGTGGTGCGCGAGCACCTCGGCCAGGTCGGTGTCCCGGCTCTCCGACAGCGCGTCCAGCCAGTCCGCGGTCCGCTCGTGCCGGGCCACCCGCTCGGTACGCGGCAACCGCTGGTAGCAGACGTCCCGGACCAGTACGTGCCGGAACCGGAACTCCGGCTGCCCGGCCATCGTGGACGCCGCCTGCTCGTGCACGAAGTCGCGCTGCTCCAGCCGGCGCAGCGCCCGCTCCACCGACTCCACCTGCTGGCCCAGCGCGGCGGCCACCGCGCCCGGCCAGAACTGCACGCCCACCGCCGAGGCGGCCAGCAGCACGGCCCGGTCCTTCGCGTCGAGCAGGTCGACCCGGTTGGCGATGACCGCGTGCACGCTCTCCGGCATCGGCAGGTCGAGGTGCTTCTCCAGCGACCAGCCGCGGCCGGACTGGCGCAGCGCGCCCTGCTCGATGAGCATCCGGACGTACTCGTGGGCGTAGAGCGGATTGCCGTCGGCCACCTCGACCAGCGGGGTGAGCATCTCGGCGGGGAACGCGGCCTGGCCGAACATGTGCGCGTAGAGCGCCGCGATGCCGGTGTCCCGCAGCGGCGGCAGGGTGATGGTCACCGAGCCGGTGATCGTCCCCGCCCAGGTCGGGTCGCGGTCGACCAGCTCCGGGCGGGCGGTGCAGAGCAGCAGCAGCGGCGCGTCCCGGGCGGCGGCGCCGAGCAGGTCGACGAAGCGGAGCATCGCGTCGTCGGCCCAGTGCAGGTCCTCGAAGACCAGCACGGTGGGGCGCCGGGCGGCGAGGGCGAGCAGGAAGCGCCGCCAGGCCGACTCGGCCTCCTCGGCCGGCAGGGTGGGCCCGGCCAGCCCGACCAGGGGGCGCAGCGCGTCGACCACCCGGTCCCGTTCCGCGGTGCCGACCAGTTCGGCGACCGCGCTGGTGAGCCGCTGCGCCGCGGCGGACGCCGGGTCGGTGTCGAGGATGCCCGCCTCGGTCTTCACGATGTCGGCCAGCGCGGCGAAGGTGACGTTCTCCCCGAACGGCGGGCACCGCCCGGTACGCCAGGTGAGCGGCTCGTCGACCAGCCGCTCGGCGTGCCGGTGCAGCTCGCGTACCAGCCGGCTCTTGCCCAGGCCGGCCCGGCCGAACACGGTGACCACCTGCGGCAGGCGGTCCCGCAGCGACCGGTGCAGGGCGTTGACCAGCATGCCCAGCTCGTGCTCGCGGTCGATCAGCGGTGTGGTGTCGGGCTCCCGCTCGGTGGGCTGGCGACGGACCGGGGCGAGGGCGAGCCAGACCTCGGTGGGGGTGGAGCGCCCGCGCAGGGTGATCGGGGGCTGCTCCTCGTAGCGGATGGCGTCCTTGGTCAGCGCGTGGGTGGCGCCGCAGACCAGCACCCCGCCGGGCGGGGCCACCGACTGCATCCGGGAGGCGGTGTTGACCACGTCGCCGGCCACGATCGCCTGCCCGCCGTCGCGGGCCGCGGCCACGTCCACCAGCGCCTCGCCCGTCGCCACGCCGACCCGGAAGCGCAGCTCGTCGTGGCCGGTCGGGGCGAAGCGGGTGAGCACCCGCTGCAACTCCAGCCCGGCCCGTACGCAGCGCAGCGCGTCGGTCTCGGTGGCCACCGGGGCGCCGAAGAGCGCCATCACCGCGTCCCCGATGTACTTCTCCACGACCCCGCCGTACTGCCCGACCACCCGGCGGGCGGCGGAGAAGAAGCCGGTCTGCATGCCGCGGACCTGCTCCGGGTCGGCCCGCTCGACGTACGGGGTGAAGTCGATCAGGTCGACGAAGAGCACGCTGACCCGGCGGCGGTCCTCCTGCGGCGCCGGCACCGGCTGCTTGGCGCCGGTCCGGGGCGCCCCGCACGAGGTGCAGAACGTCACGTCGGCGGCGAGCGGTCGCAGGCAGTGCGGGCAGACGGCACCCAGCTCCGCGCCGCAGCCCCCACAGAAGCGGTCGCCGTCGGCGGCGGTACGTCCACAACGGTCACACAGGGCGGAGATGACAGCCTCCACTGATCTTCCGGCCGGGCCGGCCGGGACGCCACCCCCCGCGGCGTCTCTCCGGTGAGTATCGCGGCTGGCGGGACTGTCAGGTACCGGGCTGTTGGCTTGTGGACACTCGTCCGGGCAGTCAGTGCGGCGGTACGCGGACTACATTCATGCCGCCGGGACGACGACGACCGCGATCAAGGGGGACACCATGGTGTACGTGAAGCTGGAGAGCGACTGGACCGACGCCGACGGAGTGGCGCACACGGCGGGCGAGTCCGTCGACGTGGACGCGGCCACCCTGGCCTCCCTCCAGGCCGAGGGCATCGTCAGCGAGGGGTTCGGTGGCGGCGGCAAGGACGGCACCGACTGGGCCGGCCCGACCGGCACCACCACCAACTGGGCGGGGCCGACCAGCACCACCCCGTGACAGCGCGCGGGTGAGCCCGACGACGCGGCCGTGGCGTTCGACGCCCCGGCCGCGTCGCGCGTTCACCGGCCGGGTCGCGCGTTCACCGGCCGGGTCGCGCGTTCAGCGGCCGGGTCGCGCGTTCACCGGCCGGGTCGCGCGTTCAGCGGCCGCGTCGTGCGTTCACCGGTCGGGGCGTGCGTTCAGCGGTCGTTCATCCCGGCGCGGCGGCGCAGCGCGGCCACATCCGTCACCACGATCCGGCGGCCCTCGGTACGCAGCCAGCCCCGGCTGGCGAACGAGCCGATCGCCTGGTTGACGCTCTGCCGGGAACCGCCGGCCATCTCGGCGAGCTGGCTCTGGTTGAGCTCGATCGTGATCATCGGGGCCTGGCTCTCGCCGGCCAACCGGACCAGCGTCTTGGCCACCCGGCCGGGCAGGTCGAGGAAGACGTGGTCGGCGTTCTGCTCGGTGAGCCGGCGGATCAGCTGGCCGAGCGAGCGCATCACCGCGTCGAGGATGCGCGGGTTGGAGTGCACCAGCTCCATGAACGCGGGGCGGGACAGCGCGAGCGCGGTGCAGTCCTCGATCGCCTCGGCGGACGCCGAGCGGGTGGAGGCGTCCAGCAGGGACACCTCGCCCAGCACGTCCGGCGGGCGGATCACCGACAGCACGGCGCGTTCGCCGGTCGGCGCGGTGCGGAACACGGCCACGGCGCCCCGCCGCAGCACGATCAGCGACTCGCCGGGGTCGTTCTCCACGAAGAGCAACTGACCCTTGCGGTACGTACGCGGCACGGCCGCGGCGATGACCCGCTGCCGCACCTCCGGCTCGAGCCCGGCGAACATCTCCACGCCCGTGAGCGCGTCACCCGGCTCCGGCAGGCGAACCTCCACGGCCCAACCCCTCCCCGGTCAAGGACCCCAACTCGCACACCGGGTGAACCTGTCATCCCCGGTACGAGGCATCAGAACCGGTTCGGCGTCCGGTAGCGGTACACATCAGATCATGACGGTCCGGTCGCTTGCTGTACACCCCTGGAGACACTTCCGTGACCCTGCGCGGGCCCTCGGCGCTGGGCCGATGACCTCGACGGACGCCCCGGCGGCGGGCGGGCGGCGGCGGTGGGCGAGGATGGTGGGGATGGTCTACCGCTATTTCTACGACTGCGAGTTCATCGAGGACGGCCGGATCGTCGACCTGGTGTCGATCGGCGTCGTCGACGAGCACGGCCGCGAGTTCTACGCGGTCTCCACCGAGTTCGACGACTCCCGGGCGGTGCCCTGGGTGCGCCGCAACGTCCTCGACAAGCTCCCCTCGCCGGCCGACCGGGCCTGGCGGTCCCGGGAGCGGATCCGCGACGACCTCTACGAGTTCCTCATGGCCCCGGTCCGGGACCGGCCGGGCGAGCAACTGGAGCTCTGGGCCTGGTACGCCGCGTACGACCACGTGGTGCTGGCGCAGCTGTGGGGGGCGATGCCGGCGCTGCCCCGGGAGATCCCGCGGTTCACCAAGGAGCTGCGCCAGCTCTGGGACGACCGGGGCCGGCCGCGGCTGCCCGAGGCCGAGGCGGACCGGCACGACGCGTTGGTCGACGCCCGGCACAACCTGGCCCGCTGGCGGGCCATGACCGCGCGGTGACCTGTCGGCAGGTTTGACCGGTTCTGTCCTGGGCACGGGTCGAGATCAAGTCGAGCCGAGGGAGAGCCGCCATGAGCAACCGAGCGACCGGCGTCGAGGACGCCCGCCATCGGGTCACCGAACTCATCCGGGACGCCCGCATCTGCCTGCTGACCACCACGGCCGTGGACGGGCGGCTGGTCAGTCGCCCGATGGGGCTGCAAGCGGCGGAGTTCGACGGTGACCTCTGGTTCTTCACCTACGCCAACTCGGCCAAGATCCGTCAGATCCGGGTGAACCCGCAGGTCAATGTCGGCTTCTCCGACCAGCGGCACCACGCCTGGGTGTCGGTGGCCGGCACCGCCGCCGAGGAGTGGGACCGCGACCGCGCCGAGCGGCTGTGGCACCCGCTGCTGCGGACCTGGTTCCCGGACGGCCCCGACACCCCCGGGCTCACCCTGCTCAAGGTGCACGCCGGCACGGCCGAGTACTGGGACTCGCCGGGCGGCGCGATGGTCACCCTGGTCGGCCTCGCCCGGGCGGCGGTGACCGGGCGTCCGCCCCAGCCGGGCGAGAACCGCGAGGTCGGCTACTGACCGGTAGCCGTCCGATGGGCGCGCCGCGGGCCGGGGCGCGGTGTCGGCGGACCCCGGCGCCGACTACAGTGCGCAGTGACGGCCCGCCCCGGGCCGGCAACGGCGCCGATGGTCTGACCTGACACATATCCTGGGGCTTATCCGGGCTTCACCTGATGCTCCAGGAGGATGAGCAGATCATGCGTATCGGCGTGCTCACCGGCGGCGGCGACTGCCCAGGTCTCAACGCGGTGATTCGGGCGGTCGTCCGCAAGGGCGTCGCCACCTACGGTCACGAGTTCGTGGGCTTCCGGGACGGCTGGAAGGGCCCGCTGGAGGGCCTGTCCAAGCCGCTGGGCATCGCGGAGGTGCGCGGGATCCTGCCGCGTGGCGGCACCATCCTCGGCTCGTCCCGGACCAACCCCTTCAAGATCGAGAACGGCGTCGAGCGGATCAAGGAGAACCTCGCCGCGCAGGGCGTGGACGCCCTGATCGCGATCGGCGGCGAGGACACCCTCGGCGTGGCCACCAAGCTCCACGAGCTGGGCGTGCACGTGATCGGCGTGCCGAAGACGATCGACAACGATCTGGGCGCCACCGACTACACCTTCGGCTTCGACACCGCGGTCAACATCGCGATGGAGGCGATCGACCGGCTGCACACCACGGCCGAGAGCCACCACCGCACCCTGGTGGTCGAGGTGATGGGCCGGCACGCCGGCTGGATCGCCCTGCACGCCGGCCTCGCCGGTGGCGCCAACGTGATCCTGCTGCCGGAGCGGCAGTTCGACGTCGAGCAGGTCGCCGGCTACGTCGAGAAGCGCTTCCAGCACCAGTACGCCCCGATCGTGGTGGTCGCCGAGGGCGCCCAGCCGATGGAGGGCCAGATGGTGCTGCACAACCAGGAGCTCGACGCGTTCGGCCACGTCCGCCTCGGCGGCATCGGCCAGTGGCTCGCCGAGCAGCTGGAGGCGAAGACCGGCAAGGAGGCCCGCACCGTGGTGCTCGGCCACATCCAGCGCGGCGGCACGCCCACCGCGTTCGACCGGGTGCTGGCCACCCGGCTGGGCCTGCAGGCCATCGACGCTGCCCACGAGGGCGACTGGGGCAAGATGGTCGCGATGCAGAGCACCGACATCGTGCGGGTCCCGCTCGCGGAGGCCACCCGGGAGCTGAAGACCGTGCCGCTGGAGCGGTACGCCGAGGCCGAGGTCTTCTTCGGCAGCTGAGCGACGGCCGGTGGCGCGGCGGACCCGGAGCGGGCCGCCGCGCCCCGCCGCACGGCGAGAGGGGTACGGCGTCATGGCACCCGAGGTGCACACGGTCGCGGTGATCGGCGCGGGCAAGATCGGTGAGCTGATGCTCTCCGGGCTGCTCCGCTCCGGCTGGCCGGTCGAGCGGCTGCTCGCCACCGCCCGGCGGCCGGCCCGCGCCGAGGAGCTGACCGCCCGCTACGGCGTCCGGGTGGTGGACAACCTCACCGCGGTGGACGAGGCGGAGGTGCTCGCCGTCTCGGTGAAGCCGCAGGACGCCGGGGCGCTGCTGGACGAGATCGGCCCCAAGGTGCCGGCCGACAAGCTGGTCATCTCGCTCTGCGCCGGCCTGCCCACCGCCTTCTTCAACCGCCGGCTGCCCGAGGGCACCCCGGTGGTCCGGGTGATGACCAACACCCCGGCCCTGGTCGACCAGGCGATGAGCGCGATCTCCCCGGGGGCGTACGCCACCGGCGCGCACCTGGCCCTGGCCGAGGAGATGTTCAAGCCGCTCGGCGCCACCCTTCGGGTGCCCGAGTCCCAGCAGGACGCGGTGACCGCGCTCTCCGGCTCCGGCCCGGCCTACTTCTACCTCCTGGTCGAGGCCATGATCGACGCGGGCATCCTGCTCGGCCTGCCGCGTCAGGTGGCGCACGAGCTGATCGTGCAGACCGCGATCGGCTCGGCGGTGATGCTGCGCGACTCCGGCGAGCACCCGGTCAAGCTCCGCGAGGCGGTCACCTCGCCGGCCGGCACCACCATCTCCGCCATCCGTGAGCTGGAGAACCACGGCGTACGCGCGGCCATGCTGGCGGCCCTGGAGGCGGCCCGCGACCGGGCCCGCGAACTCGCCGCCCAGGCCGACTGAGCCCACGGTCCGCGCGGACCCGGCGCGGGGAGTGCCGCGCCGCTGGTCCACCCGGGCGGGCGGATGATCACGGGTGGTCGGCGTCCCGACGGACGATCAGGGTCAACGCGCCCAGCGCCAGCGCCCCCCAGAGCGGCACCCACCGCGGCTCCCGCTGGACCACGGTGCCGATCGCGCCCCCGGCGGCGTAGCTGGCGATGGCGAGCAGCCCGAGCAGGGTGCCGGTCCGGGCCCGCGCGCGCCCGGCGCCGCCGCCGACAAGCCAGGCGACCGCGTGCTCGCCGGTCTTCGCGGTCGTGCCCGACTGGTACGTGACGGAGGTGGCGATGCCGGCGGTGCGACTGAGCAGCGTCGTCAGGCTGCCCATGGCGAACGCCCCGGTCGCGGCGAGCACCGCGCGGGAGGTGGGGCCGGGCCGGCCGTGGGCGAGCAGCACGTTCAGCACCACCCAGAGCGCCATGGTGAGTTCGACGGCCACGATGTTGACCAGCGGCACCGGCCAGCGGGTCACCGTCTCCCGGAGCCGGTCCACGATGCCGGCGCCGAGGGCGAAGGCGACCAGCGAGGCCGCCGAGGCGGGCCAGCCCGGATGCGCCCCGGCGGGCCCGATGCCGAGGAAGACCGCGTTGCCGGACTGGTTCGCGACGAAGGCGCCGTAGCGGAGGAAGGCGAAGGCGTCCAGGGCGCCGGCGGTGCCGATGGCGAGCACCAGGGCCAGGATCGGGTGCCGGAATTCCCGGTAGGAGTCCGTCAGGTCGTCCCGGCGCGACGGCGACGAACGGTTCACGGGTTCCTCCGTTCGGGACCGGCGGCGCGGGGCGGCCCGGCGCCGACCCGTCGCCCGTGCGGAGTCGGAACGACCTGTCCGGGGCGAACCTTACATCCAGCCGTATACCGGTCTTTCCGGATATGCCATACGGGCGCGGGCGCGGGCGCGGGGCGCGGTGCGCGGGGCGCGGTGCGCGGTGCGCGGGGCGCGGTGCGCGGGGCGCACTCGCGGGTCCGAGCCCTCCAGCGGATCCATTCGGCCCTCGCGCGCCGGGTCGGACTCGGCGATCAGCCACTTATGGGGGATATCTGGGCAGGTAGCACGAAACTCCGCTAAAAGGCCCAAGTGCTCATACCGTGACTAGTTGACGGGCGGGTGAGGGGCGTTGCCGGCCACCGCCGGCCCCGTCCGTGCCGGGCCAGCCGGATGCGACCCGGATCAGCGACAGCACGCGAAGGACCACACAGTGCATCTCACGCCGAAGGAATTCGACAAGCTGACGATCCACACGTTGGCGATGGTGGCCAACTCGCGCCGGGCGCGCGGGGTCAAGCTCAACCACCCCGAGGCCGTGGCGGTCATCTGCGCGGCGGCCCTGGAGGGCGCCCGCGAGGGCAAGACCGTCGAAGAGGTCATGAACGACGCGCGCAACGTGCTCAAGGCCGACGACGTGATCCCCGGCGTGCCGGAGATGATCCCGATGCTTCAGGTCGAGGCGGTTTTCACCGACGGATCCCGGCTGATCACCGTCCACTCACCCATCCAGTAAGAGCAGCGACCGGAGGCGGCGGCCTCCGGCAGAGCGGGGGCGACATGGCGAAGCAACACCCGGGCCCGAACTCGAAGCACCTCCGGCCCATCGGCGGTTACAAACTCAGCGACCAGCCCCTGGAACTCAACGCCGGGCGGCCGGTGACCGAGGTGGTCGTGCAGAACACCGGCGACCGGCCCATCCAGGTCGGTTCCCACTTCCACTTCTTCGAGGCCAACCGCTTCCTCGAGTTCGACCGGCCGGCGGCGTTCGGCAAGCGGTTGAACATTCCCGCCACCACCTCGATCCGGTTCGAACCGGGCGACCGCAAGACCGTCCAACTTGTTCCCTACGGGGGGTCCCAGCGGGTGTACGGCTTCAACGGCCTGGTCCAGGGCTGGACCGGCGACGGGCCGATCCCGGGGTACCGACCGGACCGCGCCGAGGCGCTGCACGGCGCCGAGACGCGCGGCTTCAAGTCGACCGCGCCGCAGGAACAGAAGCAGCAGAAGCAGCAGCAGGAGCAGGGCAAGAGCAAGCAGTAGCCGGCAACTCGAAACGCGCCAGACCTGGAGCGAGAAACGCATGAGTCAGATCTCACGGCAGGAATATGCCGGAATGTACGGCCCGACCACGGGCGACCAGATCCGACTGGGTGACACCGACCTCTACATCGAGATCGAAAAGGACCTGCGCGTCCTGGGCGACGAGGTCATGTACGGCGGCGGCAAGACCCTGCGCGACGGCATGGGCAGTAACAGCCAGGCCACCAGCGCCGAGGGGGTGCTCGACCTGGTGATCACCAACGTCACCGTCGTCGACGCGCTGGTGGGCGTCATCAAGGCGGACGTCGGGATCAAGGACGGCCGGATCGCCGGGATCGGCAAGGCCGGCAACCCGAACATCATGGACGGGGTGACCCCCGGCATGGTGACCGGGGCGGGCACCGACGCGATCTCGGGCGAGCACCTGATCCTGACCGCCGGCGGCATCGACGCCCACGTCCACCTGGTCGCCCCGCAGCAGGTGTACGCGGCGCTCAGCAACGGCGTCACCACCCTCTGGGGCGGCGGCACCGGGCCCAGCGACAGCACCAACGGCGTCACCATCACCCCGGGCCCGTGGAACATCCACAACATGATGCGGGCCTTCGAGAACCTGCCGATCAACATCGGCCTGCTCGGCAAGGGCAACAGCAGCGGGCGAGCGCCGCTGGTGGAGCAGATCCTGGCCGGCGTGCCCAGCTTCAAGATCCACGAGGACTGGGGCGCGCCCCCCGCGGTGATCCGGAACTGCCTGGCCGTCGCCGACGAGTACGACGTCCAGGTCAGCATCCACACGGACACCCTCAACGAGAGCGGCTACATCGAGGACAGCATCGCCGCCTTCGAGGGCCGCACCATCCACACCTTCCACACCGAGGGCGCCGGTGGCGGCCACGCGCCGGACATCATCAAGGTCGCCGGCCAGATGAACGTGCTCCCCGCGTCGACGACGCCGACCGTGCCGTACGGCGTCAACAGCCAGTCCGAGCTGTACGACATGATCATGGTCTGCCACAACTTCAACCCGAAGGTGCCCTCCGACGTCGCCTTCGTGGAGAGCCGGATCCGCACCGAGACCATCGCCGCCGAGGACGTCCTGCTGGACGAGGGCGTGATCTCGATGATGCAGAGCGACTCCCAGGCCATGGGTCGGGTGGGGGAGACCTGGCTGCGGACGGTTCAACTCGCCGGGCAGATGAAGAACGCCCGGGGCAAGCTCGCCGAGGACGCGGACGGCAACGACAACTTCCGGGTCCTGCGCTACGTCGCCAAGATGACCATCAACCCGGCGATCACCCAGGGGGTCTCGCACGTCATCGGGTCGGTCACCCCCGGCAAGCTCGCCGACCTGGTGCTGTGGGAGCCCGCCTTCTTCGGGGTGAAGCCGAAGCTGGTGCTCAAGAGCGGGATGATCGCCTGGTCGATCATGGGTGACCCGAACGCGTCGCTGCCCACCCCGCAGCCGGTCTACTACCGCCCGTCCTTCGGCGCGACCGGCACGCAGGTGGCGAAGAACTGCGTGACGTTCGTGTCCCGCGCCGCCCACGAGGCCGGCATCGGCGAACAACTGGGCCTGCAGCGCCAGGTCATGCCGGTCTACGGCTGCCGCAACCTGACCAAGCGCGACATGGTGCGCAACGACCGTACGCCGAAGCTCGAGGTCGACCCGGAGACGTTCGCGGTGAAGATGGACGGCGTCCACGCGACCGTGCCGGCGGCCAAGAACCTGCCCCTCAGCCAGCTCTACTTCTTCAGCTGACCAGCGCCGCCCGCCCCCGGCCGGGCCGGCGGCGCGGAGCGTGTGAAAGGAGAACAGATGCTCGTCGAAACGGTACTGGGCAACGTGCAGGAGCTGGCCTGGACCGAGCGGCTGCGCGAGGCCAAGGTCGACGACCTGGTCCTCGACCAGTGGGACGCGCAGAAGAGCCGGCTGCGCCGGACGACCAGCCAGGGCACCGAGCTGGCGCTGTCGCTGGCGCGCGGCGTACGGCTGCGCGACGGCGACGTCCTCGCCTGGGACGAGCTCACCTCGACGGCGGTGGTGGCCCGGATCGCGCTCGGCGAGGTGATGGTCGTGCACCTGGACACGTTGCACGGCGAGTCCGTGGACATGGTGATCCGCTCGGCCGTCGAACTCGGGCACGCGATCGGCAACCAGCACTGGCCGGCCGTGGTGAAGGGCACGAAGATGTACGTCCCGCTCACCGTGGACCGCAAGGTCATGGACTCGGTGATGCGGACCCACGCGTTCACCGGCCTCACCCACGAGTTCATCGCCGGGACCGAGGTCATCGCCTACCTGGCGCCGCACGAGTCCCGGCGGCTGTTCGGCGGGGCGGATGCCACCCCGCACTCGCACCTGCCGGCCGACCTCAACTGAGGAGCGCGCCGTGTCCACCATGGCCGGGGCCTTGAAGCTGTTGCAGTTCGGCGACTCGGTCTTCCCGGTCGGCGCCTTTTCCTTCTCGAACGGGCTGGAGACGGCCGTCGAGCACGGAACCGTCCACGACCATGCCACCCTGCAGGAGTTCGTCCGTACGGTGACCCGGGTGGCCGCCACCGGCGACGGCGTCGCGCTGCTCGTCGCGCATCGCGGCGCCCGGGCGGGGGACCTGGACCGGATCCGGCAGGCGGACGAGGCCGTCCACCTGCGCAAGCTCAACGAAGAGACGCGCACCATGTCGGCCCGGATGGGGCGCAAGCTGGCCGAGGCCGCCAACCGGATCGTCGGCGAATCGCTGCTGAAGAAGCGCGCCGCCGAGACCGGCACCGGGGTGCCGGTGACGTACCCGGTGGCGCTCGGCGTGCTCTTCGCCGAACTCGGCATCGGTGAGGAGGACGCCTTCGCCGCCCACCAGTACGGCGCGGCCTCCATGGTGCTCGGCGCGGCGGTCCGGCTCATGCGGGTGGACCACCTGGACACGCAGTCGATCCTCTTCGCGGTCAACGAGAAGGTGCCCGAGGACTACCAGGAGTTGCGCACGGCGAGCCTCGACGACATGCAGGGCTTCGCCCCCCATCTCGACGTCCTGGCCGGCGCGCACCAGCACGCGCACGTACGGATGTTCATGAGCTGAGCGGAGGGCCAGTGGCCTCCGCCCACCGTCGAAGGGATTGATCACCAATGAAGTCAGCGAGTCGGATCGGCGTCGGCGGCCCGGTGGGCAGCGGCAAGACCGCGATCATCGAGGCCGTGGTGCCGCGCCTGGTCGAGCAGGGCCTGCGGGTGCTCGTGATCACGAATGACGTGGTCACCACCGAGGACGCCAAGCACGTCCGGCGGGCGTTGACCGGGGTCCTGGTCGAGGAGCGGATCGTCGGGGTGGAGACCGGCGCCTGCCCGCACACCGCGGTCCGCGAGGACCCGAGCATGAACCTGGCGGCGGTCGAGGACATGGAGGCCCGCTTCCCGGACAGCGACGTCGTGCTCATCGAGAGCGGCGGCGACAACCTCACGCTCACCTTCAGCCCGGCCCTCGTCGACTACTTCATCTACGTGATCGACGTGGCAGCCGGCGACAAGATCCCGCGCAAGAACGGCCCGGGCATCTCCAAGTCCGACATCCTCGTGATCAACAAGACCGACCTCGCCCCGTACGTCGACGCCGACCTCGACGTGATGGCCCGCGACGCGGAGCTGATGCGCGGCGGCAAGCCGTTCGTCTTCACCAACTGCAAGACCGGCGACGGCGTCGACGAACTGGTCGCCCTGGTCCGCCGCAACGCGCTCTTCGACGCCGAAGTGCCCGCATGACCTCTCTGGACACCGTCCGGGAGCTGGCCTCGTACCAGGACCAGCCGGCCCAGTTGCCCGCCGCGTCGAACGGCAAGGTCGGCGTGCTGCGGCTGGGTTTCCAGCGGCGCGGTGAGCGGACCATCCTCCGCGACGTCTACCGGCAGTCGCCGCTGCTGGTGCAGGGGGCGCTCTACTGGGACCAGGAGATGCCGGACCTGCCGTGCGTCATGATCCTGACCACCTCCGGGGGCGTGCTCCAGGGCGACCGGCTGCGAATGGACGTCGACCTGGGGCCCGGCGCGCAGGCCCACCTGGTCACCCAGGCCGCCACCAAGATCCAGGAGATGGACGCCAACTACGGCACCCAGAGCCAGAGCTTCACCCTGGCCGAGGACGCCTACCTGGAGTTCCTGCCCGAGCCGGTGATCCCGTTCCGGCGCAGCCGGTTCGTCTCCGACACCCGGGTACGGCTGCCGGAGAGCGCGACCATGCTCTACGCCGAGGTCCTCCAGCCCGGTCGCAAGTACTACCGCGACGGCGAGATCTTCGCGTACGACCTCTTCTCCGCCACGGTCCGGGCGGAGCGGCCCGACGGCCGGCGCCTGTTCGTGGAGAAGTTCGTGATCACTCCCGGCCGGTTCCCGGTCTCCCGGATCGGGATGATGGACCGCTTCCACGTCTACGGCACCGCCGTGCTGCTCACCGACCCGGACCGGGCCGCCCGGGTGTACGCCCGGACCGCGACGCCGGTGTGGGACGAGGTGACGCCGCTGGCCAGCGCCGTCAGCCGGCTGCCCAACGACGCCGGCCTGGTGTTCAAGGTGCTCGGCCAGGAGACCGAGCCGGTCCGGGCCGCGGTACGCGCGTTCTGCGTGGCCGCCCGCGAAGAGGTGACCGGCTGCACCTTCCCGCCGGTCTTCAGTTGGCGTTGAGACCGAGGGCATCGAGATGGCCGACATCGGACGAGGCTGGCACCACCTGGCCGACCGGAACCCACTGGTCGGATTCGTCGACGCCTGCCTGCGCGGCGCCGCACAGGTGGTGCTCCAGAACAACCCACTGAGCGGCCTGCTCATCCTCGCCGGACTCGCCTGGGGAGCGGTCGAGAGCGGGCAGCCC
This sequence comes from Micromonospora sp. NPDC050495, assembly GCF_040655175.1. Lineage (NCBI taxonomy): Bacteria > Bacillati > Actinomycetota > Actinomycetes > Micromonosporales > Micromonosporaceae > Micromonospora > Micromonospora sp. NPDC050495. The sequence continues at coordinate 108,371 of NZ_JBFAJK010000006.1, read as the reverse complement.
CGGGTCTTCGGCGGCGGCGTGCTCGGGCTGGTCGTGGGCACCGCGACCGCGTTGGCGCTCCGGGTCGACCTGGCCAGCTGGCGCAAGGGGCTGTTCGGCTTCAGCCCGCTGCTGACCGGGCTCGCGGTGCCGACGTTCCTCGACAAACGCCCGCTGATGTGGCTCTACCTCGTGCTCGGCGCGGCGGCGACCGTGGTGGTCACGCTCGCGCTGAACGCGGTCTTCAAACGCTGGAACCTGACCGCCTACACGTTCCCGTTCGTGCTCACCACCTGGTTCCTGCTGATGGCGGCGTACCAGTTCGACCGCTTCACCGTGCTGACGAAGCTGACCCCGAAGTTCCCCGGCGAGGGGTCGTCGACCGGCGGCACCTTCGACTGGGGGCTGGTGCCGAGCTTCCTGCACGGCGTGTCCCAGATCTACCTGATCGAGAGCTGGGTCACCGGCCTGCTCATCCTCGTCGCCCTGCTGATCAACTCCCGGTGGTCGGCGCTGTTCGCGGTCATCGGCAGCGTCGGCGCGACCCTGCTGGCGCTCTGGTTCGGCGCCGACGGCGCGTCGCTGGACAAGGGGCTGTTCGCCTTCAACGCGGTGCTGACCGCGATCGTGGTGGGTGCGGTGGCCCACCGCCCCGGCCCGCTGGCGGCGGTCTACACCCTGTTCGGCATCGCGCTGACGCTGGTCGTGCAGATGGCGCTGACCACCATGCTCACCCCGCTGGGCATCCCGGTGCTGACCGGACCGTTCAACATCGCCACCTGGCTGTTGCTGCTGCCCGACCGGCACTTCGCGCCGGTGCCCAACCACGAACGGGTCAAGGACACCGTCGTGTCCGCCGTCCGGCACTCCGTCGAGCGCCCGGGAAGAGAGGGGTAGTTGGTGTCCACTCTGAGCGCGGGTGACACGGCCTGGGTGCTGGTCTGCGCCGGCCTGGTCCTGTTCATGACGCCCGGCCTCGCCGCCTTCTACGGCGGCATGGTCCGTACCCGCAACGTCCTCGCCATGCTGCAACAGAACATGATCGCGCTGGGTGTGGTGAGCCTGACCTGGGTGCTGGTCGGCTACACCATCGCCTTCGGCGACGACGCCGGCAGCGGCCTCTTCGGCAACCTGGAGCTGTTCGGCCTGACCGGCCTGAAGGTGCCGCCCGCCCCCAACCTGCACGTGGTCGACGGGCGCATCACCATCCCGACGCTGGCGTTCGTGGCGTTCCAGATGATGTTCGCGGTGATCACGCCCGCGCTGGTCACCGGCGCCACCGCGGGCCGGCTGAGGTTCGCCGGCTGGGTGCTGTTCCTCGCCGTCTGGTCCATCGTGGTGTACGCGCCGGTGGCGCACTGGCTCTGGCACCCGGACGGCTGGCTGGCCCGGTTCGGCACCCAGGACTGGGCCGGCGGCCTGGTCGTCCACGCCAGCGCCGGCGCCGCCGTCCTGGCCGTGCTGCTGGTCGTCGGCCGGCGGCGGGACTGGCCGCACACCGCGGCACCGCCCAACTCGATCCCGCTGACCATCGTCGGGGCGGGCATCCTCTGGTTCGGCTGGTTCGGGTTCAACGGCGGCGACGGCCTCCAGGCCAACGGGGTGGCCGCCCAGGCCCTGATCAACACCCACCTCGCCGCGGCCGCCGCCATGCTCGTCTGGCTGGCGCTGGAACGGGTCACCGACGGGCACAGCACCGTCGTCGGTGGAGTCTCCGGCGCCGTCGCCGGTCTCGCCACGGTCACCCCGACCGCCGGCTACGTCAACGTGCTCTCCGCCGTCGCGATCGGCGCGCTCGCCGGCCTGGTCTGCCACCTCGCGCTGAAGCTGAAGTACCTGCTGCGCCTGGACGACGCGCTGGACGTGCTCGCCGTGCACTTCGTCGGCGGCATGCTCGGCACCCTGCTGCTCGGGTTCTTCGGCAACAGCGGGGTGAACCCGCTCGGCAAGGACGGCCTGCTCCTCGGTGGCGGCGGATCCCTGCTCTGGCACCAGATCGTCGGCGTCGTGTGCGTGGTGGCGTTCTCCTTCGTACTGACCTGGCTGATCGCCGCCGCGATCCAGGCGCTGGTCGGGCTCCGCGCGCCCGCCGACACCCAGGAGCGCCTGGACCAGGCCCAGCAGGGCGCCGACGCGTACCACCTGGGCGGGGTGACCAGCCTGGTCGCACCCGGCGGCCCGCAGCGGCGGCCCGGGACCGGCGCCGGCCGGGCCGGCCCACCGGCCCCACCCCAGCCCGGGGCCCGGACCAGGCTGGTCAGCGCGCTGCTGGAGCCGAACCGGGTGACGAACACCGGCGAACTGCGCGACGCCCTGCTGCGCGCCGGGGCGATCTCGGTCATCGTCACCGACACCGCCGCCGCCACGAGCGAACCGGAGCGCCGCCTGCTTCCGCGCGGGTACTGGCAGGAGCAACCCCTGCTGGCCCGGCTACAGGTCACCGTGCTGGTCGGCAGCGACGCCGTACGCGGCGTGCTGGACGAACTCGAACGGCTCGGCGCCGGCCGCGCGGAAACCTACGTGCAGGAGGCGGAACGGATGCCGTCCTGACGGTCGACCCGGTGCCGCCGGCGGAGCCGACCACCCGGCGTGCCGCATACTGGCGCGGTGTTCACACTCGCCCAGGCGCGACACCTGGTGGCCACCCTGCGGCCGCGCGTCGAGGAGCTGATCCGGCTCCGCGCCGACCTCGCCGAACTCCGCGCCGACCTCGCCGACCACGGGGTCAGCGTGCTCGGCGGCCGGGCCGAGGTGAAGGCGATCGAGGCGCGGCTGCACGCGGTGCTGGAGGAGCTGCACCAGCACGGCATCCAGGTCAAGGGGATCGCGCCGCTGCTGCTGGACTTCCCCGGCGAGCGGGCCGGCCGGGCGGTGCTCTGGTGCTGGCTGGAGGGGGACGAGGACGTCCGCTGGTACCACCGCGCCGAGTGTGGCTTCGCCGGCCGCCGCCCAATCTGACCTGCCGTCCCGTCCGCTCCGTGGGCGTGACGCGGCGGTCGCTCGGTCTTGATCTGCCGTGCCGCCTGCCGTCCCGCCCGCTCCGTGGGCGTGGCGCGGCGTCGCCCGCTCTGCCTGCCGTGCCGCCTGCTCCGTGGGCGTGGCGCGCCCGCTCTGCCTGCTGCCCCGCCCGCCTCGTGGGCGTGGCGCGGCCGGTGGCTATCGTGCGGTCCATGGTCGACGCTCGCCGGGCCACCCCTGAGGACGCCACGGAACTGGTTCGCCTGCGCGGGCTGATGCTCGCCGCGATGGCCGGCTCGGACCCGGAGCCGGGTCCATGGCAGGACCTGACCCGGGACAACCTGCGAGACTGGCTGGCCGGGCCGGAACCGTGGCTGGCCGCGTTCGTCGTCGACGCGCCGGCGGGTGGGCTGGCGGCCTGCGCCGTGGGCACGATCGAGCGCCGGCTCGGCGGACCAGCCAACCCGAGCGGCCTCTGCGGGTACGTCTTCAACGTCAGCACCGATCCCGCCCACCGCCGGCGCGGCCACTCCCGGGCCTGCATGACCGCCCTGCTGAACTGGTTCCGGGAACGGGGCGTGCGCAAGATCGACCTGCGGGCGTCGGAGGCAGGGCGGCCGCTCTACCGCTCGCTCGGCTTCCGGGAGACCGCCGAGCCGACGATGCGGCTCACCGCCCCGGCCGACCGGGCCTGACCCACCGGGACGCGCCGGGAGTCGTGGTCCGCCGTGCGTGACACCCCGACTTGCCGTGGACGGTGGCTTCGGCTGCGCGTGACACCCCGAATTGCCGCGACCGGTGGTGTCTGCCGCGGGCGAGACCCCGACATGCCGCGAGTGGGGCGGCGGCTGCGCGTGACACGCCGACTTGCCGTGGACCGTGGCTTCGGCTGCGGGTGAGACGCCGACTTGTGGTCTCGGCTGCGGGTGAGACGCCGACTTGCCGTGGACTGTGGCTTCGGCTGTGCGTGACACCCCGACTTGCCGCGACCCGTGGTGTCTGCCGCGGGTGACACCCCGACATGCCGCGAGTGGGGCGTCTGCCGTGCGTGACACCCCGACCTGCCGCGAACTGGGGTGTCGGCGTTCGTGAGACCCCGAGATGCCGCGAACTGGGGCGTCCGGCGCGCGTGAGACGCCGACATGCCGCGAAGCGGCGTCCGCCGGCGGGGGACCGCGCACGAAGGACGGGCGATCAGTAACGGACAGTAGTGGCGGAATCCTTCACCGCGTAGCTGCGAGCCGGCAGAGGTTTGTATCCATTAGTATCTATCGGCATCCTCCGCGAATCAATGATCTTCCCCAGCTCCCGATCTTATTGATATCTATCTCGCACCACCACTTCCTCCACCCCCCAGGAGTGCGACGTGCGGAGATCCCGTCTTGCCACCCTCGCCCTGACCCTGGCCTCGTCCCTCGGGGCCGTCCTGACGCTGGCCGCCCCGGCGCAGGCCGCCGCTACCGACCGGTACGTCGCGCTCGGCGACTCGTACGCCTCGGGCGTCGGCGCCGACAGCTACACCTCCGAGAGCGGGTCCTGCATGCGCAGCACCAACGCGTATCCCGCGCTCTACAACACCAACATCAAGCCCGCCTCGTACCGCTCGGTGGCCTGCTCGGGCGCCACCACGGCCACCGTCATCAACAGTCAGCTCGCCGCGCTCTCCTCGACCACCACGTTGGTCAGCGTGACGGTGGGTGGCAACGACGTCGGCTTCTCCAGCATCATGAGCACCTGCGTGCTGCAGGGGGAGAGCCAGTGCGTGTCGGCCGTGCAGGCGGCCGAGAACAAGGCTCGGACCGAGCTGCCGGGCAAGCTCGCCAACGTCTACAACGGCATCCGGAGCCGGTCGCCCTCGGCCCGGGTGGTGGTCGTCGGCTACCCGGTCTTCTACCAGCTCGGCACGGTCTGCGTCGGGCTCAGCGCGACCTCCCGCGCGAAGATCAACGAGGGCATCAACCTGGTCGACGACATCACCCGGTCGGCGGCCAGCGCGGCCGGCTTCACGTTCGCCGACGTGCGCTCGATCTTCATCGGTCACCAGTTGTGCAGCTACGGGGAGAAGTGGCTGCACGCGTTGAACTACCTCAACCTCACCGTCTCGTACCACCCGACGGCGGCGGGCCAGTCCGGCGGCTACTACCCGGTCTTCCGCTCCGCGGCGGGCTGATCCGGTCACCGGTCCGCGTCGCCCGCGCGGACCGGTGACCGGCGGGCCCGGGGCGCGACCGCGTCCCGGGCCCGCACCCCGTGGGGATCTTCTCGGCCCAGGTCACCATCTCGGCGTGGGGCTGACACCCGGCCGGCCCGGTCGCCGCTGGCCAGGCTGCACTCGCCGGTGGGAGGACTCAGCCGGGCAGCACCTTCTCGATCGCCGCGCGCAGCTCGGGGGAGTCCGGGGTGACCTGCGGGGCGAACCGGTCCGCCACGCTGCCGTCCGGCGCCACCAGGAACTTCTCGAAGTTCCACCGGATGTCCCCGGTGTGTCCCTCGGCGTCCGGGGTGGACACCAGTTCGGCGTAGAGCGGGTGGCGGTCCGGCCCGTTGACGTCGACCTTCTCCGTCAGCGGGAAGGTGACCCCGTAGTTGACCTGGCAGAACTCCTCGATCTCGGCCGCCGTGCCCGGCTCCTGGCCGGCGAACTGGTTGCACGGCACCCCGAGCACGGTCAGTCCCCGCTCGGCGTAGGTGTCGGCGAGGGCCTGCAGTCCGGCGTACTGCGGGGTCAGCCCGCACCGGGAGGCCACGTTGACCACCAGCAGGGCGCGGCCCCGGTAGCGCGCGAGGTCGGCCGGGCCCCCGCCCAGGGCATCGATCTTCACGTCGAAAACGCTCATGCGCCGAGGCTACGCGCACCCGCCGGGCCGGCCCGGCGGCGGCGCGAGGGATCGAAGCATCTACATCTTGACGAAGTGATGACGGCGTGAGTAGCGTCTCAGCATTCAATAAGGAAAGTTTCCTAACTAATAAGGGAGACGCCGTATGAAGAGATCGCTCCGCCGGGCCCTGTGGGCCACCGGCGCCGTGGTCGCGCTGGTGGCCGCGGGTGCGCCGTTGGCGACCGCCTCCGCGGCGGGCAGCGTGACCGCCACCTTCACCAAGGTGCAGGACTGGGGGACCGGTCACGAGACGAAGGTGACCATCACCAACGGCACCAGCGCCAGCGTCGCCACCTGGCGCATCGAGTTCGACCTGCCCGCCGGCACCACGATCAGCAGCTTCTGGGACGCCGACGTCACCAGCAGCGGCAGCCACTACGTCGCGGTGAAGAAGAGCTGGGCCGGTCCGCTCGCCCCCGGCGCCAGCTTCAGCTGGGGCTACAACGGCACCGGGGCGTACAAGGCGCCGGTGACCTGCACCGTCAACGGGGCGTCCTGCTCCGGCGGCGGCACTCCGACCACCACGGCCGCGCCCACCACGGCCGCCCCGACCACCGCGCCGCCCACCACCGCCCCGCCGACCACGGCCCCGCCGACCACCGCCCCGCCCACCACGCCGCCGCCCTCGACCGGGGGCAAGAAGGTGGTCGGCTACTTCGCCGAGTGGGGCGTCTACGCCCGCAACTACCACGTGAAGAACATCCACACCAGCGGGTCCGCCGCCAAGCTCACCCACATCCTGTACGCCTTCGGCAACACCACCGGCGGCCGGTGCAGCATCGGCGACAGCTACGCCGACTACGACAAGGCGTACACCGCGGCGGACAGCGTCGACGGCGTCGCCGACACCTGGGACCAGCCGCTGCGCGGCAGCTTCAACCAGCTGCGCAAGCTGAAGAAGATGTACCCGAACCTGAAGGTGATCTGGTCCTTCGGTGGCTGGACCTGGTCGGGCGGCTTCACCCAGGCCGCGCAGAACCCGGCCGCGTTCGCCGACTCCTGCTACTCCCTGGTCGAGGACCCGCGCTGGGCGGACGTCTTCGACGGCATCGACGTCGACTGGGAGTACCCGAACGCCTGCGGCCTGCAGTGCGACAGCAGCGGCCCGAACGCCTTCAAGAACGTGGTGAGCGCGCTGCGCAGCAGGTTCGGCTCCAGCGCCCTGGTCACCGCGGCGATCACCGCCGACGGCAGCAACGGCGGCAAGATCGACGCGACCGACTACGCCGGCGCCGCGCCGTACCTCAACTGGCTGATGCCGATGACGTACGACTACTTCGGCGCCTTCAACGCCCAGGGGCCGACCGCGCCGCACTCGCCGCTCACCTCGTACACCGGCATCCCGCAGCAGGGCTTCTGGTCGGACGCGGCGATCCAGAAGCTCAAGTCCAAGGGCATCCCCTCGGACAAGCTGCTGCTCGGCATCGGCTTCTACGGCCGGGGCTGGACCGGGGTGACCCAGACCGCCCCCGGCGGCACCGCCACCGGCCCGGCGCCGGGCACCTACGAGCAGGGCATCGAGGACTACAAGGTGCTCAAGAACAGCTGCCCGACCACCGGAACCATCGGCGGCACGGCGTATGCCAAGTGCGGCTCGAACTGGTGGGGCTACGACACGCCGGCCACCATCGGCGGCAAGATGACCTACGCCAGGAACCAGGGCCTCGGTGGCGCCTTCTTCTGGGAGCTCTCCGGTGACACCAGCAACGGTGAGCTGATCGGCGCCATCAAGGGCGGGCTCGGCTGACGCCGAGCGCCGACGCACCACCCACCCGGCGGGGAGGGGCCACGCACCGGCCCCTCCCCGCCCGCGTGTTCCGCGCCGATCGGGGTGTCGTGCCGCGCGTGCCGCGCTGGCCCACCCGGGCCGGGCCGGGCGAGGATGGGTGGGCACCGGACGGCCCATGTGGCAGACTCGCCGTCCGGCGTGCCGCGCCGCCGTACGTCGAGGGGGAGGGACCGCGATGGGCCAGACGCACCGGGCAACGGTGACGGGCGTCACCCTGCTCGCCCTGCTGCCGCTCACCCTGGCCGGCTGCGGCCTCGGCGGCGACGACACCGCCGGCGGCCCGGCCACCGAGGCGAACCGCGCGCCCGCCGACGAGGCGGCGGCCAAGAGCCGGGAGCGGGTGCAGGCGTACCTCGACGCGATGGCCGCCAAGGACGCCGACGCCGGACGCAGCCAGCTCTGCGCGCCGTTGCAGGCCCGCTTCGACGCCGACGCCACCGGCCCCAACGGCGACTTCGCCGATCACTTCACCGTCCCGCAGGCCACCATCACCGACGTCCGCTCCGGCCCGCACGGCCAGGAGGTCAGCACGGCCGTCACGGTCGCCGTCGGGTCCCGCAAGGCCACCCGGGCGCTGCTGTTCACGGTCACCCGCAGCGGCGCCGACTGGTGCATCACCGGCGAGGCGCCCGGCGGGAACAGCCCGGAGCCGGCCGTCACCCCGTGACCGGCCACCCGGCGTGACCAGCGGCGCTCCGCCGGTGTGGCGGTGCCCTCCCAGAGGCCGGAACCGTCCCCCTCGCCGACGGGCCGCCCCGGCGGTCGCCGTACGCTTTGGGTCATGCGCCATGAGTGGCACCAGCTGAGTCATCCCGCGGTGGGCAGCCCCAGCCTGCAGACCAGTCGTCCGACGGCCGACTCCGCCGAGGACGCGGCCCTCGGCCTGGACCGCTGGCGGGACCTGCCCCGCGCGCAGACCCCGCCCTGGCCGGACCCGGCCCAGGTCGCCCAGGTCTGCAAGGTGCTCGACACGGTGCCCTCGGTGGTCGCCCCGTACGAGGTCGACCAGCTCCGGCAGCGGCTCGCGCTGGTCTGCGAGGGCAAGGCGTTCCTGCTCCAGGGCGGCGACTGCGCGGAGACCTTCGTCGACAACACCGAGAGCCACCTGCTGGCCAACGCCCGCACCCTGCTCCAGATGGCCATCGTGCTGACCTACGGCGCGTCCCTGCCGGTGGTCAAGGTGGCCCGGGTCGCCGGCCAGTACACCAAGCCCCGGTCGCTGCCGACCGACGCGCGCGGCCTCCCGGCCTACCGCGGCGACATGATCAACTCGTTGGAGACCACGCCGGAGGCGCGGATCGCCGACCCGCAGCGCATGATCCGGGCGTACGCCAACTCGGCCGCCGCCATGAACATGCTCCGCGCCTACCTGGCCGGCGGGCTGGCCGACCTGCACGCGGTGCACGACTGGAACAAGGACTTCGTCAAGCAGTCACCGGCCGGCGAGCGCTACGAGGCGATCGCCCGGGAGATCGACCGGGCCATCGCCTTCATCCGCGCCTGCGGGATGACCGACGACGAGGCGCTGCGCACCGTCACCCTCTACTGCTCGCACGAGGCCCTCGCCCTGGAGTACGACCGCGCGCTCACCCGGATCTCCGGCGACCGGGCGTACGGCCTCTCCGGGCACTTCCTCTGGATCGGCGAGCGGACCCGCCAGCTCGACGGCGCGCACATCGACTACATCTCCCGGATCGCCAACCCGATCGGGGTGAAGCTCGGCCCGACCACCACCCCGGACGAGGCCATCGAGCTGTGCGAGAAGCTCAACCCGGACAACGTCCCCGGCCGGCTGACCCTGATCAGCCGGATGGGCAACCACCGGGTCCGCGACGCGCTGCCCCCGATCGTCGCCAAGGTCACCGCGGCCGGCGCCAAGGTGGTCTGGCAGTGCGACCCGATGCACGGCAACACCCACGAGTCCTCCAACGGCTACAAGACCCGGCACTTCGACCGGATCGTCGACGAGGTGCTCGGCTACTTCGAGGTGCACCGCGGCCTGGAGACCCACCCGGGCGGCCTGCACGTCGAGCTGACCGGCGAGGACGTCACCGAGTGCCTCGGCGGCGCCCAGGGCATCGAGGACCTCGACCTGCCCGGCCGGTACGAGACCGCCTGCGACCCGCGACTGAACACCCAGCAGTCGCTGGAGCTGGCCTTCCTGGTCGCGGAGATGCTCCGTGGCTGACCCGAGGAGTGAACGTGGCTGACCTGATCGATCTCCGTTCGGACACCGTGACCCGGCCCACCGCCGGGATGCGGGAGGCCATGGCGACCGCCGAGGTCGGCGATGACGTCTACGCCGAGGACCCGACCGTCACCGCGCTGGAGGCCGAGGTCGCCGCGCTGTTCGGGCACGAGGCCGCGCTCTTCGCCCCGAGCGGCTCGATGGCCAACCAGATCGCCCTCCAGCTGCTCGTCCCCCCCGGCGACGAGCTGCTCTGCGACGCCGACGCGCACGTCGTGACGTACGAGATCGGCGCCGCCGCCGTGTACGGCGGCATCTCCTCGCGGACCTGGCCGGCGGTCGGCGCGCAGATCGACCCGGACGTGGTGGCCGGCATGATCCGCCCCGACGGCTACTTCGCGGTGCCCACCCGGGCGATCGCCGTGGAGCAGACCCACAACCGGGGCGGCGGCGGGGTGATCCCGCTGTCCACCCTGCGCGAGCTGCGCCGCGTCGCCGACGACCACGAGCTGGCCCTGCACTGCGACGGCGCCCGGATCTGGCACGCGCACGTGGCCGACGGGGTGCCGCTGGCCGAGTACGGCGCGCTCTTCGACACCCTGTCGGTCTGCCTCTCCAAGGGCCTCGGCGCGCCGGTCGGCTCCCTGGTGGTGGGCAGCGCCGAGCGGATCGCCCGGGCCCGGTTCATCCGCAAGCGGATGGGCGGCGGGATGCGGCAGGTCGGCGTGCTCGCCGCCGCCGGCCGGTACGCCCTGGCCCACCACGTGCAGCGGCTCGCCGAGGACCACGCGAAGGCGGCCCGGCTCGCCGAGGCCGTCGCCCCGCACGGCGTGCTCGCTACGGCGGCGCGGACCAACATCGTCCCGCTCGACCTGACCAAGCACCCGCTGGACGCGAAGGCCCTGGCTGCCGCGGCCCGGGAGCAGGGCGTGCTGATCTCCGTGCTCGGCCCGCGTACCGCCCGCCTGGTGACCCACCTGGACGTGTCGGACGCCGAGGTCGACCGCGCCGCCGAGGTCCTCACCACCCTCCTCCGCGCCTAACCACCACCCCTCCCGCCTCCCACCCCCCGCTCCCCGCTCCCGCGATCATGGAGTTGTGGCGCCTCGGATGCCGGCAATATCCCCTTTGCCCACCGCCACAACTCCTTGATCGACGCAGGAGGTGGCGGGGGCGGGAGGGGGAGGGGGAGGGGAGGGGGCGGGGGGTTAGGGGTGGAGGCGCTTGAGGGTGGCGATGTCGGCGGCGTGGCCGACGTGCTTCTCCGTGGGGGTCTCCACCAGCACCGGGACGCCGGCCGTGGCCGGGTGGCGCATCAGCTCGGCGAACGCCGGCTCGCCGATGGTGCCCTTGCCGATGTTCTCGTGCCGGTCCCGGGTCGAGCCGCACAGGTCCTTCGAGTCGTTCGCGTGCACCAGCCGCAACCGGTCCGCGCCGACCGTGGCGACCAGGGTGTCCAGCGCCGCGGTCATGCCGCCCTCGGCGGCCAGGTCGTGCCCGGCCGCCCAGGCGTGGCAGGTGTCGAAGCAGACGCCCATCATGGGGTGCCGGTCGACCGCGTCCAGGTAGGGGCCCAGGTGCTCGACCCGGGAGGCCAGCGACCGCCCGCCGCCGGCGCTCGGCTCGACCAGCAGCATCGGCCCGCCGACGGCCGCCGTCTCGTCCAGCAGCGGCAGCAGCGCCTCGCGTACCTGCCGCATGGCTGCCTCGGCGTGGCCCGCGTCCACCGCGCTGCCGGCGTGGAAGACCACGCCCTCGGCGCCGATCGCCCGGCCCCGGCGCAGCGCGTGCGCCAGGGTCTGCGCCGACCGCTCGACGGTGGCCGGGGTGGGCGAGCCGAGGTTGACCAGCAACGAGGCGTGGATGAAGACCGGCAGCTCGCGCTCGCCGCAGCCGTCGCGGAACAGGGTGTCCTGGGCCGGGTCGCCCGCCGGTAGCGCCCAGCCGCGGGAGTTGGAGACGTAGACCTGCACCACCTCGGAGCCGGCCGCGTCGGCGTACGGCAGCACCGCCCGGGCCAGGCCGCCGGAGGTGGGGGTGTGCGAGCCGACCCGGCGCCGCGCCGTCACCCCGCTCCGCTCGGCGGCGGCGTCCGGTGCCGCGCCGCCGAGCAGGCTGATCCGCTCGCTCACAGGCAGGTCACCGTGACCGGGGTGCCCGGCGGCACCGGCGTGCCCTCCGGCGGGTTCTGGAAGCGGGCCACCCCGTTGGGGTTGAGCTGGATGGTGACCGGGAAGCCCTGGCTCTCCAGCACCTGCTTGGCCTGCTGGCAGGGCAGGTCGACGACCCGGGGGACGGCCACCTGCGGCGGACCCTTGCTGACGTCCAGCCTGACCTCGGCGCCCTTTTCCACCCCGGCGCCGTCGGTCGGGCTCTGGCCGAGGATCTCGTCGCGCGGCTTGTCCGAGTCCTTGTACGTCTCCACCGGCTTGAGCCCGAGCCGGGCGAGGATCCCGCGGGCCTCGGTGAGGCTCTTGCCCATCAGGTTGGGCACGGTCACCGGGGCGCGGCCCTTGCTCAGGATCAGCGTCACCTTCGCGCCCGGCTTGACCACCGTGCCCACCTTCGGGGTGGTGGCCATCACCACGCCGGCCGGCAGTTCGTCGTCGTACCGGGACGGGCCCTTGACCGCGACCAGCTTGGCGTTGGTCAGCTCGGCCTGGGCCAGCTCGAACTCCTTGCCCACCACGTCCGGCACCGGCAGTTGCTCCGGGCCCAGGGACAGGGTCAGGGTGATCGTGCCGCCCTTGAGGATCCGCGCCGCCGAGCCCGGCTGCTGCCCGAGCACGCTGTCCTTCGGGATCTTCTCGTCGTAGCGGGGTTCGGCGTACCGGAGGGTGAAGCCACCCCGGTTGGCCTGCGCCTCCGCCTCGGTCTTGGTCAGGCTGACCAGCTGCGGGGCGACCGTGTACCGGCCCACCCCGAACCACCAGCCACCGACCGCGGCCACCAGGCCGAGCACCACCACGGCCGCGGCGACCGCCAGCCGGCCGCGGGGCGAGCCCATCACGCGGGTACGCAGCTCGGCGAGGCGCGCCCCCAGGCCCTCCTGCTCGGCGGCCCGGCGGCGGTGCGGGCGCTGCCCGCCGCCCTCCGGCAGCCGCGCCCAGGCCGGCCGCTGGGCCGGCTGGACCGCCGCCACCATCATGGTCGGCTGGGCCATCGGGGTGGTCTCGTCGGACACCTGGCGCAGCACCGCGGTGTGCGAGTTGCTGTTGCCCAGGTCGTCCCGGGCCACCTGCACCTCGGCCAGCAGCGCGCCGGCGTCGGTGGGCCGGCCGCCCGGGTCCCGCCGGGTGGCCCGGCCGACCAGGTCGTCGAGGGCCGTGGGCAGGCTCGGGACCAGGGTCGACGGGGCGGGCACGTCCCGGTCGACGTGCTGCCAGGCCACCTCGACCGGGCGGTCGCCGTCGTACGGCACCCGGCCGGTGAGCATCTCGAACAGCACGATCCCGGCGGAGTAGACGTCGGTGCGCGGATCGGCCCGGCCCTCGGTGACCAGCTCCGGGGCCACGTACGCGACGGTGGCCATCAGCTGGTTGCCGTGCTCCTCCTCGGCGCTGGCCTCGACCGCCCGGGCCAGCCCGAAGTCGGCCACCTTGACCACGCTGTCCACCAGGTTGGCGACGCCCCCGGTGGGCGCCTCGGCGACCAGCACGTTCTCCGGCTTGACGTCGCGGTGCACGAGGCCGGCCCGGTGCGCGGCGGCGATCGCGGCGAGCATCTGCTCGGCGATGGCCAGCGCCTCGTCCGGGTTGAGCCGGCGCCGCTCGGTGAGCACATCGCGCAGGGTGCGGCCCCGGACGTACTCCATCACGAGATAGGGCAGGCCGGCGTGGATGCCCTGGTCGTAGACCGCCACCACGTTGGGGTGGGTCAGCCGGGCGATGGTCTTCGCCTCGTCGGTGAACCGCTCCACGAAGCCGGCCATCCGGGCCCGGGTCTCGGGCGCCTGGGTCGGGTGAATGATTTTGACCGCCACGGTGCGCTCGAGGCGCTCGTCGGTGGCGGTGTACACGGTCGCCATGCCGCCACGGGCCACGCGACCGCGGATGCGGTAGCGCCCGTCGATCAGCGAGCCCAGCAACGTGTCGGCGACCTGTGTGTCCATCGGCAGGCAGTCTATGTGTCCATCGGGTGAAGGTTGAACAGGATGCTACAGCCGGGATGCGACCGGGCGGGAAAACGCGCGCCCCCGCGGGGCGGCCCGGAGGTCCGACGGGGTGCCGCTGCGGGGACGCGCCGGGCTCGTGGCAGGGTGGTCGGGTGACCGATTCCGTACCCGCCGACCTGCCGGGGCCCCGCGACCCGGCCGCCTGGCTGACCCTGCCGGACGTGGCCGAGCGCCTCGACGTGTCGATCAGCAAGGTGCACCAGATGATCCGGGACCGGGAGCTGATCGCGGTACGCCGCGACGGCGTCCGCCGCATCCCGGCCGACCTGGTGGCCAACCACACCGTGCTCAAGCACCTGCCCGGGGTGCTCAACCTGCTCGCCGACGCCGGCTACGACGACGAGGAGGCGCTGCGCTGGCTCTACCTGGCCGACCCCACCCTCGCCGGCGGCACGCCGGCGGCCGCCCTGGGCGGCGACCAGGCCCGCGAGGTGAAACGCCGCGCCCAAGCGCTCGGCTTCTGACCCCCCGGCCTGATCGACCCCCGGGCCCCACCCCACCCCTGGGCTCCCGCGCCCCGGTCGGCCCGGCCCGCGCCCCGGTCGGCCCGGCCCGCGCCCGGCCGGCTCGGCCCGGCCCGCGTCCCGGCCCGCGTCCCCCGGTCGGCCCGCGTCCGGCGTGGTCGATCATGAGGTTGTTGGCGCTCTGGAGATCGACTTCGCCGACAACCTCATGATCGACGCCGGGGGACGGGGGAGGGCGGGGGTCAGTCGGTGCGGCGGGTGGCGGCGATGGCCAGGTCCACCAGCGACTGGCGGGCCTCGGTGTCCAGGTCGACGGTGGTGAGGGCGGCCAGGGCGTTCTCGGTCAGGGCGGTGATCCGCTGCTCGGTACGGTCCAGGGCGCCGCTCGCCGTGATCAGCTCGCGTAGCCGGCGCACGCCCTCAGTGTCCAGGCCGGGGTCGCCGAGCCCGGCGAGCAGCAACTCCCGGCCGGCCTCGTCGACCGTCTCCAGGGCCGCCGCCACCAGATAGGTCCGCTTGCCCTCGCGCAGGTCGTCGCCGGCCGGCTTGCCGGTGCGCTCCGGATCGCCGAAGACGCCCAGCACGTCGTCGCGGAGCTGGAACGCCTCGCCCAGCGGCAGCCCGTACGCCGAGTAGGCGGCGATCACCTCGGCCGGCGCGTCGGCCAGCGCGGCGCCCAGCAGCAGCGGCCGCTCGACGGTGTACTTCGCCGACTTGTACCGCGCCACCTTGCCGGCCCGCTCCCGCGAGGTGTCCCCGGTGGCCTGGGTCAGCACGTCGAGGTACTGCCCGACGGTCACCTCGGTGCGCATCTCGTCGAAGACCGGCCGCGCCCGGGCCACCGTCCGCGGGTCCAGACCCGCCGAGTGCAGCAGCTCGTCCGACCAGACCAGGCAGAGGTCGCCGAGGAGGATCGCGGCGGCGTCACCGAAGCCGTCCGGGTCGCCGCCCCAGCCGGCCTCCCGGTGCTGGGCGGCGAACCGCCGGTGCACCGCGGGCTCACCCCGGCGGGTGTCCGAACGGTCCATCAGATCGTCGTGGATCAGGGCGCTGGCCTGCACGAACTCCAGCGCGGCCAGGGCCGCCACCACCTGGTCGGAGTCGACCCCGCCGGCGCCCCGGTAGCCCCAGTAGCCGAAGGCCGGGCGCAGCCGCTTCCCGCCGCCCAGCACGAACGCCTCGATCGCCTCGGCGACCGGCACCAGACCCTCGTCGAGGGTCGTCAGCCAGCCGCGCTGGCCGGCCAGGAACTCGGTGAGCGACTTCTCGACCCGCTGACGCAGGCCGGCGCGGTCGACGGGAGAGACGGGAGCAGCGTGGGTCACGCCACGACGCTAGCCGGTCCCCGTCCGTCCCGCCGTACCCCCGGGTCGGCGTGGCGTGCGACCCGCCCGGCGCGGCCGGCCAGGGCCCGACGCCCCGACGCCGGCCGCCGCCCCCACCGGCAGGTACGGCCGGGCGGCGGCGAGCAGGTCGGCGTACCGCCGGACGGCCGGCTCGTCGTGCTGCCCGGCCAGCCGGCGGCGGACCTCGGTGAGCTGGCCGACCGCCCGGGGCGAACCGGACCGGACGGCGTCGAGCAGCGCCGCCCCGGCCACCGCGCAGGCCGGCTCCACCTCGCCGAGTTGCAGGTGCCCGCGGGCCAGCCAGCCGCCGTACAGGGCCGCGCGGCGGGGCCGGCCGGGCGCCCGGGCGGCCGGCGCGAGCAGCGGCACCGCGGGCCCGGGCCGGCCCAGCGCGACCAGGGTGCGCCCGGTCAGCGCGGCCAGTTCGGCCTCGTCGAGCCAGTACAGCCAGGGTGGCTCCCGGCCGGGTTCGGGCCCGCCGCACCCGGCGGCGGCGTCCAGGGCCTGCCGGGCGGCGCGGGAGCGCCCGGCGAGCGCGGCGGCGAACGCCACCCGGTGCAGCAGCAGTGCCCGCAGCCCCGGCGAGGCGACCGCCCCGCTGCCGGCGTACCCCGAGCGGGCCAGCGCCAGCGCCCCCGCCGGATCGCCGACGCCGGCCAGCAGGTGGCTCGCCGCGCCGAGCACGTGCCCGGCGAACGCCCGGTCCCCGGCGGCCACCGCCGCCCGCAGCGCCAGCCGGTAGCCGTGCAGACCGCCGGTGACCTGCCCGGCGTCGGCGGCGAGCCAGCCGGCGAGCTGCGCGGCCTCGGCCAGCGCCGGCAGCAGCCGGCGGCGGTCGGCCGGCCCGGCCGCGCGGTAGGCGCGGGCGGTGTGGCGCAGCCGGCGCGCCCCGTGCCCGGCCAGGTCGGCCCCGCCGAGCAGGTCGTCCCAGCGTCGCAGCTCGGCCAGCCCGGCCGGGTCCGGCCACCGCCCGCCGGAAGCCGCCGGCGCCGCCCGGCCGGACGGGGGCCCGCCGGGGTGCGGCGGCCGGGATCCGGGCCCGGCGGGCGGTCGGGGCCGGGCCAGGTCGGCGAGCGGGCTGCCGGGGCGGACCCCGGCCGGGTCCGCCGACCAGCGGTGGGCCAGGGTGAGCAGGGCGGTGCGGATCCG
Source organism: Micromonospora sp. NPDC050495 (assembly GCF_040655175.1). Taxonomy (NCBI): domain Bacteria; kingdom Bacillati; phylum Actinomycetota; class Actinomycetes; order Micromonosporales; family Micromonosporaceae; genus Micromonospora; species Micromonospora sp. NPDC050495. The sequence goes on along the minus strand of NZ_JBFAJK010000006.1, from coordinate 91,445 downwards.
GGAACCGGACCGGTCGATCGCCGCCGGCACCACCCCCAGCCGGCGGCTCCGCGCCGCGGCTCCGGCGAGCAGCTCGCCCGGCACGCCGAGCACCACGGCGAGCCAGCCCAGCCAGAAGTCGCCGGGGAGCCGGCGCTGCCGCTCCCACCGGGAGATTTCGTGCCGGGTCAGGGTCGGCACGCCGGAGGCGGCGCAGAGCGCGGCGGCGACCCGCTGCTGACTCCAGCCGCGCGCGGACCGCAGCTCGGCCAGGACCGGCCCGAACGGGCGCGGATCGGGGGGCGGGAACGGGATCATCGGTCCTCCGTGGGCCTCGGCGCGGATGGCGACGGAGGCGGCCCGACCGTGCCGGGCCGGCGCGTCGCCGGTCGTGCTGACCCCCGCGCGGGCCCCCGGCGCCGGCCACCGGCCGGCCCCACCGCGCGGCACCTTTTCTACCCCCGGGGTACGACGCTCCGCCCGGTCGTGTTCGCGGGCTGGGAAGCTCCTGGGTACGGCGGGCGCACGCCGCTAGAGTCGGGGCGTGGCGCTCGGTCTTCCCTCGGTCCTCCCCAATCCCCAGCCGGCGATCGGGGAGTTGATCCGTGCCGGTCGGCCGACCTTCTCCTTCGAGTTCTTCCCGCCGAAGACCCCGGCCGGGGAGCGCCTGCTCTGGCAGGCCATCCGCGAGCTGGAGTCGCTGCGCCCCTCGTTCGTCTCGATCACCTACGGCGCCGGCGGCTCCACCCGGGACACCACGGTCGCGGTGACCGAGCGGATCGCCACCGAGACCACCCTGCTGCCGATGGCGCATTTGACCGCGGTCGACCACTCCGTCGCCGAGCTGCGGCACGTCATCGGCCGGCTCGCCTCGGTGGGCGTCCGCAACGTGCTCGCCGTACGCGGCGACCCGCCGGGCAACCCGGGCGGCGAGTGGATCAGGCACCCGGAGGGCGTGCGCTACGCCGAGGAACTGGTCCGGGTGATCCGCGACGCCGGCGACTTCAGCGTCGGGGTGGCCGCCTTCCCGTACAAGCACCCGCGCTCGCCCGACGTGGCCAGCGACACGGCGAACTTCGTCCGCAAGTGCCGGGCCGGCGCCGAGTTCGCGATCACCCAGATGTTCTTCGACGCCGACGACTACCTGCGGCTGCGGGATCGGGTGGCGGCCGCCGGCTGCGACGCCCCGATCCTGGCCGGCGTGATGCCGGTGACCCAGCTGGGCACCATCGAGCGGTCCGTGCAGCTCTCCGGCGCGCCGTTCCCGCCGGCGCTGGCCGAGCGGTTCGCCCGGGTCGCCGACGACCCGGAGGCGGTCCGCCGGCTCGGCATCGAGCAGGCCAGCGAGATGTGCGCGAAGCTGCTCGACGAGGGCGTGCCGGGCATCCACTTCATCACCTTGAACCGGTCCACCGCCACCCGCGAGGTGTGGCAGCACCTCCAGGCCGACGCCCGGGTGTGACGACCCGGCCCACGACACCCGCGTCGCCCTTCTACGGTTGACCCGTGGTGGGCACACAGCTGAACTGGGACCAGTACGCGACCGCGTGGGCGCGGCTGCACGGCGGCTTCGACCCCCGGGTGGCCGCGCCGGTGGTCCGCGCCTGGCTGCGGTTCGCCTACCACCTGGGCTATCTGCTGGGCCGGCTGCGGATCGGCCCGACCCCGGTGACCGTGGTCGGGGTGCTGCTCTGCCTCTGCGTACCGCTGCTGGTCGGGCGGGTCAGCGACGGGCCGTTCCTGGGGGCGCTGTTCGTGCTGCTCGCCGCGGTGGCGGACAGCGTGGACGGCGCGGTGGCGGTGGCCACCAACCGGACCACCCGGCTCGGCTACGTCTACGACTCGGTCGCCGACCGGCTCGGCGAGGTGGCCTGGCTGGTCGCGTTCTGGCTGCTCGGCGCGCCGGGGGCGCTGGTCGCCGCGGCCGGCGGCCTGTCCTGGCTGCACGAGTACGTGCGGGCCCGGGCGGTCTCCGCCGGGATGCGGGAGATCGGCGCGGTGACCGTGGGGGAGCGGCCCACCCGGGTCTGTGTGGCCCTGGTCGGGCTGGTGGTCGCCGGGCTCACCGGGCTGATCGACGCCGACCTGGTCGCCGGCACCAGCACCATGGCCACCACGGTCTGGGTGCTGCTGGCCGGCTTCGGCCTGGGCCAGCTGCTCTCCGCCGTCCGCCGCGCCCTGATCGACGCCGGCTGACGCCCGCGGGGCGTCCTGGTCGGCGCCGGCTGACGCCCCGCGCGGCGTCCTGGTCGGCGCCGGCTGACGTCCGCGCCCGACGGTTCCCGCCCTACCAGGCGGGGCCGATCTCGTCGGCGACGATCTGCGCCGAGAGGGTGACCATGGGGAGGCCGCCGCCGGGGTGGGTGGAGCCGCCGACCAGCCAGAGCCCGGCCGCCGGGCCACGGTTGGCCGGGCGGAGCAGCCCGCCGGCGGTGCCGTAGATCGCCCCGCCCGGCGCGCCGGTGGCCGCGTCCAGGTCGGCCGGGGTGCGGATCTCCCGGAACACCAGTCGGTCCCGCACGTCCGCCCCCCGCTCGGCGAGCACGTCGAGGATCCGGTCCGCGTACGCCTCGGCCAGGCCGGGGCGCCGCCAGTCCACGGCGTCCGCCGCCGTGCCGTGCCGGGCGGCGTTGACCAGCACGAACCAGGCCTCGTGCCGGTCCGGCCGGACCGCCGGGTCGTCGGCCACGGTGACGAAGACCGTCGGGTCCACGGCCGGCCGGGCCCGCACCCCGCGCCCCGGGTCGCCGAAGACGGCGTCGAACTCGGCGTCGTAGTCGCGGGGGAAGAAGACGTTGTGATGGGCCAGCCCGGAGTCGCCGCGTACGCCGAGCAGCAGCACGAAGCCGGCCAGGCTGCGGTCGGTGAGCCCGGCCAGCCGGCGCGGGCTGGGCAGCAGGTCCCGGTAGAGGGTGAGCGCGTCGACGTTGGCCACCACCACGTCGGCGGGGAGCGGGGCGGCCGCCCCGGCGACGCGTACCCCGTGCACCCGGCCGCCGGCCGCGTCGATCCGGGTGACGGTGGCGCCGGTCTGCACCACCACGCCCAGGTCCAGGCAGCGCGACAGCAGCGCGTCGGCCAGGGTGCCCAGCCCGCCGCGCAGGTACCAGCCGCCGTACGTCAGCTCGGCGTAGGGCACGGCGACCAGCGCGGCCGGCGCGCGGCGCGGGTCGGCGCCGGTGTAGGTGGCGTACCGGTCGAGCAGCATCCGCAGCCGCGGGTCGGACAGCTGGCGGCGGCCGAGGCCGCGCAGGGTGCGGCCGGGGGCGATGGCGGCCAGGTCACCGAGGCGCCAGGCCAGCGCGGCCAGGTCCCGCGGGGAGTCGATGGTGCGGCCCAGGATGTCCCGCTGGGAGGCCGCCCACACCCGGGCGGCCCGCTGCCAGAGCCGCTGCCAGTCGCCGGCGGCCCGGTCCCCGAAGGCCGCGCCGATCCGGGCGGCGAACTCGGCCGGCTCGGCGCAGGAGTCCAGCGCCGGGCCGCCGCCGGGGAAGACGTGCCGGACGATCGGGTCCAGCGGCACCAGGTCGAGGTACTCGTCGAGCTTGGCCCCGGTCGCCTCGAACAGGTCGTGGAAGACCTGCGGCAGGGTGAGCAGGCTCGGTCCGGTGTCGAACAGCCACCCGCCCTCGGCCGTGTCGTGCCGGTACCGGCCGAGCTTGCCGCCGACGGTGTCGGCCCGCTCGAGGACGGTGACCTGGTGCCCGGTGACGGCCAGCCGGGCGGCGGCGGCCAGCCCGCCCACACCGGCACCGACGACCACGATTCGCGCCATGCCGCGTCCCCCTAGCTGACCGGGCGACCCCGCCAGGTGAGCCGGTGTCGCTTCCGCAGATGGTACGACCGAAATGTCAGCCAACCGAGGACCGCCACCGACACGGGGTGTGCCAGCGCGTCGGGCCAGGCCCGCCCGCCGGTGGCCCGGGCGCTGACCGCCCGTCCCGCGACCCCGAGCAGGTAGGCGATGAGCCCGACCATTGACACCCGGGGAGCTGTCCAGGCGAGGCCGACGGCGAGCAGCGGGGGCGCGGTGTAGAGCAGGAGCAGCAGGGTCACCACCACGGCCGCGGCGGCCGGGTGCCCGAACGAGGCCCACAGCGACTTGGTGTAGCCGTCGCGCAGCTCCGGCCAGCTGTCGTACATCCGGCAGGTGGCCAGCCGTGACCCGTCCGCCAGCGCGATCCGGCCGCCGGCCCGCTTGACCGCCCGGGCCAGCTCGATGTCCTCCAGCACCTTGTCGGCGACCGCCGCGTGCCCGCCGGCCCGCAGGTAGCCGGCCCGGTCCACGACCAGGAACTGCCCGCCCGCCGCGGCCAGCGAGGGCCGCCGTGAACGTTCCATCGCCAGCAGCGGCAGGAAGGTCAGCCACAACCACTGCAACAGCGGCTGCACCAGCCGGTCGGCCGCCGTCCGCACCACGATCCGGGGGTACGGCGACAGCAGCGCCGCGCCCGCCGCGCGCAGCTCGGCCACCGCCGCCGCGACCGCGTACGGGCCGAGCACCACGTCGGCGTCGACGAAGACCAGCGCGGTGCGGGCCGGGTCGGTGCCGGTGGCCAGCTGCCAGCAGGCGTGCGGCTTGCCCAGCCAGCCCGGCGGCGGGGCGGCCCCGGTGCGCAGGGTGACCCGCGGATCGTCGCCGGCCACCGCGCGCACCACGTCGGCGGTGCCGTCGGTGGAGCCGTCGTCGAGCACCACGATCCGCAGCTCCGGTACGCCCCGCTGGGCGAGCAGCGCGCGCAGGCACGGCGTCACCCGCGCGGCCTCGTCCCGCAGCGGCAGCAGCACCGCCACCGGCTCGGTCACCTCGACCGGGCCGGTGGCCGGCTGGCGCAGCCAGCGGCTGGCGTTGACCAGGGTGTGCGCGGTGAGCACGGCGACCGCGCCGGCGAGCACGAGCAGCGCGGTCATGCCGACGCGTCGACCCGCCGGGCCGGATCCACCGCCGGACGGCCGGTGTCGGCCCGGCGACCGCGCAGCAGCGCCACCGCCAGCGGCACGGCGGTCAGCGCCATGCCGGCGGCGCCCCAGAGCGCCGAGGCGGGCAGCCGGAGGAAGACCGCGTGTGCCAGCACGCTGGAGGCGTACGTCCAGAGGTAGAGCGCGAACATCGGCGCGGCGGGCCGACCGGCGCGGTCGACGGCCGGCCCGGCCAGCGGGCGCAGCGCGGCCGCCACCAGCAGCGCGAAGAGCAGCCAACCGAGGTAGTTGCTGACCGGTACGCCGGGCAGGCCGGGCAGCGCCGGGGTGGCGTCCCGCCAGACCCAGTAGCCCTCGGCCACCATCTGCGGGTCGAGGAAGAGGTCCCAGGCGGCCAGCCCGATCGCGGCCAGCCCGATCCGGGCGGCGTGCCGGGCCGGACCCGGCCAGCCGGTGCCGCCGCCGGCCGGGCGGACCAGCCGGACCGCGGTGAGCCACGCCGGCCAGGCCATCCAGGTCCAGGCCAACGGGATGATCAGCGGCACCCCGGCCAGCTTCGGGCCCAGCTCACCGGAGTAGTCGTAGCTGCCGAACGGCACGCCGGTGGCCACCCCGACCGCCTCGACCGCGAACCCGCCGCCGGTGGCCACCGCGACCAGCGCGAGCGCGGTACGCGTACCCCGGGTCAGCAGGGCGTGGCCGACGGAGAGCAGCCATCCGAGCAGGACCGTGGCGACGGTCAGCCCGGCCCGGGTGGCGCCGGTGGTGAGCGGATAGCAGATCTGGGTGAGGACCAGAACGGCCAGCAGCGCCCAGGGCAGCCGTCGGGTCACGACGCGGCCGGGGCGGCGCCGGAGCCCGGCGGGGGCAGCGGCAGGTCCCGGCCGAGCACCCCGAAGGGCCGCTCGTCGCCGGGGAAGTGGAAGTGGCGCAGGACGTCGACGAAGCCGAACCGCCGGTACAGCCGCCAGGCGCGGGAGGTCTGCTCGTCGGCCTCCGGGGTGGAGAGCAGGGTGGTGCTCCCCTCGGCCATGGTGAGCAGCGCCCGCAGCTGCCCGGCGCCGAGGCCGTGCCCCTGCGCGGGCGGCCGGACGTGCAGCTCGACCACCTCGAAGCAGTCGGGCAGCCAGCGCTGCCGGGCCGGCGCGTCCAGCGCCCGGTGCACCTGGTCGTGCCACCACTGGCCGGCGGCGCCGAGGTAGCCGTACCCGAAGCCGGCCAGGCGTCCTTCGGTGGTGAGGCTGGCGACGGCGCGGAAGCCGGGGCGGCGGACGTGGGTGGCGATGTAGCCGCGCCGGGCCTCCAGCAGGTCGGTCCGGTAGCCCATCGCCTCGCCGTAGACGGCCACCACGTCGTCCAGCCGCCGGACCAGGTCGTCCGGCGTCCAGCGCACCAACCTCATGCGTGTCCTCTCGCCGTGTCCGGGCCGCCCTCGGCGGCCCATCCGAGCACCGTCCGGTCACCGACGACGTCGCCCACCGCGAAGCGCGCGAACAGCTCCTCGGCGTACCAGCCCTCGGTGGGGGTGCGGGTGATCGCGGCCCGGTGCTCCGGGTGACGGTACGCGAACGCGACCAGGTCCGCCGGGTCCCGCCACACACTCACCGTGCCCTGCCAGCCCAGCGGGGCCTCGCCGACGCCGAACCGGGCGAGCAGCCCGGGCGCGGTGGACAGGGCGGTGGCGACCGGGGGGACCGCCCGCCAGAAGGTGACCGCCCGGCGGGCCCGCAGCCGGGCCCGGGTCAGCGCCAGCACCGGCCCGGTGGCCCGCCCGCCGGGCGGGTCGCCGAACGGTCGCCGGCCGGACCACTCGCCCCGGCTGGTCAGCGGGCGCAGCTCCACCCGGACGGCGGCGCGGGCGATCCGGGCCCAGGAGCGGCCGACCGGCGAGGCGTCGAAGCCGGCCGCGGCGGCGGGGGAGTCCCAGACCACCAGGGCGGCCCAGCGGGTCAGGTCGACGTCGCCGGGGCCGAAGCCGGTGCCGGTCCCGGTGCCGAGCAGCTTGGCGAACCGGACGCCGGGGCGGCGGCGCAGCCGCGCCGGGTGCGTCGCCATCCGGGCCAGCGCCCGCGGCACGGCCGCCCGGGGGATCCGCCAGACGTGCAGCGTGACCAGTCCGGGCGGGTCCTCGGAGGGCTGGCTCACGCCACCTCGGTCGGGGTGCCGGAGGTGATCCGCAGCAGCTCGGCGTACGTGGTGGGGAAGACCGCCTGCGGCACGCCACCGGCCGCCCACACCTCGGCGTGCCCGTCGAGGGCGGTGTCTACGAGGGTACGCAGCGGGCGGGGGTGGCCGACCGGGGCGACCCCGCCGATCACCTGCCCGGTGTGCCGCTTGACGAACTCGGGGGTGGCCCGGCGCAGGTGGGTGACGCCGAGGCCGGCGGCCAGGCCGGCGGTGTCGACCCGGTGCGCGCCGGAGGTGAGCACCAGCAGCGGCGTGTCGTCGGCGTCGAAGACGAGCGAGTTGGCGATGGCGCCGACGCCGACGCCGAGCGCCTCGGCCGCCGCGGCGGCGGTGTGCACCGCCTCGGGCAGCAGGCGGACCTGGCTGGCGCCGCCGGAGCCGTCCCGCGCGCCCGCCTCGTCGAGCGCGCGCTGCACCGCTTGCACGTTCGGGTGTGGCTGCATGCCGCCCATTCTCCCCGCCGCGTTCCGCCCGCCGGCCCCCGCCCCACCCGGCGCGTCGCCCCGTTCGCCGGCCCCCGCCCCACCCGGCGCGTCGCCCCGCCCGCCGGATCTGGTCGATCCCGGAGCTGTCCCACCCACCGGGGCGGGGGCGACACCGTCACCGGGTCGGTCCGGCGGCGGGGATCCGCCCGGCCGGCCGGGAACCGGGCCAGTCCGGGGTGGCCCGGACCCGGCCGGCGGCATCCACCAGCAGGGCCGCGTACCCGTCCAGGGTGGCCAGCCAGTCCAGCGCGTCCGCGCCGCGGGCGACGGCCGCGGTGGCGTACACGTCGGCCCAGAGCAGCTCGGGGCCGACCACGGTGACCGACCGGACGGCCTCGGCGGGCCGGCCGGCGCGCGGGTCGGTGATGTGCGCGCCGCGCCGCGCGGTGCCCGAGGTGGCGACCGCGCCGCCGGCCCGCTCGACCACGTCGAGCAGCCGGTCCGGGCGGCCCGGGTCCTCGACCCCGACCCGCCACGCCGGCCGGTACGGCGCGGTGCGCAGCAGCACGTCCCCGCCGGCGTTCAGGCACAGGTCGTGCCCGGGCAGGTCGGCCAGGTGCCGCGCGGCCCGCTCCACCGCCCAGCCCTTGACCAGGCCGGACGGGTCGAAACCGGTGCCGCCGCCGGGCAGCGGCAGGCGGCGCGCGTCGAACCAGCCGCCGGTCCGCGCCCGGGCCCGCTCGCAGAGCTCCACCACCTCGCGCACCGGCGGCGGGGCGGTGGCCGGGTCGGGCGCCGCCCCGCCGAGCCGGCCCAGCACGCTGTCCGGCCGGTACGTGCTGAACGTCGCGTCCACCTCGCGCAGTTCGGCGAAGACCCGCGCCACCCGCCGCGCCACGTCGTCGGCGCGCACCCGCGGACCGCGCAGGTGCACGCTGACCGGCAGCCCCATCACCTGCGCCACCCAGGCGCGCCGGTCGAGTTCCGCGGTCTCGTCCATCGCGTCCTCAGTCCAGGTGCGCCGCGTCGAGCGCGGACTGGAGGGATTCGCGGTAACCGTCGCTGGTGACGGTGGCGCCGGAGACGGTGTCGATCCGGGCGCTCTGCGCGGCCAGCGTCTCCTGCCGCAGGATCGGCACCGCGTACCCGTTGATCTGCTGGTCCCGCCGGTTGCCGTCGGGCACCCGGAGGGTGCTGACGCCGGTGATCTTCCCGCCGGCGACGGTGATCCGCACCTGCACCGGCCCCCACCGGGTCTGCGCCACCGCCCCGGTCGCCGTACCGGTGCCGCCCGGCCGGCCGGGGCCCGACGGGCCGCCCCGGCCGGCCGGCGTGCCGCCGCTCGACGGGTCCGGGCCGGTGGCGTCGTCCGTGCCGGTCCACGAGCTGCCGCCGCCGGCCGAGCCGTCCGGGCCGGAGGCGGTCGCGCTGCCCGGCCCGCCCGCGCCCATGGTGCTGGTCCGGTAGCTGAACAGCAGCACCAGCGCGGCCACCGTGGAGAGCAACCAGATGGTGATCCGTCGCACGGAACCTCCCTTCGCGCCTGTCACCAGGCGAACTGTTCGTGGTGGACGCGCGCGTCGGGGACTCCGGCCGCGCGGATCGCGGCCCGGGCGGCGTCGACCCAGCCGTCCGGGCCGCAGAGAAAGACGTCGTGATCGGCGATGCCGGGGGAGAGCCGGCGCAGGGCCTCGACGTCGGGCAGCCCGTCGGCGTGGGCCGGCAGCCACGCCGGTCGCCGGGCCCGGGGGCCGACCAGGTGCCGCACGACCAGCCCGCGCTCCGCGGCGAGCCGGTCCAGCTCCGCCCGGAAAGCCAGGTCGTCGGGGGTACGCGCGCGGTAGAGCAGCACCGCCTCGCCGGGGGCGTACGGCAGCTCCCAGAGCAGCGCCAGCAGTGGGGTGATGCCGACCCCGCAGGCCAGCATGGTGATCCCGCCGCCGCGCCAGTGCTCCCCGGTCAGCCGCCCGTACGGCCCCTCGACCAGCACCCTGGTGCCGGGGCGCAGGGCGGCCACCCGGGCGCTGCCGTCGCCGAGGTCCTTCACGGTGATCCGCATCAGCTCCCCGGTCGGCGGGGCCGACAGCGAGTACGGGTGGGCCCGGGACCAGCCGGGGCCGTCCAGGAACCGCCAGAGCAGGAACTGCCCGGCCCGGGCGGGCAGCCGGTGCAGGTCGCGCCCGCGCAGCCAGACCGAGGTGAGCCCGGGCGCCTCGGGGACCACGGCGGCCACCTCGATCCGGTGCCGCAGCGACCGCCAGGCGGGCAGCCCCAACCGGTAGACCAGCACGCTGGCCAGCGCCAGCAGGTAGACGGTCCACCAGTAGGCGCGGGCGGCCGGCGAGGCGAGGAAGTCGGCGCCGGTCCAGAGCTGGTGCGGCAGCGCCAGCGCGATGCCCAGGTACGCGTACAGGTGCAGCAGGTGCCAGGACTCGTAGCGCAGCCGGCGGCGGGCCGCCCGCACCGAGGTCACCGCCACCAGCGCCAGCAGCCCGAACGCGGCGGTGGCCAGCAGCATCCCCGGGTACGTGACGACCAGGTCCCAGGTCTGCGCGAGCACGCCCTGCCGGGCGGTGCCGGCGTAGCCGAGGACGGTGAGCAGCACGTGGGCCAGGAGCAGGTGCAGTGAGGTGAAGCCGGTGAGCCGGTGCCAGCGGGCGAGCCGGTCCTGGCCGAAGCGGCGCTCGATCAGCGGCACCCGGGCCATCAGCACCACCTGGACGAGCATCAGGTCGGCGCTGACCAGGCCGGCGAGCCGGCCGGCCGAGGTGAGTCCGGGGGCCGGGCCGGCGAGCAGCTCCGGCACGCCGCGGTCGGCGGTCCAGAGCGCGGTGACGACCAGCAGGCTGAGCACCGCGGCACCGCCGGCCAGGTCGGCCCACCAGGCGGGGACCGGCGGCAGGGCGCGGCGGGCCGCCACCCGCCGGTCGGCGCGGGCGGTCACCGGCGTGCCCCCGCCGGTTTCCCGCGTCCGGCCGGACCCCGCCGGGGGGCCGGTCGCCTTTCGGTACGGCTGACGTTCATGCGTCAACCGTGGCCGGGCGAGCTCTGCGCCCCCTTTGCCGGTGCTGTGCCCGGGCTGAGAATCGCACCGCCCGCCGGCCGGCGTGTCCCACCGTCGCCCGGCGGGTCCCGCCGGCCAGCCGGCGATCGGTGACCGTCGGCGCGCCACACGTTGCATTTTCGTCGGAGGGGAGGTGTACTGTCAGAGCAGTTAGAACGAGTGTTCGATTCGCTCGTACGCTCGTTCCAACGATCGCCTGGGAGAGGTGTTTCGCGGCACCGACTCCCGGGAGGTGCGGTTCCGCGGACCGCACCGGGGCACCGGACAGTCGCGAGTCCGGTCCCGTCAAGGCAGGATCGTCGCTCGCCGCCCACGACCCCCGGGCGGCGGGCGACGAACCCGCCGGTACGCCGGCCGGGTGTGGTGTGGGGAAGCTCCACACCCGGCCGGCCACACCCGGTGCGTCTTCCTCCGCACCACCCGCTCCGGGCGTCCCGCCGGTGGATCCGATCCGCCGGGCGGCCCGCCCGCCCCGGTCCACGCGGAGGAGAGACCCATGCCGACCAGTCCGGCCCAGGCCCCGACGGTGCCCGCGCACGTGCTGCCGCACCGCACCCCCGCCCAACTGCTCGTGGTGGCCCGCCAAGGGCTGACCGAGGCCGCCCGCACCCGGCCCGACGGCCTCCGGTACGCCGCCGCCCACCTCGCGGCGCTGCGCGCCGCCGCCGCCCTGCTCGCCGCCCGCGCCCGCCCCGCGCCCACCCGGCGCAACCGGATCACCAGCGTCTGGATCCTGCTCGCCAGCGTCGCCCCCGAGCTGGACGAGTGGGCCACCTACTTCGCCGCCGGGGCGAGCAAGCGGGCCGCCGCCGAAGCCGGCATCCCCCGGGTGGTCACCGCCCGGGAGGCCGACGACCTGCTCCGCGCCGCCGAACAGTTCGTGACCGTGGTGGAGACCGCACTCGGCCTGGCACACCAGCCGACGCTCGACGGTCTGCACCGGCCGGCCCGGCTCGGCGGCTCCGACGCCGCGCCCGGAGCGGCCGCGGCCTGAGTCGTGGCGTCCGGCCACCATGGCGGGACCCAGGGTGGCCGGACGTCGCCCGAGCGCGGCGGCTCGCACCAGCGCAACCACAGCACCACCCACGGGCCGATACCCGTGGCGAACACGACAGGGGGTAGGTCCGATGGCGGGCCGGATGGTGGTCGGTTCCGCCGCGCTGGCCGAGCTGGTGCGCCCGGCGAGCGCGCCCGACCCGGCCGGCGGCCACCGGGTGCTGCCCGTCCGGCCGGAGCTGACCGGGCTGCTGCCCCACCGCGGGCTGCGGCGCGGCAGCACGATCGCGGTCGGCGTCGGGCAGCCCCGGCGCAGCGGGGGCACGTCGCTGATCCTCGCCCTGCTCGCCGAGGCGTCCCGGGCCGGTTCCTGGTGCGCCGTGGTCGGCGTGCCCACCTTCGGCGCCGGCGCGGCGGCCGAGGCCGGGATCGTCCTGGACCGGCTCGCCCTGGTGCCGAACCCCGGCCCGGAGTGGCCCACCGTCGTCGCGGCGCTCATCGACGGGGTCGACGTGGTGGTCACCGCCGTGCCGACCGCGGTCTCCGCCTCCGTCGCCAACCGGCTGGCCGCCCGGGCCCGGCAGCGCGGCAGCGTGCTCGTTCCGTACGGGCGGTGGGACGGCGCGGACGTCACGCTCCAGGTGGTCCGCGGGGTCTGGGAAGGGCTCGGGGCGGGCCGGGGGCGACTGCGACGGCGGGAGGTCACCGTCTCGGCGCGCGGGCGGGGCGCCGCGGCCCGCCCCAAGGAGATCAAGGTCTGGCTGCCCGGCGACGAGCTGACCCGGGTCATCCCCCGGGCGGCCGGCGGCGTCGCGGGTGCCAGCACCACCCCTGCGCCGCCGCGGTTCCGGGTGGTGACGGGCGGCCCGGCCGCCCGGTCCCGCACCATGGTCGGGCCGGCATGACCGGTGCGCCGGTGCGGACCCTGCTGCTCTGGTGCCCGGACTGGCCGGTCCTCGCCGCCGAGATCGTCGACGGGGTGCCGGCCACCGACCCGGTCGTGGTGCTGCACGCCAACCGGGTGGTCGCCTGCTCGGAGCGGGCCCGTGCCGAGGGCGTACGCCGAGGCCTGCGCCGGCGGGAGGCGCAGGGGCGCTGCCCGCAGCTCACCGTCGTCGACCACGACCCCGACCGGGACGCCCGGGCGTTCGAACCGGTGGTGGCGGCCGTCGAGGAGGTGGCCGCCGGGGTCGAGGTGCTCCGCCCCGGCGCCTGTGCGCTGGCCGCCCGGGGGCCGAGCCGGTATCTCGGCGGGGAGGAGGCGGCGGCCGAGCGGATCGTCGAGCACGTCGCCCAGACCTGCGCCGTGGAGAGCCAGGCCGGTATCGCCGACGGGGTCTTCGCCGCCGGCCTGGCCGCCCGGGAGGGGCGGATCGTGCCGCCCGGCGGGAGCCCGGAGTTCCTGGCCACCCGGCCCGTGGAGGCGCTCGGCCGGCCGGCGCTGGCCGACCTGCTGCGCCGGCTGGGGGTGCGCACCCTCGGCGAGTTCGCCGCGCTGCCCGCCGGCGACGTGCTGGCCCGGTTCGGGTTCGACGGCGCGCTGGCGCACCGGCTCGCCGCCGGCCGGGACCACCGGCCGCTCGCGGTCCGGCAACCGCCGGCCGACCTGACCGTCACCGCCGACTACGACGACCCGGTCGACCGGGTCGACGCCGCGGCGTTCGCCGCCCGCACCCTGGCTGAGCAACTGCACGAGCGGCTCGCCGCGTACGGGTTGGCCTGCACCCGGCTCGGCATCGAGGCGGTCACCGCGCACGGCCAGGAACTGCACCGGGTCTGGCGGCACGACGGTCTGCTCACCGCCGCGGCCATCGCCGACCGGGTGCGCTGGCAACTGGACGGCTGGCTCTCCGGCAGCAACGGTCGGGGCGGCGCCCGCCCGGCCCGGCCCACCGCCGGCATCATCCGGCTGCGGCTGGTGCCGGACGGGGTGCTCGCCCAGGCCGGCCTGCAGTCCGGGTTGTGGGGGGAGACCGGCGAGGAGCGGGAACGGGCGCACCGCGCGTTGAGCCGGGTGCAGGGCATCCTCGGCCCTGAGGCGGTGGTCACCGCCGTGCTCGGCGGCGGACGCTCCCCGGCCGACCAGGTACGCCTGGTGCCCTGGGGTGACGAACGCCGCCCCGCCCGCCCCGGCCCACCGCCCGTCCCACCCGTCCCCGCCGTCCCGGCCGTTCCATCTGTCCCTGTCGTCCCTGCCGTCCCTGTGGTCCTGGCTGTCCCGGATGTCCTGGCTGTCCCGCCCTTGGCGGCGTCCCCGGCGTCCCTGGCCTCGGTGGCGTCCTCGGTCCCGGCGGCGTCCTCGGCGTCCCTGGCCTCGGTGGCGTCCTCGGTCCCGACGGCGTCCCCGGCTTCCCTGGCCTCGGCGGCGTCTCCGGTCCCGGCGGCGTCTCCGGCGCCCCTGCCCTCGGCGGCGTCCCCAGCCTCGACGGCCTCGACGGCCGAGATGGCCCTGCCGGAAGGGCCGGAGCCGACCAGGCCCGGCAGGCAGCCCTTGATCCACACAGGATGGACGCAAACCGTGGCCTTTCCCGCTACGGAAGGCCCGACTTGCCGCATCCCGAGCGCAGCACCGTTGGCCGCGACGGGCGGCGTGGCGGGGGTGGGCCATCCGGCCGGGTCAGGGGTGGCGCGGCCCGGTGGCGTGGCCGGGTCGGATGGCGTGGCCGGGTCGGATGGCGCGCTGCGAGCGGGCGGCGGTGCGTCCGGCGGTGAGCGGGCCGGCGGCGGTGAGCGGGTCGGGGGTGGTGGACGGGTCGGCGGCGGTGAGCGGGTCGGGGGCGGTGAGCGGGTCGGGGGTGGTGAGCGGGTCGGCGGCGGTGAGCGGGTCGGGGGTGGTGGACGGGCTGGCCGCGGTGGGCGGGCTGGCCGCGGTGGGCGGGCCGGTGGCGGTGGGCGGGCCGGTGGGGTGCGGTCCACTGGGGCGCCGGTCGACCCGCCGTGGCCGGGGCGGATGCCGCCGCCCGCGCCGGCCGTGGTGCTGCCCAACCCGCTCCTCGCCACCGTGCACGACGACGCCGGGGAGCCGGTCGCGGTCAGCGCCCGGCTGGCGCTGAGCGCCGCGCCCGCGCGGCTGACCGTCGGCGCCGGCCGGCCAACCGAGATCGTCGGCTGGGCCGGCCCGTGGCCGGTGGACGAGCGCTGGTGGGCGCCGGCCGAGGCGCGCCGCCGGGCCCGGTTCCAGGTCTGCCTGGCCGACGGCGCGGCCCTGCTGCTCGCGATCGAGGGCGGCCAGTGGCTGGTGGAGGCGATCTATGACTGAGCGTCGGGAGAGCGCGAAAGATCTTGGAGGATTGAGGCCCTTCCGGGGGCCGAAAGCTTCCAAGATCTCGACGGGAGCCGGGCGAGGGATGGCCCGGTGAGCTTCCACAATCCGAAGATGCCCTGGTCGGAGCTGGAGCAGGTGCTCTCCGGGCGCCCTGCCAGCCGCACCAGCTCGGGCAGCAACCGCCCCGCCAGCCGCGCCAGCTCCAGCCGCACCAGCGCCAGCTCCGGCGGCAGCAGCTCCGGAGGCGCCAGCTCCAGCCGCGCCAGCGCCAGCTCTGGCGGTGCCAGATCTGGCGACAGCAGCTCTGGTGGCAGCAGTTCCGAACGACCCGGCGGCGGCACCGGCTCCGGGCGGGCCGGCGCGGAGGATGCCAGCAGCAAGCCGGCTGGCAGTAAGCAGGCTGGTGGCGGGCGGAAGGCCCGGAGCGAGCGGCACCTGCACGTCGTCGACCCGCTCGCGGTCGACGCCGACGGTGGTGACTCCCCGGCGTGGAGCCGCAAGCGGCAGCAGTACGCGCCGCCCGAGCTGCCCCGGCCGGACGGCGCGGTGCCCTACGCGGAGCTGCACGCGCACTCCAACTTCAGCTTCCTCGACGGCGCCAGCCACCCGGAGGAGCTGGCCGAGGAGGCCGCCCGGCTGGGGCTCACCGCGCTCGCCGTCACCGACCACGACGGCTTCTACGGGGTGGTGCGCTTCGCCGAGGCGGCCCGCGCGCTGCACCTGCCGACGGTCTTCGGCGCGGAGCTGTCCCTCGGGCTGCCCGGTCCGCAGAACGGTGAGCCCGACCCGCTCGGCCGGCACCTGCTGGTGCTGGCCCACGGCCACGAGGGGTACGCGCGACTCGCCGCCACCATCTCCCGGGCCCAGCTGCGCGGCGGCGAGAAGGGCCGCCCGGTCTACGGCGAGCTGGAGGAGGTCGCGGAGGAGCTGCGCGACCACGTGCTGGTGCTGACCGGCTGCCGCAAGGGGCACGTGCCGGCCGCGCTGCTCACCGAGGGGGTCGACGCGGCGGCCCGGGAACTGGACCGGCTCACCGCGCTGTTCGGCGCCGAGACGGTGGCGGTGGAACTGACCGACCACGGCCACCCGGTCGACGCCGACCGCAACGACGCCCTGGCCGAGCTGGCCGCCGCGGCGGGGCTGTCCACGGTGGCCACCAACAACGTGCACTACGCCACCCCGGCCCGCCGCCGGCTGGCCACCACCGTGGCGGCGGTGCGGGCCCGGCGCAGCCTCGACGAGATCGACGGCTGGCTGCCCGCCGCCGCCACCGCCCACCTGCGCAGCGGCGCGGAGATGGCGGCGCGGTTCGCCGCGTACCCGGGGGCGGTGGCCCGGGCCGCCGAGTTCGGCGCGGAACTCGCCTTCGACCTGCAACTGGTGGCGCCGCAGCTGCCGGCGTACCCGGTGCCGTCGGGGCACACCGAGATGAGCTGGCTGCGTCACCTCACGATGGCCGGCGCCCGGGAACGCTACGGGCCGCCCGAGGCGCACCCGGAGGCGTACGCGCAGCTGGAGCACGAGCTGCGGATGATCGAGGACCTGGGCTTCCCCGGCTACTTCCTGGTGGTCTACGACATCGTCGCGTTCTGCCGCGAGCAGGACATCTACTGCCAGGGCCGGGGCTCGGCGGCCAACTCGGCGGTCTGCTACGCGCTGCGGATCACCAACGTGGACGCGGTACGGCACCGGCTGCTCTTCGAGCGGTTCCTCGCCCCGGAGCGGGACGGCCCGCCCGACATCGACGTGGACATCGAGTCCGACCGCCGGGAGGAGGTGATCCAGCACGTCTACGCCCGCTACGGCCGGGAGCACACCGCCCAGGTCGCCAACGTGATCTCGTACCGGCCGCGGTCGGCGGTGCGGGACGTGGCCAAGGCGTTCGGGTTCTCGCCCGGTCAGCAGGACGCCTGGAGCAAGCAGATCGACCGCTGGGGCTCGGTCGCCACCGTCGACGTCGAGGACATCCCCGAGCAGGTGGTCGCGTACGCCAACGAGCTGCAGACGTTCCCCCGGCACCTGGGCATCCACTCCGGCGGCATGGTGATCTGCGACCGGCCGGTGATCGAGGTCTGCCCGGTGGAGTGGGGGCGGATGCCCGGCCGCAGCGTGCTCCAGTGGGACAAGGACGACTGCGCCGCCGTCGGCCTGGTCAAGTTCGACCTGCTCGGTCTGGGCATGCTGTCGGCGCTGCACTACGGCTACGACCTGATCGGGATGAGCCTGGACCTGGGCGACATGACCCTGGACGACCCGGAGGTCTACGCCATGCTCTGCCGGGCCGACTCGGTCGGGGTGTTCCAGGTGGAGAGCCGCGCCCAGATGGCCACCCTGCCCCGGCTCAAGCCCCGCGAGTTCTACGACCTGGTGGTGGAGGTGGCGCTGATCCGTCCCGGCCCGATCCAGGGCGGCTCGGTGCACCCGTACATCCGGCGCAAGAACGGCCAGGAGCCGGTGACCTTCGCGCACCCGCTGATGCGCAACGCGCTGGAGAAGACCCTCGGCGTGCCGCTGTTCCAGGAGCAGCTCATGCAGCTCGCCATCGACCTGGCCGGCTTCGACGCGGCCGGGGCCGACCAGCTGCGTCGGGCCATGGGGGCGAAACGCTCGGTGGAGCGGATGGCGCAGATCGCCGACCGGCTCTACGCCGGGATGGCCGAGCGGGGCATCACCGGCGAGCTGGCCGACGACGTCTACCGCAAGCTCACCGCGTTCGCCAGTTACGGCTTCCCGGAGAGCCACGCGATGAGCTTCGCCTACCTGGTGTATGCCAGCTCCTGGCTCAAGCGCTACCACCCGGGCCCGTTCCTGGCCGCGCTGCTCAACGCCCAGCCGATGGGCTTCTACTCGCCGCAGACCCTGGTCGACGACGCCCGCCGGCACGGCGTCGAGGTCCGCCGGCCGGACATCAACGCCAGCGGCGCGAAGGCGGTGCTGGAGTCCACGGCGGAGACCCGGTGGGGCAGCGTGTCGGGGGAGCCGCCGCACGCCTGGGGGCTGGGCGGCCCGGCGGTCCGGCTCGGCCTGGGCAGCGTGCGTACCCTCGGCGACGAGGTGGCCGAGCGGGTCGAGGCGGAGCGGACCGCCCACGGGCCGTACCGGGACATGCCGGACCTGGCCCGCCGGGTCGGCCTGACGGCCGCGCAGTTGGAGGCGCTGGCCACCGCGGACGCGTTCGCCTGTTTCGGGCTGACCCGGCGGCAGGCGCTCTGGGCCGCCGGCGCGGCGGCGCAGGACCGGCCGGGCCGGCTGCCCGGCACGGTGACCGGCACGGCCCCGCCCACGCTGCCCGGGATGGAGGCGGTGGACCGCCTGGTCGCCGACGTCTGGGCCACCGGCCTGTCCCCGGAGAGCCACCCGGCCCGGTTCATCCGGGACCGGCTGGACGCCCTCGGCGCGGTGCCGATCGCCCGGCTCGGGCGGGTGGAGCCCGGCCGGCGGATCCGGGTCGGCGGGATCGTCACGCACCGGCAGCGGCCGGCCACCGCGGGTGGGGTCACCTTCCTCAACCTGGAGGACGAGACCGGGATGCTCAATGTCACTTGCTCCCCGGGGCTCTGGCAGCGCTACCGGCGGGTGGCCCGGACCAGCGCGGCCCTGGTGGTGCGGGGGCGGTTGCAGCGGTACGAGGGGGTCATCACCCTCACCGCGGACCGGCTGGACGCGATCGACCCGCCGGTCACCCCGGCGTCCCGTGACTTCCGCTGACCTGCCGCGGTCACTCCAGGGCCCGGCCGGCGGGCGTCACCCGGCCAGTCCGGCCAGCGCCACGCCGGCGCTGCCGAGCAGCCCGACCAGCACGACCCGGCGGAACAGCACCGGGTCGAGCCGGTGGAACAGCCGGTTGCCCAGCCACCAGCCCAGCGGCACCGCAGGCAGCGCGACCAGGGCCGTGCGGATCACGTCGGTGTGCAGTTGTCCGGTGGCGGCGAACCCGGCCAGCCCCATCAGGCCGGTGCCGGCGAAGGTCGCCGCGATGGTGGCCCGGAAGGTGCGCGGGTCGTAGCCGAGCGAGTGGAAGGCGGCGACCAGCGGCGGCCCGTTGGTGCCGGTGGCGGCGGTGAGCGTGCCCACCAGCACGCCGATCACTCCGAGCCCGATCCGGCCGGTACGGATCCGGGCGCCCGACCAGACCAGCGCGACGCAGCCGAGCACCACTGCCGCGATCACCGCGCTGAGCAGCCGCTCCGGGGCGTACGCGAGGACCAGCAGGCCGGCCGGCAGCCCGAGCAGGCCGGCCCCGGTGAGCGCCAGCGCCACCGGCCAGCGGGCGAACGCGCGCTCGCGTACCGCCGTGATCAGGGTCGACCCGATGCCGGTCAGGGCGGACACCACCACGGCGCTGCGCGGGTCCACCGCGGCGGTCAGCAGCGGGACGGTCACCAGCGCGTACCCGAAGCCGGTGACGGCCTGCGCGACGGTGCCGAGCAGCACGATGCCGAAGGCGGCGAACAGGACGACCACGCGGCCAGCCTGATCCGGTCGACGGTGGTCCGGCAACAGGGCCAGCTGGCGGAGATCTTCGCCATACCGGGCCGGCAGCGGGCATGGCGTGGGCCACATCACCGTTTCATCGATCGGCGGCTCGGAGATACGGTCCGGCGGCGTGGGCAGAGTGGCCCACGCAGGAAAGGTGGAAACGATGACGGGGAGCAACACCTATCGGCGCGTCGCGAACGCCCGACGGACCCGACTCGGTGCGGACTGGGTCCCGGCGCACGACACCGAGGTGCACGAATACCCGGTGACGGAGGGGCCGGTCGCCAACCCCCGCCGCTCGCACGCCGAGGAGGACCCCGCCGGAGGCGGCGAGTCCTGACCGCACGGGCGCGGGTGACTAGGCTCGGCGGGGTGGAGCAGACCCGAACCCTGACCCCCCGTACCGCCGTGATCTGGGCGGTGCTCCGGGCCGAGCTGGACCGGCGGGCCGGCGAGCAGCTCACCGTGCTCGACGTCGGCGGCGGGACCGGCGGCTTCGCCGTCCCGCTCGCCGAGGCCGGCCACCGGGTCACCGTGGTCGACGCCAGCCCCGACGCGCTCGCCGCGCTGACCCGCCGGGCCGCCGAGGCCGGCGTCGCCGACCGGGTACGCGCCGTGCAGGGCGACGGCGACGCGCTCGCCGGGCTGGTCGAGCCGGCCACCGCCGACCTGGTGCTCTGCCACTCGGTGCTGGAGGTCGTCGACGACCCGGCGCCGGTGGTGGCCGCCCTGGCCGCCGCGCTGCGCCCCGGTGGCGCGGCCAGCGTCCTGGTCGCCGGCCGGGCCGCCGCCGTGCTGGCCCGGGCGATGAACGGGCACCTGGACGTGGCGGCCACGCTCGCCGCCGACCCGGCCGGCGCCGCCGGCCCCCGGGACACGCTGCGCCGCCGGTACGACGTCGAGGCCGCCGCCGCCCTGCTCTCCGCCGGCGGGCTCACCGTCGAGGAGATCCACGGGGTACGCGTGCTGGCCGACCTGCTCCCCGCCGCCGTGGCGGACGGCCAACCGGCCGCCCTCGTCGAGCTGGAGCGGGCCCTGGCGGCCCGTTCGCCGTACCGCGACCTCGCCGCCCAGCTGCACCTGTTCGCCCGTCGCCCGGCATGACCGGGCCGGTACCGGGCCCGCTCGAACCGGTCGCCCCCCGCTTCGGCGGCGGCAGCCTGGCCGACGTGCTGCCCAGCGCGTGCGCGCTGCTCGGCGTGCCCGGCGCGGTCGACCTGCTCGGCCTGCACCCGCGGCTGGCCGGGGTACGCCGGATCGCCGTGCTGCTGGTCGACGGGCTCGGCTGGTACCAGATCCCCACCGCCGCGCCGTACGCCCCGACGCTGGCCGGGCTGGCCGCCACCGCCGGCACCCCGCTCACCTCCGGCTTCCCGTCCACCACCCCGACCAGCCTGGTCAGCCTCGGCACCGGCACCCCGGCGGGCGCGCACGGGGTGCTCGGCTTCACGGTCCGGGTGCCCGGCACCGACCGGGTGCTCAGCCACATCGAGTGGCGCGGCGACCCGGAGCCGCTGCGCTGGCAGCCCGTCGCGACCTGGTACGAGCGGGCCCGCGCGGCCGGGGTGGCGGTGACCGTGGTCAGCCGTCCCGAGTTCGCCGGCAGCGGCCTGACCCTGGCCGCGAACCGGGGCGGCGACTACCGGGGCGCGGCCGACGCGGACGCGCTCGCCGTCCGGATGCTCGCCGCGCTCGCGGCCGGCACCGGGCCGACCCTGGTCTCCGGCTACCACCCCGACCTGGACCGGCACGGGCACCTCAGCGGCGTCGACTCGGTGCCGTGGCGGCTCGCCGCCGCCACCGTCGACGGGCTGCTCGCCCGGCTGGTCGACGGGCTGCCGCCGGACGCCGCGCTGCTGGTCACCGCCGACCACGGCCAGCTCGACGTGCCCGCCGGGCACCGGTTCGACCTGGACACCGATCCCCGGCTGCGGGCCGGCGTACGGGTGGTCGCCGGCGAGCCCCGGGTCCGCTACCTGCACGTCGAGCCCGGCGCCGACGCCGACGTGGTGGCCGCCTGGTCGGCGGTGCTCGGCGGGGCGGCCTGGGTGACCACCCGGGACGAGGCGGTGGCCACCGGCTGGTTCGGCCCGGTGCCCGAGGAGCACCTGGCCCGCATCGGCGACGTGGTGGTGGTCTGCCGGGACACGTACGCGGTCCTGGCCACCCGCTCGGAGCCGCCGATGGCGTCCCGGCTGGTGGCGTACCACGGCTCGGACACCGCGGCCGAGATGACCGTCCCGCTGCTGGTGCTGCGGGGCTGACCGGCCGGGTTGTCGGACCGGCCGGATAGCCTGCCGGAATGGGCCGCAGCCAGTCGTTGCCCCGGGGCGGTGATCCGCGCTTCGGGCCGGACGCCGACGACACCGGCTGCCCGATCCTGCACGTCGACATGGACGCCTTCTTCGCCTCGGTGGAGGTGCGCCGCCGTCCCGAGCTGCGCGGCCGGCCGGTCGTGGTGGGTGGCATCGGTCCGCGCGGGGTGGTCAGCTCGGCCAGCTACGAGGCCCGCCGCTACGGCGTGCGCAGCGCCATGCCCACCGCCCGGGCCCGGGCGCTCTGCCCGGACGCGGTCTACCTGCCGCCGGACTTCACGCAGTACTCGGCCGCCTCGCGGGCGGTGATGCGGATCTTCCGGGACGTCACCCCGCTGGTCGAGCCGCTCTCCCTGGACGAGGCGTTCCTCGACGTGACCGGTGCCCGGCGGCTGTTCGGCGCGCCGGCCGAGATCGCCCGGCTGATCCGCCGCCGGGTCGCCGAGGAGCAGAGCCTGACCTGTTCGGTCGGGGTGGCCCCGAGCAAGTTCGTGGCCAAGCTGGGCTCGACCCGGGCCAAGCCGGACGGGCTGCTCGTGGTGCCCGCCGCCCGGGTGTTGGAGTTCCTGCACCCGCTGCCGGTGGGCGCGCTCTGGGGGGTGGGGGAGCGCTCCGCGGAGGCGCTGCGCCGGCTCGGGCTGCGGACCGTCGGCGACCTGGCCGAGGCGCCGCCGGGCCTGTTGCGCCGGGCGGTCGGCGAGGCGTCCGCCGCCCACCTGCACGAGCTGGCCTGGGGGCGGGATCCGCGTCCGGTCTCCTCCGAGCACGTGGAGAAGTCGATCGGCGCCGAGGTGACCTTCGACGTCGACGTGACCGACCCGGTGGAGATCCGCCGCGCGCTGCTGGCCCTCGCCGAGAAGGTCGGCGCCCGGTTGCGCGCCGCCGGCCAGGTCGGGCGGACCGTGGCGCTGAAGGTGCGGCTGGCCGACTTCCGCACCGTCAGCCGGTCCCGCACGCTGACCGTGCCCACCGATACCGCCCGGGAGATGTTCGACACGGCCTGGGCGCTCTGGACCGCTCTGGCCCCCGGTGAGCCGGTCCGGTTGGTCGGCGTCCGGATGGAGGGGTTGGCCGGTGTCGCGGAGACGCCCCAGCAGCTCACCCTGGGCGCGCCCGAGCGCGGCTGGCGGGAGGCGGAGGTGGCGGCCGACGCGGCGGCCGCCCGATTCGGGCGGTCCGTCATAGGTCCGGCCAGTCTTCTCGGCAGGGGCGATCCGCGCCGCGTGGAAAAACCGACCCGGCCGTAGGTCGTCCCGCTTTCCGACGCGCGAGCCCCCTCGTAGACTTGCGGGTAAGCAGCCGGTTGGCTGCCACGGTCTGTCGGCCCGCCCGGGCCGACCAACGTGACCGGGGAGGAGTGCCGTGCCGCTCTCGGAGCACGAGCAGCGGCTGTTCGAGCAGATCGAGCGGTCGCTTGCCGAGGACCCCAAATTCGCCTCGGCCGTGCGCGCCAGCGACCCGCGATTCCACGCGCGGCGTCGCGTGCTCGTCGCTGCCGGCGTGGTCATCGCTGGTCTGGCCCTGCTGATCTACGGGGCCGTGATCGCGCTTCCCGCCGTTGCCGTGGCGGGCTTCGTTGTCATGCTGGCCTCGCTGGGCTACGCGGTGCAGTCGCACCGGCGTTCCCAGTCGCCGGACCTGCACGTGGTGGGCGGCACGACCAGCCGTCGCCCCCGCGGCCGGGCCGGCCGGCGGGGCTCGTTCCTCGACCGGATGGAGGACCGTTGGCGGCATCGCCCGGAGGGGCACCGCTGACCAGGTCCCACTGAGGGCCGGGGCCACGACGGGACGCCGGAACGGCCGGCGACCGTGGTGGCTGACACGCGCCCCGACCACCCGCCACCCGATCGCGAGGCGGCGGGCTCACCAGCACGTGCGCAGGGCCCGGGTGACCGAGGGCGGCCGGTCCCGACCGAGGCCGCCGGTTCTGACCGAGGCGGCTGGTTCTGACGGAGGCTGCCGGTTCTGACCGAGGCGGCTGTTCTGACCGAGGCGGCTGGTTCTGACCGCGCCCGCCGCTCCTGACCGCGGCCGCCGGTCCTGACCGAGGGCGGCCGGTCCGCCGGCGGGGGAGCGCCGGCGGACCCAACCGTCAGCGGGCCGTCCGGCCCGCCAGCAGGCGGCGTGGGTTCCAGCGCAACAGCCGGTCGCGCACCTGCCCCGACGTGGCCACCAGCCCCATCGACCGGTCGGTGACCGCGGTGCGCCAGCGCAGCAGCACCGACGGCGGCAGCAGGGCCGCCATGATCCGGGTACGCCGGTCGGCCCGGGCCGCGAGCGCGCCGCGTACCGAACCCAGGGCCGGATGCAGCGGCTCCCCGGTCAGCGGGTCGCGGGCGTACCGGGCGCGCTCCTCGGCCCGCCCGAGCAGCCGGATCCCGGTGACCGCCCCGGCGTCCTCGACCAGGGTCTCCCGGACCAGCCGCTCGGCCGTGGCCCGCGGGGTCTCCGTCCGATCCACCCGGACGTGGTAGTCCACCAGCGTGTCCAGCAACTCGTCCCAGGCCGCGTGGGCGTCCGCCCGGGCCCGCTCGGGGTCCACCCCGACGGTGAGGTCCCGGACCGCGCCCCGCGGTCCGGGCA
Source organism: Micromonospora sp. NPDC050495 (assembly GCF_040655175.1). NCBI lineage: Bacteria > Bacillati > Actinomycetota > Actinomycetes > Micromonosporales > Micromonosporaceae > Micromonospora > Micromonospora sp. NPDC050495. Next base: position 67,232 of record NZ_JBFAJK010000006.1, on the reverse strand, counting down.
CGGTCGCCACCGCGGTGGCCGCCGGCGCGACCGCCCGGACCCGGCGGCGCCGGCGCAACGCGGAGCGCCGCAGCGCTGGCAGGGCGAGCAGCACCAGCAGGACCAGCACCCCGGCCAGCCACCACGGCCAGACCGGGTTCTGCTGGGCCGGGTCGCCACCGCCGACATTCAGACCCTGGTCGGCGTCCTTGTCCAACCGGTCCGGGTCGTTCGCGCCGGCCGACGGGTCGGCCCCGCTCGGCGCGGCGGTGCTGCCCGGCAGCGGGGTGGCCTCCTCGGGGGCGTCGGTGTCGGGGGCCCAGGCGGACCGGACCGACCCCGCGACGCTGGCCGCCGGGGTGGCGTCGAACGGCACCCAGCCGACCCCGGCGAAGTAGACCTCGGTCCAGGCGTGCAGGTTGCGGTTGGTCAGCACGTACGTGCCGCCCTCGGAGTTGTTGCCGTTGGTGAAGCCGAACGCCACCCGGGCCGGGATGCCGGCGGCCCGGACCAGCCAGGCCATCGCGGCGGCGTACTGCTGGCAGAACCCGGCCTTGGTGGCGAGGAAGTCGGTGATGTCGTCCCCGCTGGTGCCGCCCCGGGTGGAGAGCGAGTAGGAGAAGCCGTTCTCCACCGAGAAGTAGTCGTAGATCGCCCGGACCTTGTCGTAGTCGTTCTGCTTGCCCTTGACCAGCCGGTCGACCAGCCGGTCGACGGCCCGGACCGCCGGCGTGACGGTCTGCTGGCGCAGCACCGGGTCGTCGGCCGGCAGCGACGGCGTCCCGCGCAGCAGCGCCGGGCTGTACGTCGAGCGGACGTAGTCGAACGCGTAGCGCTTGCCGCGGGAGTTCTCCCGGTTGGAGAAGAGGATCTGCAGGTTCTGGTCGTAGAGCCAGCTGCTGTTCAGGTCCTCGGTCTTCACCGGCTCGGCATACACCGGCAACAGCGGCATGTTGAGGTTCTTCACCTCGACGGTGGCCCGGTAGCGGCGCTGGTCCACGGCCCGGCCGGTGCGTTCGGTCGGGTCGGGCAGGCCGCGGTTCACCGACCGGCCGGTCGGCACCCGTACCCGGAAACCGTCCGGGCGCAGCTCGTCGGCCACCCCGAAGCGCAGGTAGAACGGCGTGGGCTCGTTGGTGGTGACCTTGACCATCTCGGCCACCTCGGACTGGTTGAGCTGGCCGCTGAGCGCGGCGAACAGGTCGATCCGGCCCGGGCTGCCGCCCTGGCCGGGCCGTCCGTTGCCGTCGCCCGTGCCGTTGCCGACGGCCTCCATCAGCCCACCGGTCATCCCGGGCACGGCCAGCGGCAGGGCGACCGCGAGGGCCACCCCGACCACGGCCAGCCGGCGGCCCGCCGCGGCCAGCGGCGACGCCTCCCAGACGTCGACGTCGCGGCCCTCGCCGGTGAACCGGCGGCCGAACCGGCGCACCCGGTCGACGTTGTCGGTGACCAGCAGCCACAGGTAGCCGCAGGCGCCCACCACGAACGGGGTGGCCGGAACGCTGTCGACGTAGACCGCCACCGGCACCGAGTAGATGGCCAGCATCGGCAGCCCGGCCAGCGCCGGCCGGCGCAGCCCGACGGCCAGCACGTCCACCACCACCGCGACGGCGCCGATGCCCAGCACGGTGAGGAAGAGCAGCGAGTCGACGTCCGGGACCTTCACCCCGTACGTGCGCATGTCCTGCAACGACGCGCCCATCAGGTCGCCGAAGTGGCTGAACGTGCCCGGCGTGGGCACGAACGCCAGCAGCTCGGTGCCGCCCGGGAAGATCCAGGTCAGCGCGAGCAGGAGGCCGGCGAGCATGGCGAGGACCTGCCCCCACAGCGGGAAGCGGGCCAGCCGGCTCAGCGCGGCGGCCCCGGCCACCACGACGACCGCGATGGCCGCCTGGATCAGCCAGGTCCAGCGTTCGAAGATGGCCGACAGCGGTGCCGCGGCCAGCAGGGTCGCCGCCGCCGCGACGAAGCCGAGGTTGCGGGTCGCGGTCACGGGACCACCCTTCCGGTCATCGCACGCCTCCGGCCACCGTCTCGGCCAGCGCCGCGCGCAGCGCGAAGCCCTGTGAGCCGCGGGCCGCCTGCGGCCAGAGCACCGGCAGCCGGCCGCCGTGCGACACCCCGATCACCCGCCACCCGCTCTGCAGCAGGGTCAGCGCCGCGGTGCCGTGCGCGTGCGCCGCCTCCGCCCGCGCCTTGTCCGGCAGGTTGAGCCAGGTGGTGCTGTCCAGCAGGAACCCGACGCAGGTGGCGCCGTTGCCGCGCAGCCCGGCCAGCAGCTCCGCCTCGGCGGTGCTCAGCGTGCCGAACAGCGCGATGATCAGCCCGCCGTCGGCCCGCTGCCGGACCTGCTGCACCAGCGAGGTGATCTCGCCGCGCTTGTCCAGCCGCACCTCGGCCAGGTGGTCGAGGAGCAGCCCGTCGCCGCCCGCCTCGGCGGCGTCCACGTCCGCGCCGTCGCCGGTGACCAGGCGCAGCTTGTACCCGGCCTGGCGCAGGTGCACGGCGATGCTGGCGGCGGCGGAGACCGCCCATTCGAAGCTGGCCGTCGGGCCGTCCCCCCGGTGGCCCAAGGCCCGGGTGTCCAGCACCACGGTGGCCCGGCTCTCCCAGGGCTGCTCCTCCCGGCGCACCATCAGCTCGCCGGTGCGCGCCGTCGACTTCCAGTGCACCCGGCGCAGGTCGTCGCCCATCCGGTACTCCCGGGTGGCCGCGTCGTCCTCGCCGTGCACCGCCACCGAGCGGGCCCGGCTGTCGCCGCTGCCGGCGTACTCGCCGGGCAGGCGCACCGGGGGCAGCGGGGTGACCTGCGGGATCACCGTCAGGTGGTCGGTGCTGGGGAAGGCCCGGCTGAGCTCGCAGAGCCCGAACGGGTCGGTCAGCCGGATCACCAGCGGCCCCACCTCGTACCGGCCGCGCACGTCGGCACGGACCGTGTACGCCACCGAGCTGGCCTGGTGCGCGCCGAGCCGCTCCAGCACCACCCGGGGCCGGCTGCCCAGCGCGTAGGGGAGCCGGTCCTCCAGCAGCAGCGTGCCGGTGGGCAGCCGGGACAGGTTCTGCAGCCGCAGCACCACCCGGGAGCTGGCCCCGACCGGCACCCGGTGCGGCTCCAGGGAGCGGCTGCAGGCCAGCTTGTAGCGGCTGCGGCCGACGTAGGCCGCGGCGAGCAGGGGCAGGATGGCGAGCAGGATGGCCACCCGGAGCAGGTCCTTCTCGCCGAGGATGGCGGCGGAGATGGCGGCGGCGACCGCGGCCGCCAGGAAGGAGCGGCCGCGGGTGGTCAGCCCGCGCAGCCCATCGCGCACGTCACGGCCTCCGCGGCTCGTACGGCCCGCGGCCGTTGTTCGGGGCGGGCCGGGTGTCGTACGGCGAGCGCTTGCGGTCGTGCGGCAGCGGCAGCCGGTGCACCAGCTCGGCGACGATCGCGTCGGTGGTGCGGCGGGCCAGCTGGGCGTCGGCGGTCGGGATGATCCGGTGCGCCAGCACCGGCACCGCGAGGGCCTGCAGGTCGTCCGGGAGGACGTAGTCCCGCCCCTCCAGGGCGGCCACCGCGCGGGCGGTGCGCAGCAGCTGGAGGGTGGCCCGCGGGGACGCGCCGAGCCGCAGGTCGTTGGCCTCGCGGGTGGCGGTGACCAGGTCGATGGCGTACTGCTTGACCGCGTCGGCCACGTGCACCTGCCGGACGTGGCCGATCAGCCGGCGCACGATGGCCGCGTCGGAGACCGGGCGCAACCCGTTCAGCGGGTCGGCGGCGCCGTGCCCGTCCAGCATGGCCAGCTCGGCGCCCGCGTCCGGGTAGCCCATCGCGATCCGGGCGGTGAACCGGTCGCGCTGCGCCTCCGGCAGCGGGTACGTGCCCTCCATCTCGATCGGGTTCTGCGTCGCGATCACCATGAACGGGGTCTGCAGCTGGTAGGTCACCCCGTCGACGGTGACCTGCCGCTCCTCCATGCACTCCAGCAGCGCCGACTGGGTCTTCGGCGAGGCCCGGTTGATCTCGTCGCCGACGACCAGGTTGGCGAAGACGGCGCCCGGCCGGAACTCGAAGTCGTGCGTCTCCTGGTTGTAGACGCTGACCCCGGTGACGTCGCTGGGCAGCAGGTCGGGGGTGAACTGGATGCGGCGCACCGAGCAGTCGATGGAGCGGGCCAGCGCCTTGGCGAGCTTGGTCTTGCCGACGCCCGGCACGTCCTCGATCAGCAGGTGGCCCTCGGCGAGCAGCACCGCCAGGGCGAGCCGGACGGTGGCCGTCTTGCCCTCGATGACCTGCTCGATGTTGGCCACGATGGCCTCGCTGGCGGCGCGGAACTCGGCGTGCGGCAGCAGACCGCCCACCTCGTCCCAGGTCTGTTGTGTCACGGGCCTCCTCCTCGTCGCCTGGACGGCAGCTCTTTATAGAGCACCTGGACCCGCCGTTGGGTTCGCGACGCCGAGCCTCGTCTGCCGCAAAAATCTCACTGGTCTCTCAGGCTAACCATGTTTCTCGTTGTCGCCGACCCCCGCAGGCGGTCGGTCGGTTACGCCCGGAATATTCGCCGGACCGGGGGAATGTCCCGACCGATGGTGCGGGCGAGATGGTCCAGGGGTAGGCGGGGTACACTGCCGGTCATGGCCGGAGTCTTCCTGCTTCTTACCGAGCCGTGCTGATGCGCTGAGCGCGCGACAGCACGGCCGCCCCTCCTGCGCGAGGGGCTTTTTTGTGCCCGCAGCAGACCTCCCATTTCCGACCTGACCCGCGCCGAGGAGACACGCCATGAGTGAGGCAGCCGCACCGGCGACCGACATTCCCCCGTTCCGGTACACCGCGGCCCTGGCCGAGGAGATCGAACACCGCTGGCAGGACAGCTGGGCGCGGGCGGGCACCTTCCACGCGCCGAACCCGACCGGTCCGCTGGCCGACCCGGACCACCCGCGGGCGGGCGCCGAGAAGCTGTACGTGCTGGACATGTTCCCCTACCCGTCGGGCGCCGGCCTGCACGTCGGGCACCCGCTGGGCTACATCGGCACCGACTGCTACGCCCGCTACCAGCGGATGGCCGGGCGCAACGTGCTGCACGCGATGGGCTTCGACGCGTTCGGGCTGCCCGCCGAGCAGTACGCGGTGCAGACCGGCACCCACCCGCGGACCACCACGGTGGCCAACATCGAGCGGTACAAGGCGCAGCTGCGCCGGCTGGGGCTGGGCCACGACGAGCGACGGTCGGTGGCCACCATCGACACCGACTTCTACCGCTGGACCCAGTGGATCTTCCTGCAGATCTTCAACTCCTGGTACGACCCGGACGCGCAGAAGGCCCGGCCGGTCGCCGAGCTGATCGCCGAGTTCGAGGGGGGCACCCGCCCGACGCCGGACGGCCGGCCGTGGTCCGAGCTGACCGTGGGCGAGCGGCGGAGGATCGTCGACGACCACCGGCTGGCGTACGTGTCGCAGGCGCCGGTGAACTGGTGCCCGGGCCTGGGCACCGTGCTGGCCAACGAGGAGGTCACCGCCGACGGCCGCTCCGAGCGGGGCAACTTCCCGGTCTTCAAGCGGAACCTGAAGCAGTGGATGATGCGGATCACCGCGTACGGGGACCGGCTGCTGGCGGACCTGGACACGCTGGACTGGCCCGAGCCGATCAAGCTGCAGCAGCGCAACTGGATCGGCAAGTCCACCGGCGCGCACATCGACTTCCCGACCGAGGCCGCCCCGATCCGGGTTTTCACCACCCGGCCGGACACCGTCTTCGGGGCCACCTACCTGGTGCTGGCGCCCGAGCACGAGCTGGTCGACGTGCTGGTGCGGGCCGAGTGGCCGGCGGGGACGAAGGAGTCCTGGACCGGCGGGCACGCCAACCCCCGGGCGGCCGTCGAGGCGTACCGGAAGGCCGCCGCGGCCAAGACGGACGTGGAGCGGCAGGCGGAGACCAAGGAGAAGACCGGCGTCTTCATCGGCGAGTACGCCACCAACCCGGTCACCGGCGCGCAGGTCCCGATCTTCATCGCCGACTACGTGCTGGCCGGCTACGGCACCGGGGCGATCATGGCGGTGCCCGCCCAGGACGAGCGGGACTGGGACTTCGCCGAGGTCTTCGACCTGCCGATCGTGCGGACCGTGCAGCCGCCGGAGGGCTTCACCGGCAAGGCGTACACCGGGGACGGCCCGGCGGTCAACAGCGCCGCGCCCGACCGCGGCCTGGACCTGAACGGCCTGGGGGTGGCCGACGCCAAGGCGCGGATCATCGAGTGGCTGGAGGCCAACGGGCACGGCGTCGGGGCGGTGACCTGGCGGCTGCGGGACTGGCTGTTCTCCCGGCAGCGCTACTGGGGCGAGCCGTTCCCGATCGTGTACGACGAGACCGGTGCGCCGATCGCGCTGCCCGAGTCGATGCTGCCGGTCGAGCTGCCCGAGGTGGACGACTTCTCGCCGAAGACGTTCGATCCGGAGGACGCCGACAGCAACCCGGAGACCCCGCTGTCCCGGCGGCGCGACTGGGTCGAGGTGGAGCTGGACCTGGGTGACGGGCCGAAGCGCTACACCCGGGAGACCAACGTGATGCCGCAGTGGGCCGGCTCCTGCTGGTACGAGCTGCGCTACCTGGACCCGACCGACGGCGAGCGTTTCGCCGACCCGGAGAACGAGGCCTACTGGATGGGCCCTCGGGACACCGGAGACCGCGGCCGACCCGACTGTGGGGGCACCGACCTGTACGTCGGTGGCGCCGAGCACGCCGTGCTGCACCTGCTGTACGCCCGCTTCTGGCACAAGGTGCTGTACGACCTGGGCCACGTCAGCTCGTTCGAGCCGTTCCGCCGGCTGTTCAACCAGGGCATGATCCAGGCGTACGCGTTCACCGACGCCCGGGGCGCCTACGTGCCGGCCGAGGAGGTCGTCGAGGTCGACGGCCGGTACTTCCACGGCGAGACCGAGGTCACGCGCGAGTACGGCAAGATGGGCAAGTCGCTGAAGAACGTGGTCACCCCGGACGAGATGTGCGCGGCGTTCGGCGCGGACACCTTCCGGGTGTACGAGATGTCGATGGGCCCGCTGGAGGTCTCCCGCCCCTGGGAGACCCGGGCGGTGGTCGGCTCGTACCGGTTCCTGCAGCGGGTCTGGCGGGCGATCGTCGACGAGCGGACCGGTCAGCTGCGGGTCACCGACGCCCCGGCCGACGAGGCGACCCGGCGGCTGCTGCACAAGGTGATCGACGGGGTCCGCGGCGACATGGAGGGGATCCGGTTCAACACCGCGATCGCCAAGCTGATCGAGCTGACCAACGGGCTGACCCGGCTGGCGGAGACGCCGCGCGAGGTGGCCGAGCCGTTGGTGCTGATGGTGGCCCCGTTCGCCCCGCACATCGCCGAGGAACTGTGGCACCGGCTGGGTCACGACACCTCGCTGGCGTACGCGGACTTCCCGACCGCCGACCCGGCGCTGCTGGTGGCGGAGACCGTCACCTACCCGGTGCAGGTCAACGGCAAGGTGCGCGGCCGGGTCGAGGTGCCGGCCGACGCGGCCGAGGACGTGGTCCGCGCGGCCGCGCTGGAGGCGGTCGCCGGCCCGCTGGCCGGCAAGGAGCCGCGCAAGGTGATCGTGGTGAAGGGCCGGATGGTCTCGGTCGTCGTCTGAACAGTGGCGCGGGCGCGCTCGGGTGAGCGCGCCCGCGCCCGGTCAGCGCGCCGGGGCGAGTTTGTCGCGGAGCGTCTCGGCCGCCGGATGCGCGATCTCGGTGAGGATCTCCAGCGCCTCCCGCCAGCAGCGCCGAGCGGTCACCGGGTCACCGAGGGCCGCGTGGTTGTCCCCGAGGTGCTGCAGCGCCTCTGCCTCGTTGTAGCGGTGCCCCAACTCGCGGTTGAGCGTCAGGGCCCGCCGGAAGCAGCGGGCCGCCGTCCGGTGGTGACCGAGGTGGTGCAGGGCATAGCCCAGGCTGTCCCAGCTGTTCGCCTCGCCGACCGCGTCGGCGAGGCGTCGTTGCAGCATCAGCGCCCGCTGGCAGTGCCGGACCGTCTCCGGGTAGTTGCCCAGCACGGCGTGGTCCCAGCCGACCGCGTTCAGCGCCCGAGCCTCACCCGCCTCGTCGCCGGCGGCCTGGAAGAGCCGCAGCGCGAGCTGGTCGTGGCCCAGCGCCGTCGCCTGGTCGCCTTCCTTCTCGCTGACCCAGCCCAGGCTCAGCAGGGTGTGCGCCTGGCCGACCCGGTCCGCCTGCCCGTCGAGCAGCAGCAGCGCCGACTTCAGGTGGGCCCGGGCCGCCGGCAGCCGGCCCGTCTCCGAGTAGGCGGCGGCGACGTCGCGGTGCGCCTGGGCCGACGCCGCCGGGTCGCCGGCCCGCTCGGCTGCGGCCAGCGCGTGGTTCTGGACGACGATCAGCTCCACCCAGTAGCCGCGGCGGCTCAGGAACGTGGTGAGCGAGGACGCCAGTTGCCAGACGTGTCGGTGCAGGCCGTGCCGCCCGGCCATGTCGACCGCCCGGACGAGGACCTCGTGTTCCTCGGCGAACCAGGTCAGCGCCGCCGCGTTGTCCGCGGGTTCCTCGGGCGTCACCCCCGACGGCGGCGGCGACGGTGCGGTCGGCTCGCGCAGCGGGGACAACTGCTCGTCGGCGGCACGGGCGCTGTGCAGGTAGTGGTCCACGATCCGCAGCCGGGTGGCCTGGCGGATCTCCGCGGGCTCCGACTCCACCAGCTCGGTCGCGTACGCGCGCAGCAGGTCGTGGCAGGTGTACCGGCCGGGCTCCCGTTCCGTCACCAGTTGGGCGCGGGCCAGCTCGGCCAGGGCGGCTCGCGCCTGCCGTTCGGGCCGGGCGACGAGGCTGGCGGCGGCCGGCACCGACAGGTCCGGGCCGGGGTGCAGCCCGAGCAGGCGGAACATCCGGGCCGCGGGCTCGCCGAGGGCCTGGTAGGACCAGGAGAAGACGGAGCGGAGGTCGGTGACGGGATCCCCGGCCGCGAAGCCGTCGAGGCTGCCCTGCGACGCCACGAGTTCCCGGGCGAGCGCGGTGAGGCTGAAACCGGGGTGGGCGGCCGCACGGGCCGCGACGACGGCCAGCGCCAGGGGCAGCCGGGCGCACCGCTCGATGATGTCGTCGGCCGGGCCTGGCTCGGCCGCCACCCGGCCGTCGCGCAGCCGCGTCCGCAGCAGTTCGCGGGCCTCAGTCATGGTGAGCAGGCCGAGCGTGACCGGATGCGCGCCTTCGGCGGCCACCAGGCCGGGTAGCTGCGAGCGGCTGGTCACCACCACCGCGCAAGCCGACGCGTCGGGCAGCAGCGGGCGCACCTGCTCGGCGTCCCGGGCGTTGTCCAGCACGATCAGCATCCGTCGCGTGGACACCAGGGAGCGGAAGCGACCGGCCCGGCCCTCTTCGCTCGCGGGGATCCGGCCGGGTGACACGTGCAACGCGTCCAGGAAGAGGCGCACCGCCTCGTCGCCGGACAGCGCCGCGCCACCGGGGTCGAAACCGCGGAGGTTGACGTACAGGCAGCCGTCCGGCAGGTCGCGGGCCAGCAGGTGCGCGAGCCGGACGGCGAAGCTGGTCTTGCCGACCCCGGCCGGTCCGCTGACCAGCAGGATCCGGCGTCGGTCCGGGGCCACGCAGTGCCGCCGGGCGTCGTCCAGCTCGCCGGCCCGGCCGACGAAGTGCGGCGGGTCCGGCGGCAGCAGGTTCACCGGCGCCGCCGGCGCCGCCGGCGCCGGGCCGGCTGCCGGCGCGTGCACCGCGCCGGGCAGTTCCTCGCGACGCAGGATCGCGGCGTGCAGCCGCTGCAACTGGGGCGCGTCCATGCCCCGCTCGCGCAGCAGGGCCGTGCCCTGGCGGCACACCTCGGCGGCCTCGTCCACCCGCTGCTCGGCGTAGAGCGCCAGGGCGAGCAGACGGCGCAGGCTCTCGTCGTACGGGAACTGGGCGACCGCGCCGGTCAGGTCGCCGATCGCCGCGGCGTGCCGCCCCAGCGCGATCAGCGCCTCGGCGGAGCCCCGCCGGGCGGTGCGGCAGAGCGCCTCCAGCCGGGCCACTTCGGACAGGGCGTACGGCCGGTCGGCGACGTTGGCGAAGGCCGGGCCCCGCCAGCGGGCCAGCGCGGCGGCAAACAGCTCCGCGGCGCGCGCGAAGCCCGCCGGATCACCGTCGTCGAGCAGCCGCCGCCCCTGCGTGATCTCCCGCTCGAAGTGGTGGGCGTCGAGCCCGTCGGGCGGGAGGTCCAGCCGGTACGCCAGGGCCGCGCCGGCGCCGACGGTGGCCACGACCGGGTCCCGGTCGTCCGCGCACCGACCGCCGGCCAGGGTGCGGCGCAGGTGCGAGACGTGGCTGCGCAGGGTCGCCGCGGCGCCGTCACCGGCCCGGGAGCCCCACAGCAGGTCGACCAGGCGGCTGGCCAGCACGGGGCGTCCCAGCGTGATGACCAGCACCGAGAGGAGTTCCGCCTGCCGAGGGCCGAGCGGCAGGGCGGCGCCGTCGCGTTCGACCTCGAGCGGACCGAGTACGGCGATCCGCAACTGCGCCATCCGAGAGCCCTCCGTGCCCCTGAGCGTCGCTCCGGCCACCCAGTGTATCGATCCGGGCCGATCGCCGTGGAACCCGTTCTGCACCCGTCTTCCACGCCGGTTCCACCGGTTGCCGGGACGGTGGGTGCACGGGGGCGGCAGAGGGTCGCCACATTCCCACGGGAGGACCAGTGTGAGCAGAACCTGGCACCGCGGTCTGCGGATCGCCGTCGCCACCGGACTCGTCGGATCCGCCGCGGTGGTCCTGGCGCCGACGGCGGCCTCGGCGGCGGCCTGCCGCGGCGGCACGGACAGCATCTCCGGCGCGCGCCTGCAGTATCAGATCTGTCCCGAGGCGTACACCACGGGACTCAGCTACTTCCTGGAGGACACCGCCAAGGACGGCCGCCGTGCCGAGGTGTGGATCCGCACGCCGAGCACCTCGTCCAGCGGCGTCAAGCTCGACGAGGCGACCGGCGGTGTCGGCGACTGGGCCGAGGACGAGTGGTACGGCCCGTTCAGCTCCGGCGTCTACCTCAAGGTCTGCACGAGTGACGCCAACACCAACCGACGTTGCGGTTCCTGGTTGTGAACCGCGGACTGGAGATTCGAACCCCTATGAAGACCATCCGTACGGCGCTGACGGCCCTGGTCGTCGTCGCCGCCGGCCTCGTCGCCGTCCCCGGCGTCGCGCAGGCCGCCGACACCGAGCTCGGCATCGACGTCGGGAACATCGCCTGGGAGCAGTTCACCTCCACCAACTCCGACGTGGTCTACCGGCGGCAGGAGCGCAGCGGCGCGGACTGCAACTTCTACACCGGTTTCTGGGCCGACCCGATCAACGACCGGTACGACGGTCAGGCCAGCCAGTACAAGCCCTGCGGGCCGGTGAGCCCGGGCTACATGTACCGGAACGGGTCGAAGACCTGGGACGACGTGCAGTGGCGCCCCCGGGCGTGGTGCGCCGACTTCGCGAAGTTCGCCTTCTACTGGGGCGGCGCGAAGTACACCGGGCTCAACGCCGCCGCCGCCAGCTTCCGCACCTACGGCATCAACAACGGCACCTGGCACGGTCGCGGCAGCGGTTACATCCCGCGCAAGGGGGACGCGGCGGTCTTCGACTGGGACGGTAACGGGACCATGGACCACGTGGCGATCGTGACCTCCTACTACGACACCACCACCGACGGCGACTACTACGTGGTCGGTGGTAACCAGTCGAACGGGGTGACGCACGTCCTGCACCGCAACTGGGAGTCGAGCGTCGTCGGCTACGCCTCGCCGGCGAAGAAGTAGCACCCGCTCCGAACGCGCGACCGGTCCGGTGCCTGGTGGTCCGGGCCGGTCCTGCGTGGGTGGCGGGACCGGTGGGACGCCGCAGGCTGGCCGACCGGCGGCTTCCCGGCGCCGCTCACCTCAGCTCGACCCCATCCGCCGCTTGCGTTCGGCCCGCCACCAGCGGTGGATGATGATCGCGCTGGCGATCAGGCCGAGGCTGGCCGGGGCCGCGGCGTACCAGTTGATCGAGTCGGGGGAGCTGACCGCCGCCCCGATGGCCGCGTAACCGATGGCGGTGGGGGCGGCGGCGATCACGCTGCCGGCCAGGAACGGCAGCACCCGCGCCCCGGTGGTGCCGTAGCCGTAGCTGACCAGGCCGAACCCGGCGATGGGCAGCAGCCGGACGGTCAGCACGCCGAACACGCTCTGCCGGGCGAACCAGCCGTCCAGCCGGGCCAGCCGGCCGCGGACCCGTTCGGCGACGAACTGCCGGCCCAGCAGGCGGCCGACCGCGAAGCCGAGGGCCGCCGCGAGCAGCGCGGCGCCGAGGGCGTACGCGGCGCCCTGCACCGGACCGAAGATCGCCCCGGCGGCCAGCGTGACGAAGGTACGCGGGACCAGCGCCACGAGCAGCAGGGCGCCGCCCACCACGGCGGCCACCGGCGCGTACCCGCCGAGCGAGTCGGCCAGCCGGGGCAGCTCGCCCAGGTCCGGGCGGGGAACCAGCAGCAGCGCGACGCCGAACCCGGCGAGCAGCAGGAGCAGCAGCGCGAACCGGCGTGCGGACGGCTGCCGGAGCAACCGGAGGCACCGGCGCAGGCCCGGTGGTCGCCGCCGCAGTCGGGCGGCGCCGGTCATGCCCTCGCGGCCGCGGCCACCGCGGTGCGGCGCTCCGACCGGAGCCGGTCGGCCCAGGTGTCGTCGAGCGCGGGGAGCTGGTGGATGCCGGTCGCCCAGCGCAGCAGCAGGTCGGCCAGGGCCGGGTTGCGGGCCAGCGCCGGGCCGTGCGAGTAGGTGCCGAGCAGCTTGCCCCGCCAGGCCCCCTCGGTGACCCCGTCGTTGCCCACCCCGGCGGTCACCCGGGCCAGCGGCGACACCCCGGCGCCGAGCCGGGTCCGCCCGCCGTGGTTCTCGAACCCGGTCAGGTGCGGGATGCCCAGCCGGGGGTCGACCTCGCCGGCCAGTTCGCCGACGGCCCGGGTGGGGCCCCGGTCGGAGGAGATGTCCAGCAGCTCCAGCCCCGCGTACTGGGCGCCCTTGGCGAAGAAGGAGGTGCCGAGGAGCTGGTAGCCGGCGCAGACGCCGAAGACCACCGAGCCCTGGGCCACCGCCCGGTGCAGGCCGCCGTCGGCGATCAGCCGCTGGGCGCCGAGCGCCTGCGGGCCGTCCTCGCCGCCGCCGAGCAGGTAGATGTCGGCGGTGGCGGGCAGCCGCTGGTCGGAGCGGACCTCCAGCACCTCGACCGGCATGCCGCGCAGCTGGGCCCGGCGGGCCAGGATCAGCGCGTTGCCGCGGTCGCCGTAGGTGGAGAGCAGGTCGGGGTAGATCCAGACGATGCGCAGGCTCTCAGTTGACACGGTCCAGCTCCGCTCGGATGTCCTGGAAGGCGGTGTAGTTGGCGATGACCTCCAGCCGGCCCGGCGGCACCGCGCGGACCGCCTCGTCGAAGCTGCGCATGTGCTGGAACGGGACGGCGTTGACGTCCAGCCGGACGGCCAGGTCGTAGGCCCGGTCGCCGGTGATCAGCACCTGCCGGCCGCGCAGCGGCGAGAAGTCGACGTCGAAGAGCCAGGAGGTGTCCAGCCCGTCGGGGTCGCGGGCGTTGATGGAGAGCAGTGTCGGCGCCTCGTCGGCCATGTCGAACGCCTCCAGCCAGCTGGCCGGGTTCTTGGCCAGCAGCAGCCGGATGTTGCGCCCGTCCCGGTCGACCTGCGCGTAGCGGCCGGCGACCGAGCTGACCGCGCCGAGCCGGGAGACCGCGTCCACCGGGCGTACGCCGAACTCGGCGGCCACGGCGAGCGCGGTGGCCGCGTTGCCGAGGTTGACCTTGCCGGGGAGCTGGAGCTGCACCTTGTGCCAGGCGCCGGTGGGGTCGAGCACGCCGTCGTCCTCGACGGTCCACTGCGGCTCGGGGCGGCGTAGCGGGCAGCCGGTGCACCACCACTGCTCGCCGGAGCGTTCGATGGTGGAGCCGCACTCGGGGCAGACCCACGAGTCGTCGTGCCAGCGCTGGCCGGCGCTGAACCAGGTGACGTGCGGCGGGACGTGGCCGTGCGCCGGGTCGGCCGGCGGGCTGGCCGCCCAGACCACCATCGGGTCGTCGGCGTTGGCGACCACCCGCACGTCCGGGTGCCGGACCAGCGCGGCGCGCCAGAGCTGCGCCATCATGGCGACCTCCTTGGCCCGGTCGAGCTGGTCGCGGGAGAGGTTGAGCAGCGCCACCACGTGCGGCTCGGTGGCCTCGAGGACCTGGGCCAGGTAGTGCTCGTCGACCTCCAGCACCGCGTACGGGGTGCTGCCGGCCTTGGCCAGGGCCGAGGTGTGGCCGGTGGGCATGTTCGCGCCGAAGGAGTTGGTGGCGACCCGGCCGAGCACGCCGACCGCGGCGGTGGTGAGCCGGGTGGTGGTGGTCTTGCCGTTGGTGCCGGACACCAGGGCGATGGCCCGGCCCGACGAGAGATGGGCGAGCAGGTCCGGGTCGATCTTGAGGCCGATCCATCCGCCGATCACCGAGCCGTCGCCACGGCCCGCGGCCCGCGACAGCGCCGCGGCGGTCCGCGACACGGAGCTGGCCACCTTTGCCCGCAGGGGCATCTTCGCGTCCGTCACGCGAGCGAGGTTACCGGACCCCGGGGCCCACCAGACCGCCGCCGACGGCGAACCGTTCGGCCGGGACGGCCCGGCGGACGGCCAGCGGGCGGTCCGCCGGACGGAGTCGATCAATGTCGGGTAGCGGACCGGCGCGCCGCGCCGCTGCGGCCCTCCACTCCGCTCCACCCCTTCTGACGTGCGCTTTTGCGCGCGGAAACGCCGCGCCACGCGGGCGTTTCTGGTTGCGGGTGGAGGGAAGTGGAGTAGAGTGGGGCGCGATGGTGAGGCCGGGAGGGCCACACCGGCCCGGGGGGTCAGCGGCGCCGCGAACGCCGCTCAGGGCGAGGGGGTTGGGCCGATGTTCCTCGGCACCCACACTCCGCGCCTGGACGACAAAGGCCGGTTGATCCTGCCGGCCAAGTTCCGGGATGAGCTGGCGGGGGGTGTCGTGATCACCAAAGGGCAGGAGCGCTGCCTCTACGTCTTCCCGATGCCCGAGTTCCAGCGGATCGCCGAGCAGTTGCGCGCGCAGCCGATGACGAGCAAGGCGGCCCGGGCCTACAGCCGGGTCTTCTTCGCGGGCGCGCACGACGAGGTGCCGGACAAGCAGGGTCGGGTGACCATCCCCGCGCACCTGAGGTCCTACGCCGCGCTCGACCGAGAGCTGGTCGTGATCGGCGCGAGCACCCGGGTGGAGATCTGGGACAAGGCGGCCTGGGAGGCCTACCTCACCGACAGCGAAGACGACTTCGCCGACATCGAGGAGGGGGTGCTGCCCGGCGGTCTGTAGGGCGTGACGGCGCCCGACGTACTGCGAGATCTCCACCCGCTTTCGAGTTCCTGGCACCCCTTCCCCGGTGCCAGGCGCACGATCCGTAACGGAGGGCCGCGGCCTCCGGCGGGCGGGAGCGGATGGGGATCTGGCGGTATGACGAGGCGCCGTGACGAGTACGGACGCGAGATGGACGGAAGCGAGTTTCAACCAGTGGGGGTCGAGATGGGGGAGCTACGCGGCACGCACGTGCCGGTGCTGCTCGAGCGGTGTCTCGAGTTGCTGGCCCCCGCGCTGGGTCGGAACGGCCGCACCGTCCACGTCGACGCCACGCTCGGTCTGGCCGGGCACGCCGAGGCGGTGCTCGCCGCGCATCCGCAGACGGTCCTGGTGGGTCTGGACCGGGACACCGAGGCCCTGGCCCACGCGCGGGTCCGGCTGGCCCGGTTCGCCGACCGGATCCACCTCGAGCACGCGGTCTACGACGAGTTGCCCGAGGTGCTCGACCGGTTGGGCTACCCGGCGGTCGACGGGGTGCTGTTCGACCTCGGCGTGTCGTCCCTGCAACTGGACGCGCCCGACCGCGGGTTCGCGTACGCGCAGGACGCGCCGCTGGACATGCGGATGGACCAGACCCGGGGGGTGACCGCCGAGGAGGTGGTCAACACCTACGCCCACCCGGACCTGGCCCGGGTGCTGCGGGTGTACGGCGAGGAGAAGTTCGCCGGGCGGATCGCCTCGGCGATCATCCGCGAGCGCGAGCGCGCGCCGATCACGTCGTCGGCGCGACTGGCCGAGCTGGTCCGGGAGAGCATTCCGGCACCAGCCCGACGAACCGGGGGACACCCGGCAAAGAGAACGTTTCAGGCTTTACGGATCGAGGTAAACAGAGAACTGGCAGCGCTGGAGACGGCGCTGCCGGCCGCTCTGGACAAGCTCACCGTGGGCGGCCGCATGGTGGTCCTGTCCTACCACTCGCTGGAGGACCGGCTCACCAAGCAGGCGCTCGCCGATCGGGTCCGCAGTAAGGGCCCGATCGACCTCCCGGTCGAACTGCCCGGGTCGGGTCCGACGTTCCGGCTGCTCAGCCGGGGCGCGGAGCTGCCCGGGGAGGCCGAGGTCGCGGCGAACCCGCGAGCCGCCTCGGTGCGGCTGCGGGCCGCGGAACGGCTCGACCCGGAGGCGGCCCGGCAGGGGCGTACCGACCGCGAACGGTACCGCCGCCGGGTCAAGGCGATGCACCAACCGGGGACGGGGTCACCGGGGTCCGAGCGGGACCCGGGGGCGGCCCCGAGGGACGGGACGGACGAAGAGGGGGAGGGGACATGAACGTTGACCAGCGCGACGGCCGGGACGCCGTCGGGCAGCGCGCACCGCGGTCGGGGGGCCGGACCACGGCGCAGCGCACCACGCGTACGATGACGGGGGCCGACCGGCTCGACCGCCGGGGGGAGGCTCGCGCCCGGGGGGCGCGCGAGTTCCCCACCCAGGGCAGCGCCGCCCTGCGGCCGGCCGAGCGGACCCGCCCCGCCGGTGCCCCGGCGCCCCGGCTGCGGGTCGCCCCGCCGCCGCCGGTCCGGGTGCCCCGGGCGCCGTTCGTCGGGCTGATCCTGGTGCTCGTGGTCGGCGGGGTGCTCGGCATCCTGGCGGTCAACACCAAGATCAACGAGAACGCCTTCAAGCTGGAGAAGCTCCAGCAGCAGCAGGCCAAGCTCGACGTCGACCAGCAGCAGCTGGAGAAGGAGATCGCCGACCAGAAGGCACCCGGCAACCTGACCGCCAACGCCCGCAAGCTGGGCCTGGTGGAGTCGGACGACCCGGCGTACATCCGGCTGCCGGACGGCAAAACGATCGGCATCCCGCACCCGGCGGAGGGTGCGCCGGCCATCACCAGCCAGCAGGGCAACGGAGGCTGATCGATGCCGCCGAGATCGGACGATCCGCGCCGGGACGCCACAGGCTCCCGGCGCGGGTCGTCGCGGGGTGGCGAGCCGCGGGAACCGGGCGTCGGCGGCATCTCCGACGCCCGGGCGTACACCCCGCGGGGCCGGACCATCCGCGAGGGCGGCGCGGCCGCCCGCACCGGCACCGGCGCCGAGCAGCGGCGTACCCCGCGCAGCAACCGCTCCGGGGACCCGTTCCGGCCGGCGTTGCAGGTGCTCGACGGCGGCCGGGCCGGGGCCGCCCGCGCCGGCCGCCGGGAGAGCGCCGCGGGCGGCCGGGCCGGCGTGGTGCGGACCGTCTCCGCCCGGCCCGCCCGGGAGCCCTTCGACGACGACGACGACGCGCCGCCGCCGCGCCGCCGGCCCGGCCCGCGCCGCCCGGCGCGCCCAGCCGCCGCCCGGCGACCGTCCCGCAAGCCGCCGCGCCCGCCGAAGCTCGCCGACCCGCGCCGCCGGCTGCGGCTGGGCACCCTGCTCGCGCTGGCGCTCTTCACCACCATCGGCATCCGGCTGATCGCCCTGCAGACCGTCAACACCCCGGCCTACGCCGACGGTGGGCTGAACAGCCGGCTGGCCGTGGTCGAGCTGCCCGCCCCGCGCGGGGCCATCTACGACCGCACCGGCGCCCCTCTGGCGCACAGCGTCGAGGCCCGGTACGTCTTCGCCGACCCGACCCGGGTGAAGGACCGCCTCACCACGGCGAAGCTGCTCTCCCCGCTGCTCGGCGTGCCCGCCAGCGAGCTGGCCGACCGGATGAAGCCGCGCAAGCTGCCCACCGGCGTCCCGTCCCAGTTCGAGTACCTGGCCCGCGGCGTCGACATCGACAAGGCCAAGCAGATCATGGCGCTGGACCTCGTCGGCATCAACGTGCACCGGGACGAGCGGCGCGAGGTGCCCGGCGGCGACCTGGCCGCCAACCTGATCGGCTTCGTGAGCCAGGACATGGTCGGCCTGGAGGGACTGGAGGCCAAGTACGACGACCTGCTGGAGGGCAAGTCCGGCAAGAAGCGCTACGAGATCGGGCAGGGCGACCTGGCCGCGCCGATCCCCGGCGGCTACAGCGAGACCACCCCGGCCAAGCCGGGCGGTTCGCTGCAGCTGACCGTCGACCGGGACCTCCAGTTCCAGGCGCAGCGCATCCTGTCCAGCCGGATGGCCCAGACCCGGGGCAGCGTCGGCGCCGCGGTGATCATGGACGTGCCCACCGGCGAGGTGCTGGCCCAGGCCAGCTACCCCGGCTACAACGCCGCCGCCCCGCAGAAGGTCGCCTCGCCGCGGGACCGGGAGGACGCGGCCACCAGCTTCATCGTCGACCCCGGCTCGATCCACAAGGCGATCACCTACGGCGCCGCCCTGCAGGAGGGCGTGATCACCCCGGACACCGCGTTCCCGGTCGCCAACACGATCACCCTCGGTGGCGTCCCGTTCAGCGACACCCGCCCGGCGAACGGGCGGACGATGAGCATCCCCGGCATGCTGGCCTTCTCCTCCAACATCGGCACCATCAAGATCGCCGAGAAGCTGGGCAAGGAGCGGCTGATCGACTACCAGAAGCGGTTCGGGCTCGGGCAGGCCACCGGGGAGGGCATGCCGGGGGAGGCCCCCGGCCGGCTGCTCCCCGCCGACCAGTGGAGCGGGTCGTCGTACGGGTCGGTGCCGATCGGGCACAGCGTGGACGCCACCCCGCTGCAGATGGCCGCCGCGTACAACGCGATCGCCAACAACGGCACGTACGTCCAGCCGCACCTGATCCGGAACGTGATCAGCCCGGACGGGAAGAAGACGACACCGGCGAAGCCGGTCACCCGCTCGGTGCTCAGCCCGGCCAACGCCGCCGCGCTGCGCACCATGCTGGAGGCGGTCACCACCGTCGACGGCCCCGACGGGCGGGCCACCGGCCTGGCCGCCGCCGTCCCCGGCTACCGGGTGGCCGGCAAGACCGGCACCGGCCTGCGGTACGACAACGGCAAGCGCCAGCCCGGCGACGTGGCCTCGTTCATCGGCATGGCCCCGGCGGAGAAGCCCCGGTACGTGGTGGCGGTCTTCGTCTGGAGCCCGGGCGGCGAGGGCGGCGCGCTGGCCGCGCCGGCCTTCCGCGACATGATGGGCTTCACCCTGCGCCACTACCGGGTGCCGCCGTCCGCGACCGACCGGTCGCCCAAGTTCGAGGTCTTTCCGCGCTGAGCGGGCACGGCGGGACATCATCGGTGAGTGGGGACGAACCACCGGGGCGGGCTGTGCGCCCGGAACCGGACGACCGGGTAGGGTCTGACGCCGTGTCCGGCAATCCACGCCCCCGTACCGTGCATCCCGTCCGGCTCGGTGACCTCGCTGTCCGGTTGCCGGCGAGCGGCCGGAGCGGCCTCGCGGGCGACCCGGCGGCGGTCGAGGTCACCGGGGTGACCCACGCCAGCCAGGAGGTCCGCCCGGGCGACCTGTACGCGGCCCTGCCCGGTGCCCGCCGGCACGGCGCGGAGTTCGCCGCCGGCGCGGCCGAGGCCGGCGCGGTGGCCGTGCTGACCGACCCGGCCGGCGTCGAGCGGGCCGCCGCGGCGGGCCTGCCGGTGCTGGTGGTGGACGACCCGCGGGCGGTGCTCGGGGACGTCGCGGCCGCCGTCTACGGCGACCCCACCGCCGGGCTGACCATGATCGGGGTCACCGGCACCGCCGGCAAGACCTCCACCAGCTACCTGATCGAGTCCGGGCTGCGCGCCGCCGGGCGCACCACCGGGCTGATCGGCACCGTGGAGACCCGGCTGGGCGACCTGGTGATCGACAGCGTACGGACCACCCCGGAGGCCACCGACCTGCACGCCATGCTGGCCGTGGCCGGCGAGCGGGGGGTCGACACGGTGGTCATGGAGGTGTCCAGCCACGCCCTGGCCATGGGCCGGGTCGGCGGGGTGCGGTTCGACGTCGGCGGCTACACCAACTTCGGCTCCGACCACCTGGACTTCCACGCCGACGAGGCGGACTACTTCGCGGCCAAGGCCAAGCTCTTCGACGGGCGCTGCGCGGTCGAGGTGCTCAACCACGACGATCCGGCGCTGCGGCCGCTGCGGAAACCGGCCACCGTCACCTACTCGGCGGCCGGCGACCCGGCCGCCACCTGGTGGGCCGACGGGATCGACGGCGAGGGTTACGCCCAGCGCTTCACCGTGCACGGCCCGGACGGGCTGACCCTGCCCACCGGCGTGGCGCTGCCCGGCCGGCACAACGTGGCCAACGCGTTGCTGGCGATCGCCGTGCTGGTGGCCGCCGGCGTCGACCCGACCACCGCGGCGGCCGGGGTGGCCGCCTGCGGCGGGGTGCCCGGCCGGCTGGAACTGGTCAGCGGGGACGCCCCGGTGCGCGGCGTGGTCGACTACGCGCACAAGGCCAACGCGATCGAGGCGGTCCTGGCCGCGCTGCGCGGGCTGACCCCCGGCCGGCTGGTCTGCGTGCTCGGCGCCGGGGGCGACCGGGACCGGGGCAAGCGGCCGGTGATGGGCGCCGCCGCGGTGACCGGGGCGGACGTGGTGCTGGTGACCGACGACAACCCGCGCACCGAGGACCCGGCCGCGATCCGGGCCGAGGTGCTGGCCGGGGCGTACGCCGCGAACGTCGGCGCGCGGATCATCGAGGTGCCCGGCCGGCGGGCCGCGATCGAGGAGGCGGTCCGGTTGGCCGAACCGGGGGACGTGGTGGCGGTGCTGGGCAAGGGTCAGGAACGCGGGCAGGAGGTCAACGGCGAGGTGCTGCCGTTCGACGACCGGGTCGAGCTGGCGGAGGCGCTGCGGGCCCGCTTCGGTGACCGGGCGGGGCAGCGGTGATCCCGCTGAGCCTGGCCGAGGTGGCCGGCGCCGTCGACGGCCGGCTGGTCGCCGCCGACCCGGCGGCCCGGGTCACCGGCACCGTGGAGTTCGACTCGCGCAAGGTCACCCCGGGTGGGCTCTTCGTGGCGTTCCCCGGCGAGCAGGTGGACGGGCACGACTACGCCGCCGCCGCCGTCTCGGCGGGGGCCGTGGCGGTGCTCGGCACCCGCGAGGTGCCCGGCGTGCCGATGGTGCTGGTCGCCGACGCGCTCGCGGCGATGGGGCGGCTGGCCCGCGCGGTGGTCGACCGGCTGCCCGGGCTCACCGTGATCGGACTGACCGGCTCCTCCGGCAAGACCACCACCAAGGACCTGATCGCCCAGCTCACCACGCGGCTCGGCCCCACCGTGGCGCCGCCCGGCTCGTTCAACAACGAGCTGGGCCACCCGTACACGGCGTTGCAGGCCGACCCGGAGACCCGGTACCTGATCATGGAGAAGGGCGCCCGCGGGGTGGGGCACGTGCGCTACCTGTGCGACGTGGTGCCGCCGCGGATCTCGGTGGTGCTCAACGTCGGCGTGGCGCACCTCGGCGAGTTCGGCTCGCGGGAGACCATCGCGCTGGCCAAGGGGGAGTTGGTCGAGGCGCTGCCCGCCGACGGGCTGGCCGTGCTCAACGCCGACGACCCGCTGGTCGACGCGATGGCGGCGCGCACCGTGGCCCGGGTGGTCCGGTACGGCGAGTCGGAGCGGGCCCAGGTGCGCGCCACGGCGGTGACCCTGGACGAGCGGGGCCGACCGTCGTACACCCTGGTCACGCCGGAGGGGAGCGCGCCGGTGCGGCTCGGGCTGACCGGGCGGCACCAGGTCTCCAACTCGCTCGCCGCCGCGGCGGTCGCCCGGGAGCTGGGCATGCCCCTGGCCGAGCTGGCCGTCGCGCTGGGCGAGCTGGGCCTGGTCTCGACCCGGCGGATGGACGTCTTCGAGCGCGCCGACGGGGTCACCGTGATCGACGACTCGTACAACGCCAACCCGGCCTCGATGAGCGCCGCGCTGCGGGCGCTGGCGAGCATGCGGGGACGGGGGCGTACCGTCGCGGTGCTCGGCTACATGGCCGAGTTGGGCGACTTCGAGGCGGAGGGACACCAGCAGGTGGGCCGGCTGGCGGCCGAGCTGGGGGTCGACCGGCTGCTCGTGGTGGGCGAGCCGGCGGCGCCGATCCACGAGGGCGCCACAGCGGTAGGCAACTGGGGAGGAGAGTCGGTGCTGCTCACCGATCAGGCGGCGGCCGTCGAGGTGCTGCGGGGTGACCTGCGTCCGGGTGACGTGGTCCTGGTGAAGGGCTCCCGGTACCGCACCTGGGAGGTCGTCGACGCGCTGCGCGAGGCCACCGGGAAGAGCCCGGACGGCGCGGGAAGCCCGCTGTCGGGCCCGGCCGGGACCGAGGACGGCGCCGCGTGAGGGCGGTCATCGTCGCCATCGGGGTCGCCTTCCTCATCTCCCTGCTCGGCACCCCGATCGCGATCAAGGTGTTCACCCGGCTCAAGGCCGGCCAGCCGATCCGGGCCGAGGGCCCGGCCATGCACCAGGGCAAGAAGGGTACGCCGACGATGGGCGGCGTGGTCTTCATCCTGGCCACGGTGATCGCGTACGTCGCCGGCCACCTGGCCCTGACCACCCTGCCGGACGCGCAGATCGCCCAGGTCGAGCCGACCATCACGGCGCTGGTGCTGCTGGGGCTGATGGTGTTCTCCGGCGCGGTCGGCTTCATCGACGACTTCCTGAAGGTCCGCAAGCGGCACAGCGGCGGCCTGAACAAGCGTGGCAAGCTCGCCGGCCAGATCCTGGTCGGCGCGATTTTCGGCGTGGTGGCGCTCTACTTCCCGAGCAGCATGACCGACGCCAGCGGCACGGCCACCAACACCGAGACCGTCGGCAGCACGACGCTGAGCTTCATCCGGGACATCCCGTTCCTGGAGATCGGCAAGATCGGCTCGGTGATCGTGATCATCATGGTGGTGATGGCGGCGACCAACGGCGTGAACCTCACCGACGGGCTGGACGGCCTGGCCACCGGCGCCTCGGTGATGGTGCTCGCGGCGTACGCGCTGATCGCGTTCTGGCAGTACCGGCACTGGTGCGCGGACCCGAACTACCCGGCCGGTGAGTACTGCTACACGGTGCGCGACCCGCTGGAGATCGCGCTGATCGCCGGGGCCGCGGCCGGGGCCTGTGTCGGCTTCCTCTGGTGGAACACCTCGCCGGCCCGGATCTTCATGGGCGACACCGGCGCGCTCGGCCTCGGCGGCCTGATCGCCGGCATGGCGATGTCCACCCGGACCATCCTGCTGCTGCCCATCCTGGGCGGCCTCTTCGTGATCATCACGATGTCCGTGGTGATCCAGATCATCTCGTTCCGGACCACCGGCAAACGGGTGTTCCGGATGTCGCCGCTGCAGCACCACTTCGAGTTGGCCGGCTGGAGTGAGGTCAACATCGTGGTCCGGTTCTGGATCATCGCGGGCATCGGGGTGGCCATCGCGCTCGGCCTGTTCTACAGCGAGTTCCTCGCCGCGGTCAGCTGAGCGGCCGCGCGCCACGGCGGGCCCGACACGCCGAGCGGGCGGTTGCGCCACGGGCGGGCCGGCGCAGCCAGCATGATGGGCACGTGGGGGAGGGACGAGACACCGACGGCACGACCGACACGCCGCCCCGGCGGCCACCCGCGGAGGACCGGCCGGCGGAGCCACCGGCCCCGCCGGCGCGCTTCGACGCGGCCGGCGGGCTGGCCGCGTTGCAGGGCCTGCTGGCCCGGCCGCTGGCCTCCTACTACCTGCTGCTCTCCAGCGCCGGCCTGCTGCTGCTGATCGGCCTCACCATGGTCTTCTCGGCGACCAGCGTGAAGGACTACGCCGACCAGGGCGACGCGTCCGCCTCGCTGGTCAAGCAGACGATCTTCGCGGTGATCGGCATCGTGGCGTTCTGGGCCTGCCAGCGGCTGCCGGCCCGGACCTTCCGGGCGGTGAGCCGCCCCTTCCTGGGCGTGGCCGTGGTGCTGCTGCTGGTGCTCAACCTGCTGGTCGCGCTGGAGTCGCTGTTCCGGGTGAAGGCGATCGGCCCGCTCAAGGCCGAACTGCTCTGGCTCTACCTGGGCCCGGTCTCGGTGCAGCCGGTCGAGGTGGCCAAGTTCGCGTTGGTGCTCTGGGGCGCGCACGTGCTGGCCCGCAAGGGCGCCGCGCTCGGCTGGTGGAAGGAGCTGGCCACCCCGCTGTTCCCGGTGGTCGGCCTGCTCTTCGTGCTGGTCGGCTACAACGACCTGGGCAGCATGCTCTGCCTGCTGGCGCTGGTGGTCGGGATGCTCTGGGCGGCCGGGGTGCGGATGCGGGTGTTCGCCACCCTCACCGCGGTCGGCCTGGCCGGCGTCGGCCTGCTGGTCGCCGCCGCCTCCCTCGGCGCCGGGTCCGGCGCGCGCGACGACACCAACTACCGGCTGACCCGGCTCACCTCCTTCCTCGACCCGCCCGACCCGAAGACCTGCTTCGAGGAGCAGCTCGAGGGCTGCTACCAGCTCGTCCAGGCCCGGTACGCGGTCGAGCACGGCGGCTGGTTCGGGGTCGGGCTGGGCAAGAGCAGCTTCAAGTTCGGCTGGCTGCCGGAGGCGCACAACGACTTCATCTTCGCGATCATCGCCGAGGAGCTGGGCGTGGTCGGCTGCGCCGTGGTGCTGGTGCTCTTCGCCGTGCTGGCGTACACCGGGCTGCGGATCGCCCGGCGGGTGGAGGACCCGTTCCGCCGGCTCGCCGCCGCCGGGGTGACCGCCTGGCTGGTCGGCCAGGCGGTAATCAACATCGGCGGGGTGACCGGGTTGCTGCCGCTGACCGGCGTGCCGCTGCCGTTCATCTCCGACGGCGGCAGCGCCCTGGTGGTGACCCTGGCCGCGGTCGGCATGCTCGCCTCCTTCGCCCGCGCCGAGCCGGACGCGGCCCGAGCCCTGCATGCCCGTCCCCCGGCGCGCTGGGTCCGACTAGTGTGGGCCCCGTTGCCGCCGCTACCCGGCCGGCGTCGCCGCCCGGCGTCGCCACCGCCGGACCGTGGGTCCGTACCCCGGTCCCGGACGCGGCGGTCCGACGACCAGGCCGCGGTCCGCGGCGCCCGGCCGGGCCGGGCCCGCGCCGGCACGGCGAGCGAGAGGAGACGCTGATGGGTCCGCTGCGTTCGGTGGTGCTCTGCGGAGGGGGTACGGGTGGGCACATCTACCCGCTGCTGGCCTTCGCCGACTGCCTGCGCCGACACGACCCCAGCGTGCGGATCACCTGCCTGGGCACCCCGAAGGGCCTGGAGAACGAGCTGATCCCGCCGGCCGGCTACGACCTGCGCCAGATCCCCGCCTACCAGCTGCCCCGGTCGGTCAACATGAGCCTGGTCCGCACCCCGGACCGGATGTGGAAGGCGGCCCGCGCGGCGGGCAAGGTGATCGACGAGGTGCAGGCCGACGCCGTGGTCGGCTTCGGCGGGTACGTCTCGGTGCCCGGCTACCTGGCCGCGTGGCGGCGCGAGCTGCCGATCGTCATCCACGAGGTGAACGTGCCGCCGGGGGTGGCCAACCGGCTCGGGATGAAGTTCACCAAGCACGTCGCGGTGGGCTTCCCGCACCAGCCGGCGCAGGCCGAGTCTCTGCGCGACGCCCAGGTGGTCGGGGTGCCGCTGCGCCGGGGCATCGCCGGGCTGGACCGGGCCGCCATGCGGGACGCCGCCCGGGCCCACTTCGGCCTCCGGCCCGACCTGCCGGTGCTCTTCGTCGCCGGCGGCTCGCAGGGCGCCCGCTCGATCAACCTGGCGGTGTCCGGGGCGGCCAAGGAGCTGGCCCGCAACGGCGTGCAGGTGCTGCACGTCATCGGCGCCCGCAACGAGCCGGTCTCCGTCCCCACCGACCTGCCGGTGCCGTACGTGACCCTGCCCTACCTGTCCGAGATGGAGCTGGGCTACGCGGCCGCCGACCTGATGCTGGGCCGGGGCGGCGCGATGACCTGTGCCGAGGTGGCGGCCATCGGGCTGCCCACCATCTACGTGCCCTACCCGCACAGCAACCAGGAGCAGAAGCGCAACGCGCTGCCCGTGGTGGAGGCCGGCGGCGGGTTGCTCGTCGACGACGCCGAGGTGACCCCGGACTGGTTGGAGCGCACGGTCATCCCGCTGATCCGGGACCCGCGGCGGCTCGCCGCGATGGGCGCCGCCGCGGCCGGGTACGGCCGGCGCGACGGCGACGTCGCCCTGCTGAACTTCGTCTACCAGGCGGTGGCCCGATGACGCCGGGCGCCGCGACGGGAAGGTACCGCTGATGAACACCGCGCAGTTCACCCCCGCCGGCACGATGACCGCGGAGGACCTGGGCCGGATCCACCTGATCGGGGTGGGCGGGGTCGGCATGAGCGGCCTGGCCCGGCTCTTCCTCACCCGGGGCCTGCCGGTCTCCGGCAGCGAGCTGCGGGAGTGGCCGTCCCTGGCCGGCCTGCGGGCGCTCGGCGGGACCATCCACTCCCGCCACGAGGCGTCGAACCTCGACGGGGTGGACACCGTGGTCTACTCCTCGGCGATCCCGCAGGACCACCTGGAGCTGGTCGAGGCGCGCCGGCGCGGGCTGCGGGTGCTGCACCGCTCCGAGGCGCTCGCCGCCGCGATGACCGGCCGGCGGACCGTGGCGGTCGCCGGCACGCACGGCAAGACCACCACCACCTCGATGGTCACCATGGTGCTCCAGCAGGCCGGCACCGATCCGTCCTTCGTGATCGGTGGCGAGATCTCCGAGGTCGGCTCGGGCGCGCACCACGGCACCGGCGAGTACTTCGTGGTCGAGGCCGACGAGAGCGACCGCTCCTTCCTCATCTACCGCCCGTTCGTGTCGGTCATCACCAACATCGAGGCGGACCACCTCAACACCTACGGCGACCTGGCCAACCTGGAGGCGGCCTTCGCCGAGTTCGCCCGGCTGACCGACCCGGAGGGGTTCATCGTCACCTGCGCCGACGACCCGGGCGGCCGGCGGCTGGCCGAGACGCTGCGGGCCGAGGGGCGCCGGGTCTGGACGTACGGCGAGGCGCCCGACGCCGACCTGCGGCTGAGCGGGATGGCCTCCTCCGCCCGCGGGGTGCGCTACCTGGCCGAGATCGAGGGCCGGCCGCTGGGCGAGATCCGGCTGCCGGTGCCCGGCCGGCACATGGGGCTGAACAGCGCCTCGGCGGTGCTCAC
Organism: Micromonospora sp. NPDC050495; assembly: GCF_040655175.1. Classification (NCBI taxonomy): domain Bacteria; kingdom Bacillati; phylum Actinomycetota; class Actinomycetes; order Micromonosporales; family Micromonosporaceae; genus Micromonospora; species Micromonospora sp. NPDC050495. The sequence goes on along the minus strand of NZ_JBFAJK010000006.1, from coordinate 39,948 downwards.
CGCGTACCTGCTCGGGCTGCCGGTCGAGGCGGCCGAGGCGGCGCTCGGCGCGTTCCCCGGGGTGCGCCGGCGTTTCGAGCGCAAGGGCGTGGCCGACGGCGTGCTGGTCTACGACGAGTACGCGTACCACCCGACCTCGATGACCCTGGCGCTGCAGACGCTGCGCGAGGTGGCCGGCGAGGGCCGGCTGATCGTGGTCTTCCAGCCGTACCGGCTCTACCGCACCCGGGACCTCCAGGCGGAGATCGCCGCGGCCCTGGCCATCGCCGACGAGCTGGTGCTGCTGGAGGTCTTCGGCCCTGGCGAGCTGCGCCAGCCGGGGGAGGGCGCGGCCGCGCTGGTCGAGGCGGTGCCGCTGCCGGCCGACCGGAAGGTCTTCGTCGAGGCGTGGGACGACGTGCCGGCCGAGGTGGCCCGCCGGGCCCGTACCGGCGACGTGGTGGTCACCATGGGCGCGCCGCCGATCTCGCTGATGGGCGACCAGCTCCTCGACGCCCTGCTGGCCCGCACCGGCGCCGCGGGGGGCGCGGCGCTCGGCACCGGCGTCGACCCGGACGGCGCGGCCGCCACGGCCGGATGAGCCCCGGCCCGGCCCGCGGCCGGACCCCCGGCCAGGAGGGCGGGGGCGGCCGGCGCAACCCGGTCCGGCAGTGGCAGCTGGTCCGGGCCGGCGCGGACGCCGTACCCCCGTCGACCCGGCGGTTCATGGCCCGGGCCCGGCGCCGCCGGATGCGGGCGGCGCTGCCCTGGGCGGTGGCCGCGGGTGTGCTCGCGCTGGCCGGGCTGGTCGCCTGGACCGTCCTCGGCACCGGCCTGTTCGGGGTCCGCGAGGTGCGGGTGGTCGGCGCGCACCTGGTCACCCCGGTCGAGGTACGCGACGCCGCGGCGGTGCCCGACGCCGCGCCGCTGGCCCGGGTGGACCTGTCCGCGACCGCCCGCCGGGTCCGGGCCCTCGCCCCGGTGGAGCGGGTCACGGTGCAGCGGGACTGGCCGGGCACGCTGGTCATCCGGGTGGTGGAGCGGACCCCGGTGGCGGTGGTGCCGAAGGGCGAGCGGTTCGTCGTGCTGGACCGCGCCGGGGTGGTCTTCCAGGATCTGCCCCGGGCCCCCGCCGGGCTGCCGGTGATCCGGGTCGGCGCGCCGGCGCCGGACGACCCGGGCACCCGGGCCGGGCTGGCGGTGCTCGCCGCGCTCAGCCCGAAGCTGCGCGCCGAGCTGGTCTCGGTGGACGTGGCCGGGCTGGCCCGGATCACCCTGCGGCTGCGCGGTGACCGGACGGTGTTCTGGGGCGACGCGACCCGGGGCGCGGACAAGTCCACTGTGGCCACCGCCCTGCTCGGTCGGAAGGTCGACACGATCGACGTCAGCGCGCCGGACGTGGTCACCTACCAGTGAGCCGGCGGCCCGGAACGTGAGCCGGCCCGCTCCGGCCGGCGACACGCCGGAGAGGTCCTTGGCTCATCGGGCGGTGGCGCATACGTTGCCCCGAAGAGATCAGTGGTTGACATAACTCTAAGCCTCTAGTAGAGGGTGAGGGTTTCAGACCCGCAGGGAAGTGCTCCGCCGCTGGTCCGGCCAAGCCGTGTGGGGTCGGCCCATGCCAATCTCGAAGGGAAAGGACCGGAGATGACACCTCCGCACAACTACCTGGCGGTCATCAAGGTCGTCGGCATCGGGGGCGGCGGCGTCAACGCCGTCAACCGGATGATCGAGGTTGGGCTCAAGGGCGTCGAGTTCATCGCGATCAACACCGACGCGCAGGCGCTGCTGATGAGCGACGCCGACGTCAAGCTCGACGTCGGCCGGGAGCTGACCCGAGGGCTGGGCGCGGGCGCGAACCCGGACGTCGGCAAGAACGCCGCCGAGGACCACCGCGACGAGATCGAGGAGGTGCTCAAGGGCGCCGACATGGTCTTCGTGACCTGCGGCGAGGGCGGCGGCACCGGCACCGGCGGCGCGCCGGTGGTGGCGAACATCGCCCGCAAGCTCGGCGCGCTCACCATCGGCGTGGTCACCCGGCCGTTCTCGTTCGAGGGCAAGCGGCGCCAGGTGCAGGCCGAGGCCGGCATCGAGGAGCTGCGCAACCAGTGCGACACGCTCATCGTGATCCCGAACGACCGGCTGCTCGCCCTCGGTGACCGCAACATCTCCATGATGGACGCCTTCCGGACCGCCGACCAGGTGCTCCTCTCCGGTGTCCAGGGCATCACCGACCTGATCACCACCCCGGGTCTGATCAACCTGGACTTCGCCGACGTCAAGAGCGTGATGAGCGGCGCGGGCAGCGCGCTCATGGGCATCGGCAGCGCCCGCGGCGAGAACCGGGCGGTGGAGGCGGCCCAGGCGGCCATCTCCAGCCCGCTGCTGGAGCAGAGCATGGACGGCGCGCGCGGCGTGCTGCTCTCCATCGCCGGCGGCTCCGACCTGGGCCTGTTCGAGATCAACGACGCCGCGCAGCTGGTCACCGACGCGGCCCACCCGGACGCCAACATCATCTTCGGCGCGGTCATCGACGACGCGCTCGGCGACGAGGTGCGGGTCACCGTGATCGCCGCCGGTTTCGACGGGGGCGCGCCCGCGTACAAGGCGGTGGAGCCGGCCCGCAAGACCAACCAGAACCAGCCGGCCCAGCCGAGCACGCCGGTCAGCCCGCCGACCACCATGCCGGCGCCGCAGCAGTCGCCGCGGCGGGTGCTCTTCGACGACGTCGACGTGCCCGACTTCCTCAAGAACGGTTCCTGAGCGGCGCCGATGACCGACACACCAGGCGCGGTGCGACCGGACCGGCGCGCCGAGCTCGCGGCCGGGCTGGCCCAGGTCCGGGCCCGGATCGCGGACGCCTGCGCGGCCGCCGGCCGGGACCGGGGCGAGGTCACCCTGATCGCGGTGACCAAGACGTATCCGGCCGGCGACGTGGTGGCGCTCACCAGGCTCGGGGTGACCGACGTGGGGGAGAACCGGGACCAGGAGGCCGCCCCGAAGGCGGCCGAGGCGGCGGCGGCCGGGGCCACGCCGCGCTGGCACTTCATCGGGCAGTTGCAGCGCAACAAGGCCCGCTCGGTGGTCCGGTACGCCGACGTGGTCCAGTCGGTGGGCAGCGTCCGGCTGGCCGCCGCCCTGGACGCCGCCGCGGCGGCCGTCCGGGACCGGCCGCTGGACGTGCTGGTGCAGGTGAGCATCGACGGCGACCCGGCGCGGGGCGGGGCACTGCCCGGCGCCGGGGATCCGGACCGCGGGCTGGATCCGGTGGCCGAGGCGGTGGCGGGCTCGGCCGGGCTGCGGCTGGCCGGCCTGATGGCGGTGGCGCCGTTGGGCTGGGAGCCGGAGCGGGCCTTCGCCCGGCTGGCCGAGGTGGCGGAGCGGTTCCGGGCCGGGCATCCGGGCGCGACCGTGTTGTCGGCCGGGATGAGTGGGGATCTGGAAAGCGCGATCGGGTACGGCGCGACACATGTCCGCGTCGGCAGCGCGTTGCTCGGAATGCGCCCCACGCTGCGGTAGCCTGACCGCGAAAGAAGCAAATTACATCAGTGTTGTTCAGGACGGCGTTTCCCGTAGCCGGGGGCCGTGGCGGGCGGACCGCGAAACCGCCCGTCGGGGGATTGCCGATCCGGTCCGGTGGGCATTGCGTTGTCCACTCGTGATCAAAGCGACACGGCACGGGGGCGCGTGCCGCACGGCGGACGGAAGGGCGCGGGGATGGGTGCACTGCGCAAGGCGGGGGTCTGGCTCGGACTCGTCGAGGAGGATGACGAGCGGGCGTACGACGACGCTGCCTACGACAAGGGCGGCTACCGCGAGTCGCGCTACCGGTCCAGCCGGTACGCGGAGGAGTTCGCCGACGACGAGGACGAGGAGTCCGAGGAGCCGCCGGCGACCCGTGGCCGGGCGGGTGACCGGGGCCGGCTGAGCGAGCGCGCCTCGAGCCGCGCCGTCGACACCGAGCGGGCCGACCACGACCGTCCGGAGCGGACCGAGCGCTCCAGCGTGCGGTCGATCACCCGGTCGGGTGGTGGGGAGTCGTCCGGCGCGCTGACGTACCACACCCGGGACAACCTGGCCCTGGCGCCGCAGGTGCAGCCGCGGGAGCGGGTCGCCGCGCCGGAGGACGAGCAGCGCTACCAGATCACCACGCTGCACCCGACCACGTACCGGGAGGCGCGCACCATCGGTGAGCACTTCCGGGACGGCGTGCCGGTGATCATCAACCTCACCGAGATGGATGAGGCGGACGCGCGCCGGCTGGTGGACTTCGCCGCCGGACTCGCGTTCGGGCTGCGCGGTACGATCGAGCGCGTGACCAACCGGGTGTTCCTGCTCTCACCGGCCAATGTCCAGGTCACCGCGGAGGACAAGGCCAAGATCGCTGAGGGCGGCTTTTTCAGCCTGAGCTAGCCCGCACGACCGAGGGGCGTCGCCTGCCGTGTTGTCGATCCTGTTCCAGGTGCTCTACCTGGTCCTCTACCTGTTCCTGCTTGTGCTGTTGGCCCGATTTGTCCTCAGCGCCGTCCTGGCCTACGGACGGCGCTGGCAACCCGGGCGCGGAGCATCGGCCGGATTGGAAGTGGTGTGGAGCGTCACTGATCCGCCCCTGCGCGCGTTGAGGCGTGTGATTCCACCACTGCGAATTGGTAGCGTGAGCATCGACCTGGCCTCTCTTGTGCTCCTGGTTATCCTGTTCGTGCTGATGGAGTTCGTGTTAGGGCAGCTGATCCAGGCGTTTGCCTGATCAGGCTGCTTTCGCGGCCGCAACTGACCCGAGGAGTTTCGATGCCGCTGACCCCGGCCGACGTCCACAACGTCGCCTTCAAAAAGCCACCGATCGGCAAGCGGGGCTATGACGAGGAGGAGGTCGACGCTTTCCTGGACGAGGTCGAGCGCGAGCTCGCCCGTCTCATCGAGGAGAACAACGAGCTGCGCGCCCAGGTGGAGCGTGGCGGTCGGGGTGGCGCGCCCGCCGGCCCCGGCGGCGACGCCCGGCTCGCGGCGGAGCTCAACGACGTCAAGGCCCAGCTCGACCGGGTGCAGCGCGACAAGGCGGCCGCCGAGCAGGCGGCCCGCGCGATGCAGGCCGAGCTGGAGCAGGTCCGCACCCAGGGCGTCCCGGCCGCCGGCACCGACGGCGAGCAGCAGGCGCTGCGGGTGCTCATGATGGCCCAGCGCACCGCCGACGACCACGTGTCCGACGCCCGCCGCGAGGCCGACCAGCTCCTCTCCGAGGCCCGTTCCAAGGCCGAGGAGGTCACCCGGGAGGCCCGCGCCAAGGCCGACGCCCTCGAGCGGGACGCCCGCCAGCGGCACCAGGAGGCGATGGGCGGCCTGGACGCCAAGCGCACCGCGCTGCAGAAGCACATCGAGGAGCTCAAGCAGTTCGAGCGCGAGTACCGCACCCGGCTCAAGGCGTACCTGGAGAGCCAGCTGCGTGACCTCGACGGTCGCGGCCAGGGCCTCGAGGTCGAGATGAACCGCGAGGGCAACCGTGCCGCCGGTGGCAGCAACGGCCTCGCCGCCGCCGGCCTCGCCGGCTCCTACGGCGGCGGCGGTCGCGCCGGCTCGCTCGAGTCCGGCCGCTGATCCCGCCCGTCGGCGGCCGCCCCCGGGCGGCCGCCGGCACGGCGCAGACCGACACGAGGCGGCGAGGGGTGGGCCGTGATAGTCGCCAGCATCCTGCTCATCGTCGTGGCGGTCGTGCTCCTGGTGGCCGGGCTGGCCGGTGGCTCCAGCCCGCTGCTGATCACCTCCATCGCGGCCAGCGTGCTGGCCGCTGTGGCCCTCGTCGCGGTTGCCCGCCAGGCGGCCGCCACCCGGGCCACGACCGGCCGGTCCGGCCGGCCGGCCGAGCGCACCGGTCCCGGCGACTCCGGGTACGGCCCTCCGCCGGGGGAGCCGGAGATCCCGGTCCAGCACATGCCGTCGACGGTCGGCACCGGCACGTCGGGGTGGCGGCAACCACCCGAGGCGCCGGAGTCGGCGTACTCCCCGCGCGAGTCGGTCCTCGACGACGCCGGCCCGGCGTCGGACGCCCCGGCGCCCACCTCGCCGGCCGCCGGGGGCGGGTTCGACGGCGAGCCACCCGCGCAGCCGCTCTCGCCGGCACAGGCCGAACGCCTGGCCGAGGTCTTCGCCGACGTCCAGGTGGTCGACGGCCACCCGCGGTTCCACCTGCCCGACTGCCCGCACCTGATCGGCCGCGACGACGAGCCGTTGCCGGTCGGCGAGGCGGTGCAGCTCGGCTTCACCCCGTGTGCCGACTGCGCGCCGGCCACCGCGCTGCTGCCCGACCCGCCGCGGGACCGGTCCTGGTGACCGGGGAGCCGCTCACCGTCGCCGTCCGGGTGAAGCCCGGCGCATCCCGGGCCCGGGTCGGTGGCCGCTTCGACGGTCCACACGGGCCGGCCCTGGTGATCGCCGTGCACGCGCCCGCGGTGGACGGGCGGGCCACCGAGGCGGCCCGCCGGGCGCTGGCCGACGCCCTGGGCGTCCGGCCGGCGGCGGTCTCGCTGCGCGCCGGCGCGGCCAGCCGCGACAAACTCTTCCTGGTCGAGCCGGCGGCGCCCGGGGCGCCCGAGGCGCTGCGCCGGCTGCGCGACGGATCGGCCGAGTGAGGTCCGCGCGGGCCGGTAACCGATGACGGCCGGGCTCGACGTCGCGCTGCTGGTCGGCGCGGCCGTGCTGCTCGTGGCCGTGGGCGCGGTGCGCTTCTCCACCCGCCTCGGCGTGCCGAGTCTCCTGGTCTACCTGGCGCTCGGGGTGGCCATCGGCGAAGGCGGGCTGGGCATCCGCTTCGACGACGTCGAACTGACCCGGGTGCTCGGCTTCTGCGCGCTGATCGTGATCATCGCCGAGGGCGGGTTGAGCGCCCGGTGGAGCACGCTGCGCCCGGTGCTCGGCATGGCGGCCGCGCTCTCCACCGTCGGCGTGGTGGTCAGCATCGTGGTGGTCGGGGTGGTGGTGCACCTGCTGCTCGGCCTCGACTGGCGGCTGGCGCTGCTCTACGGCGCGGTGCTCTCCTCCACCGACGCGGCGGCGGTCTTCGCCACCCTGCGCCGGCTGCGGCTGCCACCACGGCTGGTGGCCACCCTGGAGGCCGAGTCGGGCATCAACGACGCCCCGGTGGTGATCCTGGTGCTGCTGCTGTCCCGGGACGTCACCGCCCACCCGTGGTGGTACGAGGTCGCCCTGGTCAGTTACGAGCTTGGCGTCGGGGCAGCCGTCGGGGTGGCCGCCGGCATCACCGGCCGGTACGCGCTGCGCCGCGCCGCGCTGCCCTCGGCCGGGCTCTACCCGATCGCGGTGGTCGGCTTCACGGTGCTGGCGTACGCGGCCGGCTCGGTGCTGCACGCCTCCGGCTTCCTCGCCGTCTACGTCGCCGGGGTGCTGCTCGGCAACGCCCGGCTCCCGCACCGGCAGGCCATCCTCGGCTTCGCCGACGGGCTGGCCTGGTTGGCCCAGATCGGGCTCTTCGTGCTGCTGGGCCTGCTGGTGTCGCCGAGCCGGCTGGACGCCGCCCTGCTGCCGGCCGTGGTGACCGGGCTGGCCCTGCTGCTGCTGGCCCGCCCGCTGTCGGTCATGGTCTCCGCGCTGCCGTTCCGGTTCGGGCTGCGCGAGCAGCTCTTCCTCTCCTGGGCGGGGCTGCGCGGGGCGGTGCCGATCGTGCTGGCCACCATCCCGCTCTCGTTGCGGGTGCCGGGCGCGGACCGGCTCTTCGACGCGGTCTTCGTGCTGGTGGTGATCTTCACGCTGCTGCAGGCCGGGACGCTCGCCCCGGCGGCCCGCCGGCTCCGGGTGACCGCGCCCGCCGAAGCCGCCGAGATCCGGGTCGACACCGCGCCGCTGGAGCGGATGCGCGCCGACCTGCTCCAGGTCGAGGTGCCGCCGGGCTCCCGGCTGGGCGGTGTGCACGTGGACGAGCTGCGGCTGCCGGTGGGCGCCTCGGTGACCCTGGTGCTGCGCGACGGCACCGGCTTCGTGCCCGGCCTCGACACCCGGCTGAAGGTGGGGGACAGCCTGCTCATCGTGGCCACCGCCGAGGTGCGCGACGAGGCGGAGCGGCGGTTGCGCGCGGTGAGCCGCCGGGGTCGGTTGGCCCGCTGGTTTGGCGAGTACGGCGAGGATCAGGACGCCTGATCTGCTAGCGTTCCTTTTGCCCCAATTGGTGGCTGTTCGGGGCTGAAAAACGGTGCGACGGTGCGGCACGTTGTCGGACGCCTGTACGTTCCGTATTCTTGCCACCCTCCGGAGTGCACGGCCGTCCATGCCGTGCGCCCGTTCCGTACATGGGGACCGCCCCGGCAGGTGACCCCTGCCCGGGCACCGCCGACCGCCGCGGCATGCGGCCGAGGGAGCTGACGATGGCGAAGCCAGCCGACACCAAGACCGCCGGCCGAAAGCCGGTGGCGAAGGCCACCCGCAGCGCGGCGGAGACCGAGAAGATCCGGGCCGCCCTGGCGGCACGGCGGGACGAGCTGAATGCCGAGTACGATCAGACGCTGAGCGAGATCACCGAGCTGCAGCGCGATCGGCTGACCGACTCGGCCGGGGACGACCAGGCCGACACCGGCACCAAGACGTTCGAGCGGGAGCAGGAGATCTCTCTCGCGAACAGCATCAAGGAGCGGATCACGCAGGTCGAGCGCGCCCTCGAGCGACTCGACGAGGGCGGGTACGGCTGGTGCGAGCGGTGCGGCAACCCGATTCCGGTGGAGCGGCTCGCCGCGTTCCCGTCGGCCACCCTCTGCGTGACCTGCAAGCAGCTGGAGGAGCGGCGCTGACGTCCGCTCCCCGGCGGCCGTACGGCAGACGGTGAGGCCCACCGTCGGAGAGCGTCGATGGGGAGCAGATGACCGCAGCACCGCCCGCCGGGTCCGGCACCGTGGAATCGGGTGGCCGTACCCCCCGCCGTAAGGCGGTCGGGATCCTTCTCGGCGTCGCCGTGGTCGCGCTCCTCGCCGACCTGGCCACCAAGCAGCTCGCCCTCAACACGCTCAGCGGCCGGGGTCCGCTGTCCCTGCTCGGCGGCGCGGTCTATCTCACCCTGACCCGCAACAGCGGTGCGGCGTGGAGCATCGGCTCCGACCACACCTGGGTGTTCCCGCTGATCACCATCGGCGTGGTCGGCTGGATCGCCTGGATGGCGCTGCGCCTGCGGTCGCTGCCGTGGGCCGTCTCGCTCGGGCTGGTGCTCGGCGGCGCCCTGGGCAACCTGACCGACCGGATCTTCCGCGCGCCCGGCCACTTCGTCGGCCACGTGGTCGACATGGTCAGCCTCTTCGACCCGTACGGGCAGGTCTGGCCGGTGTTCAACCTGGCCGACAGCTCGCTGGTCTGCGGCGTGCTGCTGGCGATCTTCCTGGAGCTGACCGGCCGGCAGCGGGACGGCTCCCGGGCCGCCGCCGAGCAGCCGGCCGGCGACGCGCCGGCCGACCGGCGGGAGGCCGCGTGACCGCCGCCTTCGCCGCCGGCGGCGACCACCGCTCCCTGCCCGTGCCCGACGGTCTCGACGGGCTGCGCCTGGACCAGGCCGTGTCCCGGCTCTTCGGGCTCTCCCGCACCGCCGCGGCCGGCCTGGTCGACGCCGGGGACGCGCTGGTCGACGGGGTCGCCCGGCCCAACTCGCACAAGGTCAAGGCGGGCTCCTGGCTGGAGGTGACGCTGCCCGCGCCGGCCGCCCCGCCGACCGTGGTGCCGCAGGCCGTGCCGGGGCTGACCGTGGTCTACGCCGACGACGACATCGTGGTGGTGGACAAGCCGGTCGGGGTGGCCGCCCACCCCAGCCCCGGCTGGACCGGCCCCACGGTGATCGGCGGGCTGGCCGGGATCGGCCACCGGATCTCCACCAGCGGGGCCGCCGAACGGCAGGGCGTGGTGCACCGGCTCGACGTGGGCACCACCGGGATCATGGCGGTGGCCAAGAGCGAGCAGGCGTACACCGCGTTGAAGCGCGCCTTCAAGTACCGCGAGGTGGAGAAGCGCTACCACGCCGTGGTGCAGGGCCACCCGGACCCGCTGCGCGGCACCATCGACGCGCCGATCGACCGGCACCCGCACCACGACTACCGCTGGGCGGTGGTCTCCGGCGGCAAGCCGAGCATCACCCACTACGACACCATCGAGGCGTTCCCGTCGGCCAGCCTGCTCGACGTACGGCTGGAGACCGGCCGGACCCATCAGATCCGGGTGCACTTCTCCACGCTGCGGCACCCCTGCGTGGGCGACCTGACCTACGGCGCCGACCCGACCCTCTCGGCCCGGCTCGGGCTGGCCCGGCAGTGGCTGCACGCCCGCTCGCTGAGCTTCGTGCACCCGCGCACCGGCGAGGAGGTCACCTTCGTCAGCGAGTACCCGGACGACCTGGCCCGGGCGCTGGAGATCCTGCGCGACTGACCGGCCCGGCCGATGACCCGCAACCCGCCGCCCCCCGAGCCGCCGGCGCGCCCGCCCCGGCGCCCCGCCGCGCTCACCTGGATCGCGCTGGCCTGCGCGTTCGCCGTGCTGCTGGTCGCGGTCGCGCAGCGGCGGGACGCGCCGAGCGGCGACCGCACCGTGGGCGAGGTGACCCGGGTCGGCGTGGCCGACGGCGGCTCGGTCCCGGACTACCTGCGGGCCGCGGCGGCCGAGCTGACCGGGCTCGCCGCCCCGGCCACCCCCGGACCGGGCGACTACGCCCTGGTCTCGTTCGGCACGTACCTGACACCCGCCCGGGCGGCCGCCGCGCTCGGCGACACCCCGGTCGCCGCGGTGCTGGCCCGGGTGCCGCTGGCCGGCCGGCAGACCGAGATCGTCCGGATCGCCGCCCTGCGGCTGCCCGACGACGTGGTCGCCGGGATGGCCGAGGTGGCCACCCGCAAGGACCGGGAGGCCGCCGACTACCGGGCCCGCGCCGCCGCCCCGGCGGCCTCCGCCGATCCCGAGGCGGGCCGGGTGTACGCGACCGGCGCCGCGGTCGCGGCCCGCGAGGCGGCCGCCTACCGGGCCGGCTGCGCCTGCGTGTACGCGGCCGTGGTGCGGGCCGCCCCGGACGCGCTGCGGGCCCTCACCGGCCGGCCCGGCGTACGGGCGGTCGACCCGGCGCCCGAGGTGACCCGGCTGGACCGCGCGGTGTTCACCCCGCCGCTGCCCGAGCAGCGGGACGTGGCCCGGCCCCCGGTCGACACCGGGCTGGCCGCCCCGGCAGTGGGCGATTCGTCGGAAGCCGCACCGACGGTGAGCGGATTCTCACGCACCCCCGGCGCGGCGTCGACCGGCCGCGACCGGCCGAATCCGGCTCCCACCTCCTGAGACATGCCTGCTCGGGGCCGGCCACCCGGGTCGCCGGTGCGCAGACCCCCCGGGGGATGTGCGGATAGGGGTGTGGTCCGAATAGGGTTTCGTTCGTAGCCTGTCAGGCGTAGATCGATGGGCTGGGGGAGGACGGAGCCTTGGACGGCAGCGAGACCGGCTGGGGTCGGCAAACTGAGCCGGCACCGCGGTGGCGGGCGCTGTTGGACCGGGCCCGGCTCGGCGGCCGCGGCGCGGAGCACAGCGACGCCGAGCGGCACCCCGACGAGGCCCCACCAGGCCCACCCACCGCGCCGCTGCCCCGGCGGCCCGCCGGCAGCGGCTGGACCGGCCGGGCGTCGGCCGCCCCGCCCGGCGAGCTGCCGTACGACGCCGAGCCGGCGTACCGGGTCGAGGCCAGCTACCGGGTCGAGCCGGCCTACCGGGTCGAACCCGGGTACGCCGGGGAACCGGCCTACCGGGCCGAGCCGGCCTACCGCCCGGAACCGGAACACCGCCCCGAACCGACCTGGCGGGCCGAGCCGGCGTACCGGGCCGAGCCGGCGCCGCCGGAGCCGCGCGGTCGGGCCACCGCCCCGGTCGAGTCCCGCTACTCGCTGCTCGACGACGGCGGCTACCGGCCCGAGCCGCCGCCCCCGGTCGAGTCCCGGTACGCGCTGCTGGAGCGCGGCCGCTACCGGCCGGCCGAACCGTCCTATCCGGAGCCGGCCACCCCCACCCCGGGCTACCCGGCCGCGGCCCGGGTCGAGTGGCGCGCCCCCGAACCGGACGCCGAGCTGGAGCGGGCCACCGGCGTGCTCCGCCGCGAGCTGGGCGCCCCCCGGGTGCTCGCCTTCGCCAACCCCAAGGGCGGCGTACACAAGACCACCGCCACCGTGCTCGGCGCGGCCACCGTCGGCAGCGTGCGCGGGCGGGGCGTGCTCGCCTGGGACGACAACGAGCTGCGCGGCACCCTCGGGCTGCGCGCCGGCAGCGCCCGGCACGCCCGCACCATCCGGCACCTGGTCCAGGATCTCGCCCAGATCGAGATCCTCGAGGGCAACACGCTGCTGTCCCACCTCGACGACTACCTGCGGCACGCCTCCGACGGCTCCTACGACGTGCTCGCCGGCGAGGAGAGCCCGCGCTTCGCCCAGCGGCTGGACCAGTTCACCGTCAAGCGGGTGCTGGAGTTGCTGCGGCGTACCCACGAGGTGGTCTGCGTGGACACCGGCAACAACGTGGAGAGCGCCAACTGGCGTACCGTCATGCAGGCCGCCGACCAGCTCGTGGTGACCACCGTGCCGCGCGAGGACGCCGCGTTCAGCGCGGACTGGATGCTCGACCTGCTGCACGAGGTGGGCATGGGTGAGCTGGCCGACAACGCGGTCACCCTGATCTCCTGCCCGACGCCGGGGCGCAGCCCGCTCCAGGACGACCTGGAGCGGCACTTCGCCACCCGGACCCGGGCCGTCGCCGTGGTGCCGTACGACCCGGCGTTGGAGACCGGCTCCTCGATCGAGTACCACCAGCTCCAGGCGGAGACCCGGGAGGCGTGGCTGAAGGCGGCCGCCGTGATGCTGGAACCCTTCACCCGCTGACCCCGCTGACCCCGCTGACCCGCTGACCCCGCTGTGGCCGCCCGCCGCCCGCCGCCGCCGGGGGGGGGGGGCCGGCGTGATCAACTCCGCTTGCGGCAAATCGGGGTATCCGTCCCGCCCGAAGCCACGACCTGCCGCAACCCGCGCCGCGCCCCGCCCGGGACGCCACCGTCCGCGCCGACGCCGCCACCGCGGCCCCGAGGCGGGCGCTCGCCTGAGAGGATCACCGGGTGAGTCCGGACACCCCTGATCCCGAGCGGGCCGCCGACCGTACCGGCGGACCCGGTGCCGCTGATCGTGCCGCCGCGCCGGGCGAGACTGACCGAGCCGGCGGGACCGACGCCGTCGACCGTGCCGCGCCGGGCGTGGCTGACCGTGCCGCCGCGCCGGGACCCGCTGCGCCGGGCGCCGGTGACCGAGCCGGCGGGACCGACGCCGTCGATCGTGCCGCGCCGGGTGCCGCTGACCGTGCCGCCGCGCCGGGCGGGACTGACCGTGCCGCTGCGCCGGGACCCGCTGCGCCGGGTGCCGCTGACCGTGCCGGCGGGGCCGACGCCGCTGCCCGTGTCGGCGCGCCGGGCGAGACCGACCGTGCCGCGGCGCCCGGTGCCGCCGCGCGGCCCGAGCTGTCGCCGGGGCACGGCCCGGCGGCCGAGCGGCCCGGGTCCGCGTCGGCCGAGCTGCCCGGCTGGCCGGCCGGCCTGCCGGTGGCCGCCGGCACCCCGGTGACCGCGCCCGGTGCCGATCCGCTCGCCGGCCATCCCGGGGTCGCCGGCCTGGTGCCCGGGGCGCCGACCGCCACCCGCCGGACCGGCCGGCTGCGGGCGGTCGCCACCACCGTCGTGGCCGCGCTGCTGGTGAGCGTGCTCGGGGCGCCGCTGGGGCTGCTCTGGGCGGCCGTCGCGCCGGACACCCCGGTACGCAAGACCGCCGAGGGCGCGGTCTATGCCACCAGCCAGCCCGAGCAGCCGATCGCCGCCGACGGCTGGTTCAGCCTGCTCGGCCTCGGCTTCGGGGTGCTCGTCGCGATCGCGCTCTGGATCCTGCTGCGCCGCCGGCGCGGCCCGGTCGGCCTGTTCGCCGGGGTGCTGGGCGGGCTCGGCGCGGCCGTACTGGCCTGGCAGGCCGGCCGCCGGATCGGGCTCGGCACCTACCAGCGGCTGCTGGCCGGCGCGCCGGCCGGGACGGACTTCACCAAGCCGGCCGACCTGCGCGCCGGCGGCGTGGACTGGTATTTCGGGCTGCTTCCCGTGCCGCACGGCGACCTGCTGCTGGCCGCGTTCGGCGCGGCCGTGATGTACACCCTGCTGGCCGGCTGGTCGCGGTGGCCGTCGCTGCGGCCGGAGCCGGCGGCCGGCTGGCCACCCCCCGACCCGGACCCGGCGGCCGGCTGGCCACCCCCCGGTCCGGACCCGGCGGCCGGCTGGCCGCCGCCCGGCCCGGACCCGGCCGCGGGGTGGCCCGGGATCAGTTCGGGGCCGGAGGACCGGCCAGCTCACTGAGCGGTACCGGCACCGCCCGCACGTGGCGCAGCAGCGCCGTCTCCCGGTGCAGCAGCCGCAGCTCGGCGCGGAGCCGGGCGGCGGTGTCGTCGATGGCGAGCAGCCGCTGCCGGTCGTCGACGGTCAGCGCCGCGGTCGCGGCGACCAGGTGCGAGAGCACGGTCGGGTCCTCCGGCAGCTGCTCGGAGATCTCCTGCGGGTCGGGCCGGACCAGGCCGAGGTACTGCCGGAACACCGAGATCACCCGGGCGGCCAGCAGGCCGGCGCCCTCGTCCGGACCGGCCGGCTCGGGCAGCCATTCCACCGCGGCGGTCAGGTAGGGCGCGGCGTCGGAGTCCACGTCGGCGATCCGGAACCGCCGCCGCCCCACGGTCACGATGTCGAACCCGCCGTCGGCCAGCTCGGTGACCTGCCGCAGCTCGGCGGTGCAGCCCACCTCGTGCAGGGTCACCTCGCCGTCGAGCGCCGGCCGGCCCGGCGACCCGGCGGGGGCGACCTCCCAGCCGGCCCGGATCGCCACCACCCCGAACTCCCGGGTCGCGCCCTCCGGCAGGCCGACCAGGTGGCGCACCAGCGCCCGGTAGCGCTCCTCGAAGATGTGCAGCGGGAGGACCAACCCGGGGAACAGGACCGTCCCCAGCGGGAACACCGGCAGCCGTGCGGTCACGTGATCGAGGGTATCCCGCGCGCGCCGTGCGGGCGTGTCCCGGCTCACCGTCCCGCCGTGCGGGCGGCGTGGGCGGCGCCGGCGGCGGGCCGCCTAGACTCCAAGGGTGCTGAACCGGATCGACCTGCGCGGCGGGTTCCGTGACCCGCGCCACCTGCTGCCCCGTGCCCAGCTCGACGTCTCCGTGGCCGTCGAGCGGATCCGCCCGCTCGTGGAGGCGGTCCGGGAGCATGGGTACCCGGCGATCCGCGAGGCGAGCGAACGGTTCGACGGCGTCTCCCCGGAGCGCCTGCGGGTGCCGGCCGAGACGATCCGGGCCGCCGAGGGCAGCCTCGATCCGCAGGTCCGGGCCGCGCTGCTGGAGTCGATCACCCGGGCCCGCCGGGTGCACGCCGACCAGCGGCGCACCGACCACACCACCCAGGTGGTGCCGGGCGGCACGGTGACCGAGCGTTGGGTGCCGGTCGACCGGGTCGGTCTCTACGTCCCCGGTGGCCTGGCCATGTACCCGTCGACCGTGGTGATGAACGTGGTCCCCGCCCAGGCGGCAGGGGTGCGCTCGCTGGTGGTGGTCAGCCCGCCGCAGAAGGAGAACGGCGGCCTGCCCGACCAGCGGGTCCTCGCCGCCTGCGCGCTGCTCGGCGTCGACGAGGTGTACGCCGTCGGCGGCGCCCAGGCGGTGGCCATGCTGGCGTACGGCGCCGACGTCGACCCGGACGGCGCGGAGCGCTGCGAGCCGGTCGACATGATCACCGGTCCGGGCAACATCTGGGTCACCGCCGCCAAGCGGCTGCTGCGCGGCGTGGTCGGCATCGACGCCGAGGCCGGCCCCACCGAGATCGCCATCCTGGCCGACGACACCGCCGACCCGGTGCACGTGGCCGCCGACCTGATCAGCCAGGCCGAGCACGACCCGCTCGCCGCCAGCGTGCTGGTCACCCCGTCGGTGGCGCTCGCCGACGCGGTCGACGTCGAGCTGGCCCGGCAGGTGCCGGCCGCCAAGCACGCCGAGCGGATCGGCACCGCACTGGGCGGCGAGCAGAGCGGCGTGGTCCTCGTCGACGACCTCAAGGCGGGGCTGCGGGTGGTCGACGCGTACGCGGCCGAGCACCTGGAGATCCAGACCGTGGACGCCCGCGAGTGGGCGCTGCGGGTCCGCAACGCCGGGGCGATCTTCGTGGGCGCGTGGTCGCCGGTGTCGCTCGGTGACTACTGCGCCGGCTCCAACCACGTGCTGCCCACCGGCGGCTGCGCCCGACACTCCTCGGGGCTGTCGGTGCAGTCCTTCCTGCGCGGCATCCACCTGGTGGAATACAGCCAGGAGGCGCTGCGTGAGGTGGCCCCGCACGTGGTCACCCTGGCCGGGGTCGAGGACCTGCCGGCGCACGGCCAGGCGGTCAGCGCGCGCTTCCCGGGGGCCGGCTCGTGACGGGGCGTACCCGCCGGCCCGGCCCGCCGCCGGGCGTCCTCGACCGGAGCGAGGTGGCGGCATGACCGCGCTGGACGACCTGCCGATCCGGGACGACCTGCGGGGCCTGACGCCGTACGGGGCGCCGCAGCTGGACGTGCCGGTCCGGTTGAACACCAACGAGAACTCCTACCCGGTGCCGGAGCCGGTGGTGGAGGCGATCGGCAAGGCCCTCTCCGCCGAGCTGCGCGACCTCAACCGCTACCCGGACCGCGACGCCGTGGCGCTCCGCGCCGACCTGGCGGAATACCTCGGCCACGGGCTCACCGTCGACCAGGTCTGGGCGGCCAACGGCTCCAACGAGATCCAGCAGCAGCTGCTCCAGGCGTTCGGCGGGCCGGGCCGCACCGCGCTCGGCTTCACCCCGGCGTACTCGATGCATCCGCTGCTGGCGCTCGGCACCGGCACCGGCTGGATCCCGGCCGCCCGCGACGCCGACTTCGGGCTGACCGCCGACGAGGCGGTGGCCCAGGTCCGGGCGCACCGGCCCGACGTGGTCTTCCTCTGCTCGCCGAACAACCCGACGGGCACCGCGCTCGACCCCACGGTGGTCGCCGCCGTGCTGGCCGAGGCGCCCGGCATGGTGATCGTGGACGAGGCGTACGCCGAGTTCGCCCGGCCGGGCACGGTCAGCGCGCTCGCCGTGCTGCCCGGCCATCCGCGGCTGGTGGTCACCCGCACCATGAGCAAGGCGTTCGGGTTCGCCGGCGGCCGGCTGGGCTATCTGGCCGCCGACCCGGCGGTGGTGGCCGCGGTGCAGCTGGTCCGGCTGCCGTACCACCTCTCCGCGCTCACCCAGGCCGCCGCGCGGGCGGCGCTGGCGCACCGGGAAGCCCTGCTCGGCACCGTCACCGCGATCATGCGGCAGCGGGACCGGATCGTGGCCGAGCTGCGCGCCCGCGGGCACCGGGTCGCCGACAGCGACGCCAACTTCGTCCTCTTCGAGGTCGGCGGCGACCAGGCTGCCGCCTGGCGTACCCTGCTCGACGCCGGTGTGCTGGTCCGCGACGTCGGCCTGCCCGGCTGGCTGCGGGTCACCGCCGGCACCCCCGCCGAGACCGATGCCTTCTTGTCCGCAATGGAGGAGCTGTAGTGGCAGCGCGAGGAGTGAGCTTGCGAGCCCCGCAGTCGCGACCGAAAGGCGAGCAATGAGCCGGACCGCCCGGGTGGAGCGGATCACCAAGGAGACCAAGGTCCTCGTCGAGATCGACCTCGACGGCACCGGCAAGGCCGACATCGAGACCGGCGTCGGTTTCTACGATCACATGCTGCACCAGATCGCCCGGCACGGCGGCTTCGACCTGACCGTGCACACCCTCGGCGACCTGGAGATCGACGCCCACCACACGATGGAGGACACCGCGCTGGCCCTGGGCGCCGCGTTCGACCAGGCGCTGGGGGACAAGGCCGGCATCCGGCGGTACGGCTCGGCCACCGTCCCGATGGACGAGGTGCTGGTCCGGGCCGCGGTCGACCTCTCCGGCCGGCCGTACGTGCTGCACGACGAGCCGGTGCTCGCGCCGTACATCGGGCCGGTCTACCCGACCAGCATGACCCGGCACATCTGGGAGTCGTTCGGCCAGGCGGCCCGGATCACCCTGCACGTGGATGTGTTGCGGGCGGCCCGGCCGGGCGGCCACCCGGACGCCCACCACGTGGTCGAGGCGCAGTTCAAGGCGGTCTCCCGGGCGCTGCGCGAGGCGACCGGGATCGACCCGCGCAACGCCGGCGCGATCCCCAGCACGAAGGGCGCGCTCTGATGAGCGCGAGGAGTGCAGCGCAGCGGAGCCCCGCAGTCGCGAATGAAGGAGGGGCTCTGATGAGCGCGAGGAGTGCAGCGCAGCGGAGCCCCGCGGTCGCTGACGGAGGTGAGCGCTGATGGCGCCGGTGCTGACCACGTTGCTGCTGATCCTGGCCGGGGTGCTGGTGGGTGGCACGTGGTCGCTGTACCGGCAGGGCGCGCCGCGGGCGGCCGTGGTGATCACCGGCCTGCTGGCCGTGCTGGCCACGGTCGGCGGGCTGCTCCGGCTGCTGCCCGGGGATGGCTGATGAGCGAGCGTGGTGGCCGGACCGCCGGTGCGGCCGGCGAGCGGAGCGGGGTGACCGGATGAGCCGGCGGGTGGTGGTGCTCGACTACGGCTCGGGCAACCTGCGTTCGGCCGAGCGGGCCCTGGCGCGCGCCGGCGCGGAGGTCACCGTGACCGACGACCTGACCGCGGCGGCCCGGGCGGACGGCCTGGTGGTGCCGGGCGTCGGCGCGTTCGCCGCGTGTATGGCCGGGATCGAGACGCTGGGCGCCGGCCCGGTCATCGCCGAGCGGGTGGCCGCCGGCCGCCCGGTCCTGGGCATCTGCGTCGGCATGCAGGTGCTCTTCGAGCACGGCGACGAGCACGGCGTGGTGACCAAGGGGCTCGGCCTGTTGCCGGGTGGCGTGACGAAGCTGCCGGCCGCCCGGCTGCCGCACATGGGCTGGAACACCGTCGACGCCCCGGCCGGCTCGGTGCTCTTCGCCGGCCTGCCGGCCGACGCCCGGTTCTACTTCGTCCATTCCTACGGGGTGACCGACCCGGCCGGGCTGGCCGCGGCCGGCGCCACCGTCACCACGGCGCAGCACGGCGCCGATTTTGTCGCCGGGGTGGAGCGGGGCGCGCTCTCGGCAGCCCAGTTCCACCCGGAGAAGTCGGCCGACACCGGGGCCGCGTTGCTGCGCAACTGGCTCGCCGCGCTGTGAGCGCGCGGTGAGCAAGGAGCGGGCCCGCCGCCGGGAGGCCCGCGAGGCCCGGTTGGCGGCCGAGCGGGCCGCTCGTGCCCGCCGGGAGGACCGGCGGGCACGCCGCCGGGCGCTGGCCCGCCGGTTGACGCCGGCGCTGCGGCGTGGCCGGACGGGACGGCTGCGCCGGCACAGCCGGGGGGAACGGGCCGCCATCGTGCTGCTCACCGCGGCGGCGCTGGCCGGCATCTGGAGTTTCGTCGACGACCTGGCGCTGCGTCTGGTGCTGGTCGTGCTGTTGCTGCTGGTCCTGCCGGCGATCGTGGTGATCGCGCTGGACCGTCGTACCTGATGCGAGGAGAGAACGTTGAGCTTGACCCTGTTACCCGCCGTGGACGTCGCTGACGGCCAGGCCGTCCGGCTCGTGCAGGGCGCCGCCGGCAGTGAGACCGCGTACGGCGACCCGCTGGAGGCCGCCCTCGCCTGGCAGGCGGACGGGGCCGAGTGGATCCACCTGGTCGACCTGGACGCCGCGTTCGGCCGGGGCAGCAACGCGCACCTGCTCGCCGAGGTGGTCCGGCAGCTCGACGTGCGGGTGGAGCTTTCCGGCGGCATCCGGGACGACGAGTCGTTGCAGGCCGCGCTGGGCACCGGGGCGGCCCGGGTCAACATCGGCACCGCCGCGCTGGAGGACCCGCAGTGGTGTGACCGGGTCTGCGGCGAGTACGGCGACCGGGTGGCGATCGGGCTGGACGTGCGGGGCCGTACCCTCTCCGCGCGCGGCTGGACCCGCGACGGCGGTGACCTGTACGAGGTGCTGGAGCGGCTGGAGAAGGCCGGCGCCGCGCGTTACGTGGTCACCGACATCACCAAGGACGGCACCATGCGCGGGCCCAACCTGGACCTGCTGCGCGAGGTCTGTTCGCGCACCGACGCCCCGGTGATCGCCTCCGGTGGCGTGTCCACCCTGGACGACCTGCGCGCCCTGGCCACCCTGGAGTCGATCGGGGTGGAGGGGGTCATCGCCGGCAAGGCGCTCTACGCGGGCGCGTTCACCGTCGCCGAGGCGCTGGCGACCCTGCGGGCCGGGGCGTGACCGCCGTCGCGGGCGGCGCCGCCGGGCCGGCGGACGCGATCGTGACCCGGCTCGGCTCCGGTGGCCCGTGGGAGGCGCGGTACGGCTACGCGCGGGTGGTGCGGGTCGGGAACCTGGCGATCACCGCCGGCTGCACGGCCACGGTGGACGGTCGGGTGGCGCACGTCGGGGACGCGGCGGCGCAGACCGCCCAGGCGCTGCGGATCGGCCTGGACGCGCTGGCCGAGGTGGGCGCGGAGCCGGGCGACGTGATCCGGACCCGGATGTACGTGACCGACCGGCTCTACGCCGACGAGGTGGGGCTGGCGCACAACGCGGTCTTCGGGGCGGTCCGTCCGGTGGCGACCATGGTGGTGGTGGCCGGCCTGATCGACCCCGATCACCTGGTGGAGGTCGAGCTGGAGGCGTACCTGCCGGACGGTCGCTGAGCCGGGCGGCGCCGGGTGGGGGAGGTCACTCCGCGCCCAGATTGGTTGTGCACAACTCGATTGCGCACTACCGTTCGTCGGGTGATCGATGACCTGGTGCTGCGCCGGCAGGTGTGCTTCGCCCTCTACGCGGCGTCGCGCGCCCTCACCGACGTCTACCGGCCCATCCTCGACGCGCACGGCCTGACCTACCCGCAGTACCTGGTGCTGCTCGTGCTCTGGGAGTGCGGCGACGACGCGCCCACCGTCTCCGAGCTGGGCAACCGGCTCCGGTTGGACTCCGGCACGCTCTCCCCGCTGCTCAAGCGGTTGGAGACGGCCGGCCTGGTGGCGCGGGTCCGGGCCGCGCGGGACGAGCGCCGGGTCGAGGTGCACCTCACCGGGGCGGGCCGGGCGCTGCGCGAGCGGATGGACGAGGTGCCCCGACGGGTGGCCCGCGCCACCGGCCTCACCGAGGCCGAGCTGGTCGCCCTGCGCGACACCCTCACCCGGGTCACCGAGACGATCCACCGACAGAAGGAGCAGTGACCACCATGCAGGTGCTCTACACCGCGTCCGCCCGGGCCACCGGCGACGGCCGCGACGGCCACGTCCGCACCTCCGACGACACGCTCGACCTCGACCTGGCGGTGCCGAAGGAGATGGGCGGCGCCGGCGGCGCGGCTAACCCCGAGCAGCTCTTCGCCGCCGGCTACGCGGCCTGCTTCCACTCGGCGCTGCGGCTGGTCGCCCGCCGGGCCAAGGCGGACGTCGCCGGCTCGGTCGTCGAGGCCGAGGTGGGCATCGGCCCGAACGGCGCCGGCGGCTTCGGCCTGGCCGTCACCCTCGTGGTGGACCTGCCCGCCGTCGAACGCGACGCCGCCGAGCGGCTGGTCGAGGCGGCCCACCAGGTCTGCCCGTACTCGAACGCGACCCGGGGCAACCTCGACGTCGCCCTGACGCTGCGGGAGACCCGATGAGCGGCAACCGGGAGATCCACCTGGCCTCCCGCCCGCAGGGCTGGCCGACCGCGGAGAACTTCCGGCTGGTCACCACCGAGGTGCCGACCCCCGGCCCCGGCCAGCTCGTGGTCCGCAACCGGTTCATCTCCGTCGACCCCTACATGCGCGGCCGAATGAACGACGTCAAGTCGTACGTGCCGCCGTTCGCGCTCGACGCCCCGCTCGACGGCGCCGCGGTCGGCGAGGTGCTGGCCAGCGAGGCCGAGGGCTTCGCCCCCGGCGACACCGTGCTGCACGGTCTCGGCTGGCGCGAGTACGCGCTGCTCGACGCCAGGGCCGCCCGGAAGATCGACCCGGACCTCGCGCCGGTCAGCGCGTACCTGAGCGTGCTGGGGATGACCGGGCTCACCGCGTACGCCGGGCTGCTCGACGTGGCCGCCATGCGGCCCGGCGAGACCGTCTTCGTCTCCGGCGCGGCCGGCGCGGTGGGCAGCATGGTGGGCCAGATCGCCAAGCTGCGCGGCGCGGGCCGGGTCATCGGCAGCGCTGGCTCGCCGGCCAAGGTCGAGCGGCTGCGGGCGCTCGGCTTCGACGCCGCCTTCGACTACCACGACGGCCCGGTGTACGGGCAGCTCAAGGCCGCCGCCCCGGACGGGATCGACGTGTACTTCGACAACGTCGGCGGCGAGCACCTGGAGGCCGCCATCGGGGCGATGAACCTGCACGGCCGGGCCGCGATCTGCGGCATGATCGCGCAGTACAACGCCACCGAGCCGCCCGCCGCCCCGCGCAACCTGGCCCTGCTGATCGGCAAGCGGCTGACCCTGCGCGGCTTCCTGGTCGGCGACCACAACCACCTGCGCGAGCAGTTCGTCCGGGAGACGGCGGACTGGCTGCGCGACGGGAAGCTCAGCTACGACGAGACCGTGGTCGACGGCATCGAGCACGCCCCGGAGGCGTTCCTCGGCATGCTGCGCGGCGAGAACCTGGGCAAGATGCTCGTCCGGGTGTGAGGAAAGGGCCCCCGCGCTCGCCGTCCGCGGCAGCGCCGGGGCCCCCGCCGTAGGCACCTGGCCCACCCGTCGGGGCGGTGGCCGGCCACACATGCCGGCCGCCGCCCCGCACCGATTGGATAGGCTTCCCGGCATGACCGTGGCGGTACGCGTGATCCCCTGCCTGGACGTGGATGCCGGGCGGGTGGTCAAGGGCGTCAACTTCCTCGACCTGCGCGACGCCGGCGACCCGGTGGAACTGGCCGCGGCGTACGACCGGGCCGGCGCGGACGAGCTCACCTTCCTCGACGTCACCGCCTCCGCCAGCGACCGCGGGACGATGCTCGACGTGGTCCGGCGTACCGCCGAGTCGGTCTTCATCCCGCTCACCGTGGGCGGCGGCGTCCGGCAGGTCGCCGACGTCGACACGCTGCTGCGCGCCGGGGCCGACAAGGTCGGGGTGAACACCGCCGCGATCGCCCGCCCCGAGCTGATCGCCGAGATCGCCGAGCGGTTCGGCCGCCAGGTGCTGGTGCTCTCCCTCGACGTGCGCCGCGCCCCGGCCGGCGGCACGCCCAGCGGCTTCGAGGTGACCACCCACGGCGGCCGGCGCGGCACCGGCCTCGACGCGGTGGAGTGGGCCCGGCGGGGGGCCGAGCTGGGCGCCGGGGAGATTCTGCTCAACTCGATGGACGCCGACGGCACCAAGGCCGGCTTCGACCTGCCGCTGATCCAGGCCGTGCGGGCCGTGGTGGACGTGCCGGTGATCGCCAGCGGCGGCGCCGGCCGGGTCGCGCACTTCCCGCCGGCCATCGGCGCGGGCGCCGACGCGGTGCTCGCGGCCAGCGTCTTCCACTTCGGCGAGCTCACCGTCGGCGAGGTCAAGGACGCGCTGCGCGGCGCGGGTCACCCGGTCCGCTGACCGCGCGTGCCGCGGCCTGGTGAACAGGCGGCGCGGCCGGGGCGGCGTCGGACCCGGGTGGGTCAGGGCCGGCCGGAGTGCCCCTCAGGGGAGCGGCGCGGCATCGGGATCGAGCGGACCGCGTACTCCTGCACGGCGGCGGCGTGGTCGTCCTCGTCGAGGCACCAGTCGGCCTCACCGGGGCTGTGCCGCCGGGTGAGCACGCCCTGCACCGTGTCCACCATGGTCCCGTAGCCGGCGCTGGGCCGGCTGCGCCACAGCTGCTCGCCGTCCGGCGTGATCCGGAACCAGCCGTCCGAGACGCTGACCAGGCCGGCTCCGACCAGCCGGCGGACGGCGCTCTCCACCTCGTGCCGCTCGGGGATGGCCCGGTTGAGATGGTCGGCCGTGGAGAGGACGTCGGCCAGCCGGACCCCCTCGGGCCGCCGGGTGGTGGCCGAGCGTCGGTGCCGTCCGGCTCCGCTCGCGATCACCAGCGAGACGAAGATCCAGGCGTCGGTCCAGCGCCATCCGTTCTCCGTCATGAACGAATGATGCCCGGCGTTGACGGCGGAGAAAACACCTGGTTTCACCCCGGGACGTCACCGCAGCTCACCGGGGGTGCCTGCCGTCCCATCCGGTGGCGTTCGGCCCGCCGTCGGTCACCGAGCGTGGCGATCGCCGGAAATGGCGGCGAGGCCCGCGACGATCAGGCCGCCTCGCCGGCCGGCCGGGTGGCCCGGCCCAGCACGGGCTGCCCGGCGGTGGGCCCGGTCGGCTCCGGCGGCACCGCGAAGAGCGGGATGAACCGCTGGGCGAGCGGCCCGATGGCCAGCGCGTACGCCACGGTGCCGACGCCGACGGTGCCGCCGAGCAGCCAGCCGAGCGCGAGCACGGTGACCTCGATGGCGGTGCGGACCAGCCGGATCGAACGGCCGGGGCGGCGGGCCACGTACCCGGTCATCAGGCCGTCGCGCGGGCCGGGCCCGAGGGCCGCGCCCAGGTAGAGCCCGGTGGCCGCGCCGTTGGCGACGATCGCCACGACCAGCAGGCCGATCCGGACCGGCAGCCCGCCGCCGGCGGGCAGCAGGGCCAGGGTGGCATCCACCACGAGGCCGATCACCACCACGTTGCTGACCGTGCCGAGCCCGGGGCGTTGCCGCAGCGGGATCCAGAGCAGCAGGACCAGGGCGCCGACCGCGATGGTGACGGTGCCGATGGTGAGGCCGGTCTGGCGGGCCAGCCCCTGGTGGAAGACGTCCCACGGGTCGAGGCCGAGGCCGGACCGGACCATCAGCGCCATGCTGACGCCGTACAGGACGAGCCCGGCGTAGAGCTGGGTCAGCCGCCGGACCGGCCGGTACCGCAGATTGCCAATCGGTGCCATGCATGCCACCCTAGGTGCCAATCTCGGTCGAGACAGAGCCAATTTGAGAGGGGTGGCCATGACCAGTCAGGTGCGCGGCAGCCAATTGGCGCGGCTCCTGGGTCAGTGGCATGCGCTCCCCGGCCGCCGGCGCAGCCCCGACTACGCGGCGCTCGCCGCCGCCGTCCGGGGCCTGCTCGCCGACGGCCGGCTCCCGCTCGGGGTACGCCTGCCGGCCGAACGGGAGCTGGCCGAGGCGCTGCGGATCAGCCGGACCACGGTCACCGCCGCCTACCGGGAGCTGCGCGAGAGCGGGCACCTGGCCAGCCGCCGGGGCGCCGGGAGCTGGACCATGTTGCCCGGCACCCACCGGGTGGCCAGCACCGGGCTGTGGACGCCGCTCGACGACCGGGACATGATCGACCTCGGGGTGGCCGCGCTCGCCGCCCCGCCGCAGCTGGTGCCGGCGGCTCGGGCCGCCGCCGAGGACCTGCCCCGCTACCTCGGCGGCGCGGGCTACCACCCGACCGGCATCGTCGAGCTGCGCGAGGCGGTGGCCCGGTCGTACACCGCCCGGGGGCTGCCGACCAGCCCCGAACAGATCATGGTCACCAGCGGCACCCAGCACGCGCTGGATCTGGTGCTGCGGCTGGCGCTGGCGCCCGGCGGCGGGGTGCTGGTGGAGTCGCCGACCTATCCCAACGCGCTCGCCGCGCTCGCCGCCCGGCGGGCCCGGATCACCACCCACGGGCTGGCCACCGACGGCGACGGCTGGGACGCCGACCTGCTGCTGGGCAGCATCCGGCAGGGCCGGCCGAAGCTGGCCTACCTGATCCCGGAGTTCCAGAACCCCACCGGCCACCTGATGGGCGCCGAGCTGCGCGAGCGGCTGGTCGGCGCGGCCCACGCGGCCGGCACCGACCTGGTCATCGACGAGTCCTTCGTGGACCTGCCGCTGGACGGCACCGAGCTGCCCCCGCCGGTGGCCACCTACGACCGGCACAGCCGGGTGATCAGCATCGGCGGGATGAGCAAGCCGTACTGGGGCGGGCTGCGGATCGGCTGGGTGCGGGCCTCCGCGCCGCAGGTGCAACGGCTCGCCGCCGCCCGGGTCGGCGTCGACATGGCCAGCCCGGTGCTCGACCAGCTCGTCGCGGTGCACCTGCTCGGCGACGCGCCGGCCATCGTGGCCGCCCGGCGGGCCCAACTCGCCGCCCAGCGCGACGCCCTGGTCGGGGCGTTGGGCGAGCGGCTGCCGGACTGGCGGGTCAGCATCCCGCGCGGCGGGGTCACGCTCTGGGTCGAGCTGGACGGCCCGATCTCCAGCGCGCTGGCCCGCGCCGCCGAGGAGGTCGGCGTACGCCTGGCGCCCGGACCCCGGTTCGGCCTGGACGGCACCCTGGAACGATTCCTGCGGCTGCCCTTCACCCTGCCCGCCGCGGACCTGGTGGAGGCGGTCGGCCGGCTCGCGGCGGTCCGGTACGACCTGGACCGGACCGGCCGCCCCCAGTGGCGGGAACCCTCGGTCATCGCCTGAGCGGGCCTGGCGGCCGGCCCCGTTCCGGTACGGTTCGCCGGATCGGCACCGGCGCGGGGCCGACGCTGCGCAGACTGCCCGGGTGGGGAACGGCGGGGGTGGCCGGTGGTCGCGGGTCGTGCGGCTCGCCGGGCCGGGCGCCCGGACCAGCCGGGTGGAGCTCTTCTACGACCTGGTCTTCGTGTTCGCGTTCCTCAACGTCACCACCCTGACCGCCACCCGGCTCACCCCGGCCAATCTCTACCGCTGTCTGCTGGTGCTGGCCCTGCTCTGGTGGTCGTGGAGCAGCTTCGTCCGCCTGGGCAACGCGGTCCGCGCCGATCAGGGCGTGCTGCCGGTGGTCGGCTTCATCACGGTGGGCGCCACCTTCCTGCTGGTGCTCAGCGTGCCGTCGGCGTTCGTCGACCGCCCCGGCGGGCTGAACGGCCCGCTGGTCTTCGCCGCCTGCTACCTCGTGATCCGGCTGACCCAGCTCGCGGTCTTCGGCTGGGTGGAGCGCACCCACCCGGCCCGACGCCAGTCGCTGCTGCCGCGCGCGCTGGTGCCGACGACGGCCACCGCGCTGCTGGTGGTCGCCGGCACCGTGCCGGCCCGGCTCGCCGACCGGCGAACCGCCGTGCTGCTGCAACTGGCCCTCTGGACGGTGGCGATCGTGGTGGAGTACGTCGGCGGGACCATCCTGGCCCGACGGTGGTGGGTGGTGACCTCGGCCGGGCACTGGGCGGAACGGCACGCACTGATGGTGCTCCTGGCGCTCGGCGAGTCGATCATCGCGCTCGGGCTCGGTCCGAAG
This sequence comes from Micromonospora sp. NPDC050495, assembly GCF_040655175.1. Taxonomy (NCBI): domain Bacteria; kingdom Bacillati; phylum Actinomycetota; class Actinomycetes; order Micromonosporales; family Micromonosporaceae; genus Micromonospora; species Micromonospora sp. NPDC050495. Next base: position 12,693 of record NZ_JBFAJK010000006.1, on the reverse strand, counting down.
ACCGGCCTGCCGCTCGCCGGACCGGTGGCGGTCGGCGCGCTGCTCGGCATCGCGATCGTGGCGGTGCTCTGGTGGGCCTACTTCGACACCCTGGCCGATGCGCTGGAACAGGCCTTGCACCGGGCCCGTGACCCGGCCGTGCGACGCCGGCTGTCCCGAAACGTGTACACGTTCCTGCACCTGCCGCTGATCAGCGGCGACATCCTCTTCGCGCTCGGCCTCAAGGACCTGCTCGCCGAGGTGGCCGAGCCGACCACCCCCACCTGGGGGGCGCCGCTGGGCGGCTTCTGGGTCGCCGTCTTCTACGGCGGGGTGGCTCTCTACCTGCTCAGCCTGGCCGGCTGCGCGCTGGTGGCCCTGCACGACGTGCGCTGGTCGCTGGTCGGCACCGTGGCGGTGCTGGCGGTCGTCGCCCCGTTCGCCGCGCCGATCCCGGAGCTGGCCGCGCTCGGCCTGCTGGCGCTGATCACCACCGTCGGGGTGGCCGTCGAGACGCTCAGCGAGGACGGCCGGCGGCGCCAGGTCCGGCACCTCGCGCTGGAGGAGCAGATCGCCGCGGAGACCGAGCACAGCCGCTGGCGGCGGCACCACCTGTGACCGTGCCGGCCGGCACGCGGCGGCGGCACCACCGGTGACCGCGCCGGGCGGGCGGTACGCGGCGGCGGCCGCACCCCGGGACGGAGGGGCACGGCCGCCGGGCGCGGCGGCAGCTCGCTACAGCTCGGCGAGGGTGCCCGCGTACATCTTGTCGATCTCGCCGGCGAAGTTGGTCTCCACGCTCCGGCGCTTGATCTTCAGCGACGGGGTGACCTCGCCGTCCTCGATGGTGAGATCCCGGGGGAGGATGGTCACCTTCTTGATCGTCTCCCAGCGGTTGAGCCTGGCGTTCAGCTCGGCCACGTACCCCTCGACCATCGCCTGCGCCTCCGGCGAGGTGACGATGTCGGTGTAGTCGCGCCCCTCCAGCGGGGTGCCGGCGGCCCACCCCTTGATTGCGTCCGGGTCGAGGGTGACCAGCATGGTGCAGTAGTTGCGGGCCTGCCCGATCACCACCGCCTGCGAGGTGTACGGGCAGACGGCCTTGAACATGCCCTCGATGTGCGACGGCGCGATGTACTTGCCGCCGGAGGTCTTGACCAGGTCCTTCTTCCGGTCGGTGATGCGCAGGTAGCCGTCGTCGTCGAGGCTGCCGATGTCCCCGGTACGGAAGAAGCCGTCCTCGGTGAAGGCCGCGGCCGTCTCCTCGGGGAGGTTGTGGTAGCCGCGCATGACCGGCTTGCCGCGGACCAGGATCTCGCCGTCGGTGTCGATCCGGCATTCCAGGTCGCCCATGGCCCGGCCCACGCTGCCGATCTTCAGCCCGTCGGGTGGGTTGACGAACGCGCCGGCGCTGGTCTCGGTGAGGCCGTACCCCTCGGAGATGGGCAGGTTCGCGGCCGCGAAGAAGGTGGCGATCTCCTGGCTCAGCGGCGCCGCGCCGGAGACCAGCACCCGCATCCGGCCGCCGAGCCGGGCCTGGAGCTTGCTGAAGACCAGCTTCTCGGCCAGCGCGTACTTGAGCTTGAGGCCGCCGGGCACCGGCTTGCCGGCCTGCTCCAGCGCGACCTTCTCCTTGCCCACCCGGACGCCCCAGGCGAAGATCTTGGCCTTCGCGCCGCCGGCGCTCTGCGCGGTGGTGACCGCCTTGTTGTAGACCTTCTCGAAGACCCGGGGCGCGCCGCACATCAGCGTCGGGCGGATCACCCCGAGCAGCTCGACCAGCTTGTCCACCCGGCCGTCGACGTAGGTGGGCAGGCCGACGTGGGTGGCGCCGCAGAGCAGCGTCTTGCCGAACGAGTGGGACAGCGGCAGCCAGAGGTACTGCAGGTCGTCGACGTGCAGCAGGCCCAGCTCGGCCTGCGCCACCCCCTCCCAGCACCAGCCGCCGTGCAGCAGCTCGACGCCCTTGGGCCGGCCGGTGGTGCCCGAGGTGTAGATCAGGGTGGCCAGGTGGTCCGGGCCGATCCCGGCCACCAGCATGTCGATCAGGTCGGGCTCGTTGGCCAGGGCCTGCGCCCCCCGCTCCTCGAGCTGGGCCAGGGTGAGCTGCGCGACGGCGGCGGCCGGGTCCGGCTCGCCGTCGAAGAGCACCACGTGGGTCAGCGCCGGCAGTGCCGCGCCGGCGAGCTTGGCCGCCTGGGCCGGGTTCTCGGCGAAGACCACCTTCGAGCCGGAGTCGGCGATGATGTACGCCGCGTCCTCCGGCTCGGTGGTCGGGTAGACGGTGGTGGTGGCGCCGCCGGCGCACATGATGCCGAAGTCGGCGAGCGCCCAGTCGAGCCGGGTGTTCGCCAGGATCGCCACCGGATCCTCCAGGCCGACACCGAGCCCGTGCAGCCCGGCCGCGATGGCCTTGGCGCGCTGCCCGACCTGCTCCCACGTCAGCCAGACCGGCCCCGAGTCGTCCGGGGCGGGATGGGCGAAGGCGTGCCGGTCGGGGGAGTCCGCCACGCGCTTGAGAAACATGTCGGGTACGGAACGGTACGGTACATCGAGAGCCATCGCTGTAGCCGCCTTCAGGGTGGAGGGACGTGACGGGGGTCACGCCGTTCTGCGGTTACCGAAGAGTATTGCCTCGACCCGCGCAGCGGCTAGCCCTCCTGGCCTGCGTCGACCGCCCGCCACCGGCGGGGTACGCCGATCAGGCGTACCGGGTGGCGGCCAGCGACCAGTCGTAGGTGGCCCGGATCCAGTTGCGGCGGGTGGCGAGGAAGGCCCGGACCCCTTCGTCGCCCTCGGCGGCCAGCACGGCCTCGCGTTCGGCGTATCCGGCCAGCGCCTCGTTGAACCGGGCGGCCGCGGCGTGCAGGGCGTCCTGCTCGTCCCGCCCGCCCTCGGCGATGATCGTGGCGACCAGGTTGTGCCCGTCCCGCTCGCCGCTGCGCTCCTTGCCGTACGAGAAGAGGTCGTTGCACCAGCAGACCAGGTCGGCGGCGAGGGCGTCCAGGGCGGTCAGGGCGGGATCGGCCCGGCGCCCGGCGCTCGGCAACGCGTCATGGGCCAGGTCGGTGAGGGTGAAGCTGGGGCCCACCCCGCCGGTGTGCCGGCGCATCTGGACGTACTCGGCCACCCCGGGCACCCGCTGGTGCTCCCGGTTGGCCGCCTCCCAGAGCAGCGCGAGCAGGTACTCGCGGAGCTGGCTGACCAGGCGCAGCAGCAGGGTGGGCCGCTGCCGGGCGCGGGCCCGCCGGCAGAGGTCGTCCAGGGCCAGCCCGAGCGGGCCGGACCCGGTCGGGCGCGGCACGTCCGGGTCACCGTGCCGGTCGAGCACCGTGAGCAGTCCCGCCACCACCGGCGCGAGCCGGGTCGGACTGGCCGCCAGGCCGTCCTCGTCGCAGGCGTCGTCCAGCACGAACAGCCAGGTGATCAGGTCGCTGAGCAGGCACAGCCGATCCACCGGCGCGTCCGGGCAGGCCCGGGCGGCCAGCTCCGCGGGGCTGGCCCCGCCGAGGCGGCGCAGGGCGTCCGGAGTGCCGACCAGGCCCAGGTCGCGCGCCCACCCGAGGCTCGCCCCGGCCGCCAGCTCGACGGCGGCGTGCCGGCGGGCCGGAAAGGGCGGCTCGCGCAGGGCCGAGACCGCGAAGCTCCGCATCCGTGCTCCCTCGTCTCGCCGCCCCGGCGGTGGGCGGCGGGCAGGAGCGTACGGCACCGGCATTCGGCACGGTCGATGGGGGTGAGGTGATTTCACATTCCGCCGCGGGGCGGCGGCCCCAGACCCGGCGACCACGGCGGCCGGTCGATCCCCGATCGTCCTGGTCAGAAGCCCAGCGGGGCGCTCCGCAGCCGCTCGGCCGGCGCCGCCGGCCCGTCCACCTGTACCCGGGCCACCCGCTGCCGGCCGGAGAGGAAGAGCACCAGCTCGCCCGGGGCGCCCACCAGCCGCAGCCGCTCGCCGCCCCGGCCGACCTTGCGCTCGCCGAAGCCGGGCGCCTGCACCAGCAGGTCCGCCGGGAAGCGGCGCAGCGCCGTGCGGGCCAGCAGCGCCCCCCGCCGCCACAGCGCCGCGTTCAGCCCGGCCGGCAGATCCCGAGGGCGCCAACCGGACTGCGCCCGCCGCACGTCCTCGTGGTGGATGAAGAACTCCAGGGTGTTGACCAGCTCGTCGGTGAGCGGGTTGCTCACCGGGCTCCACCGCGGTGGCCGCCGGACCCGTGCCACCAGCTCCGGGTACGGCCCGGCGGCCAGCCGCCGGCGGACCGCCTCGCCGTAGCGGCGCAGCGGCGGCAGCACGATCCCCCCGGCGGCGTCCGGCCGGCGCTCCCGCACCACCAGGTGCGCGGCCAGGTCGCGGGTGGTCCACCCGTCGTTGATCGTCGGCGCTTCCGGTCCCAGGTCCAGCAGCAGATCGGCCAGCGCCTCGCGCTCCGATCGGGCGTACCGCGGCATCCCCCGATCGTACGGCCGGACGCGGCCGGCGGCTCGCCCGGCGCGGCGGCACCCCGCACCGCCGGATCGCGGCACCCGGCCGGCGGCGCACCCGCGGCCCTGCTCGCCGCGGGGTCGCGGCGGGACGTGACGGTGGACATATCCCTGCCGGGTCGGCGGATCTCGCCTCGACCGGTAAGGATGAGGGGGCAAAATTGCGGCTTACGGCGGGGGAGAACGTTGGCGAGCGGGACAAGTCGGGACGTCCTCGGCAGCGGGTTTCGGGTGCTCGGCCGAGCGATCCGGGAACAACCGCGGATCTTCGCGGTCGCGGTGACCGGCAGCGTGCTCTTCGGCCTCATGGTCATCGCCAGCGCGTACGTCATCGGCGGCGTGGTCGGCAAGGTCGTGGTGCCGGCCATCGCCCGCGGCTCGGTGGCCGGCGGCACCCTCGCGCTGGCCGCCGCAGCGCTGTTCGGGATCAGCCTGCTGCGGGTGGTCGGCATCTTCGGCCGCCGGCTCGGCGCCGGCTACATGCAGTACCGGCTCCAGGCCGCGTACCGCCGCCGGGTCACCCGCCGCTACCTCGAGCTGCCGCTGGCCTGGCACCACCGCAACGCCACCGGGACCCTGCTTTCCAACGCCAACTCCGACGTGGAGGCGGCCTGGTACCCGATCGCGCCGCTGCCGTTCGCGGTCGGCACCCTGGTGATGCTGGTCGGCGCGGTGGTCTCGCTCTTCCTCACCGACTGGGCGCTCGCCCTGGTCGGCCTCGCGGTCTTCCCGGCGCTGTTCGCGCTCAACGTGGTCTACTCGCGCCGGATGGCCCCGCGCCAGGCCCGCGCCCAGCGGTTGCGCGCCGAGGTCAGCGGCATCGCGCACGAGAGCTTCGACGGCGCCCTGGTGGTCAAGACGATGGGCCGCGAGGCCCAGGAGACCGACCGGTTCGCCGCCCGCGCCGGCGAGCTGCGCGACGCGCTGATCGCGGTCGGCAAGCTGCGCGGCGTCTTCGACCCGATGCTGGAGACCCTGCCCAGCCTCGGCACCCTCGCCGTGCTCGTGGTCGGCGCGGTGCGGCTGCAGCAGGGCGCGATCAACGTCACCGAGCTGGTCAGCGTCGCCTTCCTCTTCACCGTGCTGGCCTTCCCGGTCCGCGCCATCGGCTGGGTGCTGGCCGAGCTGCCGCGCAGCGTCGCCGGCTGGGACCGGGTCCGCCGGGTGCTCGACGCCACCGGCGAGATGCCGTACGGCACCCGGACCCTCGACCCGGCCACCCCGACGCCGGCCACCCTGGCCTTCCACGACGTGCACTTCGGCTACGAGCCGGCCGAGGCGCACCTGCCCGGCACCGAGGTGCTCGGCGAGGTCAGCTTCACCGTGCCGGCCGGCCGGACCGTCGCCCTGGTGGGGCCGACCGGGGCCGGGAAGTCCACCATCGCCTCCCTGGCGGTGCGTCTGGTCGACCCGCGCGCGGGCACGGTCACCGTGGACGGGGTCGACGTGCGGGAGCTGACCGCCGCGTCGCTCGCCTCGACCGTGGCCCTGGTGGCCCAGGTGCCGTTCGTCTTCGACGACACCGTCCGGGCCAACATCAGCCTGGACCGCCCCGGCATCGGCGATGACGAGGTCTGGGCGGCGCTGCGGCTGGCCGAGGCGGACGGGTTCGTGGCGGCCCTGCCCGACGGGCTGGACACCATGGTCGGTGAGCGGGGCACCTCGCTCTCCGGCGGGCAGCGGCAGCGGCTCACCCTGGCCCGGGCGCTCGCCGGCCGCCCCCGGCTGCTGGTGCTCGACGACGCCACCAGCGCCGTCGACCCGCGGGTCGAGGCGGCCATCCTGGCCGGGCTGCGCGCCCCGGCCGGGCGGACGTCGGCCGATCCGGAGCACCGGTCGCCGACGCCGGATCACGGCGGCGGCGCGCCCGCCTCGATCCTGGTGGTCGCCTACCGGCGGGCCACCATCGCCCTCGCCGACGAGGTGATCTACCTGGAGCACGGGCGGGTGCTCGCCCGCGGCACCCACGCCGAACTGCTGGCCACCGTGCCCGGCTACGCCGACCTGGTGACCGCGTACGAGCAGGCCGAGCAGGAACGCGAGCAGCAGCACAGCTACGACGAGGTCACCCCGCTGACCTCCGGCCTGGAAATCGAGGTTGACCGGTGAGCGCGAGGAGTGAGCCGGGTCTGCGAGCCCCGCAGTCGCGAACGGAGACCGACACGGTGAGCGCGAGTGTGGAGGCGGACCGGCCGGCCGAGGCGACCGAGTCGACCTGGCGGACCCTGCGCCGCGGCCTGGCCCTCTCGCCGGAGCTGCGGACCGGCCTGGCCGGCACGCTGGTGCTGGCGCTGATCTACATGGTCGGCCGGGTCGCCGTGCCGGTGGCCGTGCAGCGCGGCATCGACCACGGCATCGTGGGCGGGCTCGACCTGAACGTGGTGTCGCTGACCGTGATCGCCACCGCCGCGGTGCTGGTGGTCACCACCACCTGCGGATACCTGATGATGCGGCGGCTGTTCACGGTCAGCGAGACCGCCCTCGCCGCGGTGCGTACCCGGGCGTTCCGGCACGTGCACGACCTGTCCATGCTGCACCAGCAGTCCGAGCGGCGCGGCTCGCTGGTCTCCCGGGTGACCAGCGACGTCGACCAGATCACCCAGTTCCTCCAGTGGGGCGGCGTGATCCTCATCGTCAACCTGGGCCAGCTCGTGGTCACCACCGCCGTGATGCTCGCGTACTCCTGGCAGCTGACCCTCGTGGTGCTCGTCGCGTTCGCCCCGGCGGTGCTGGTGATCCGGCTGCTGCAGCGCCGGCTCGCCGGCGCGTACGGCCTGGTCCGGCAGCGGATGGGCACGCTGCTCGGGACGATCGGCGAGAGCGTGGTGGGTGCCCCGGTGATCCGGGCGTACGGCATCGCCGGGCGGACCGCGCGGCGGCTCGACACGGCGATCGAGGGGCAGCGGCAGGCCCAGCAGAGGGCGATCCGGATCAGCATCCTGGGCAGCTCGGTCGGGGAACTGGCCGCCGGGCTGGCGCTGGCCGGCGTGGTGGTGGTCGGGGTCAACCTGGGCGTGGACCGCACCCTGTCGATCGGCCAGCTCACCGCGTTCCTGTTCCTGGTGACGCTCTTCATCCAGCCGGTGCAGATCGCCACCGAGGTGCTCAACGAGGCGCAGAACGCGATCGCCGGCTGGCGTCGGGTGCTGGACGTGCTGGACGTCGCCCCGGACGTGGCGGACCCGGGAAAGCAGGGTCGGGAGCTGCCGGCCGGGCCGTTGGACATCCGGTTCGCCGGGGTCACCTTCGCCTACCCCGGCGGGCCGCCGGTGCTGCACGAGGTGGCTCTGGATATCCCGGCGAAGAGCCGGGTGGCCGTGGTCGGCGAGACCGGCAGCGGCAAGACCACCTTCGCCAAGCTGCTCACCCGGCTGATGGATCCCACCGAGGGCGACGTGCTGCTCTCCGGCGTCCCGCTGCGCGACCTGCGCTTCGACTCGCTGCGTTCCCGGGTGGTGATGGTGCCGCAGGACGGCTTCCTCTTCGACACCACGGTGGGGGAGAACGTCCGCTTCGCCCGGCCGGAGCTGACCGACGCGCAGCTCACCGCGGCCTTCACCGAGCTGGGCCTGGCCGACTGGCTGGACGGGCTGCCGGCCGGCCTGGACACCCAGGTGGGGGAGCGCGGCGAGGCGCTGAGCGTCGGCGAGCGGCAGCTCGTCGCGCTGGCCCGGGCGTACGTGGCCGACCCGGACCTGCTGGTGCTCGACGAGGCGACCAGCGCCGTCGACCCGGCCACCGAGGTACGCCTGCAGCGCACCCTGGACGCGGTCACCCGGGGCCGGACCACGCTGGCCATCGCCCACCGGCTCTCCACCGCACAGGCGGCGGACGAGGTGATCGTGGTGGACCGGGGCCGGATCGTGCAGCGCGGCCCGCACGACGTGCTGCTCCGGGATCCGGACTCCGTCTACGCCCTGCTCTACGCCTCCTGGCTCGAACAGACCCGCTAGCCCTCGGCTCGATGTCTGCCTGCCGGTGGGTGCCCGGCGGGGTCGGTGCCTGCCGCCCCCGGCACCGGAACCCGACCGGCGGCGATCCTCAGGGTGAGGGCCGTGGTGAGCGTCACTGCTGGCGGCGCCCGCGCCTCCACATCGGCGGGAGTTGTGTCAGCTGGGCGCCTGTGGAGCTGATATCAAGAACGACTCACGACGGCGCGGCGGATGGGCTGGCAACCCGCTGGAAACGCCGGCGCGGCTGGTCCAGGCGGCGCCGCGAGTCGTTTCTGATCTCAGCTCCACAGTGCGCGGCAGCGTAGGGCCGCCCGCCGCCCGCCGCCCGCCGCCCGCAGCCCGCAGCCCGCCGCCCGCCGCCCGCAGCCCGTCGCGCGCCGCCCGCCGCCCGCGGCCCGTCCGGCGAGCCCGGCGCTGTCCGGCGCGCGCCCCGCGCTGCCGGCCGCGCGCCCCGCGCCTCAGCCCGGATCCAGTGGGCCGGTGAGGTAGCGCTGGAGGGTGGGGCCGATGGTGGCGGCCAGGGTGTCCACCGGCGCGGAGGCGACCGGTTCGAGGCGGATCACGTACCGCATCATGGCCAGCCCGGCGACCTGGGTGGCCACCAGCGCGCCCCGCAGCGGCACCTCCGCCGGGTCCAGGTCGAGCTGGTCGACGACCCGGCGCAGGATCTGGGTGACCAGGAACTCGCGGAGCAGGCGGGCCGTCCACTGGTTGCTCATCGCCGAGCGGAGCAGGGCCACCGCGGCGGGGCCGACCGGGGAGTCCCAGGCCGTCAGGAAGGTGCGGACCAGCCGCTCGCCGACCTCGTCCCGGCCCCCGGCCAACACCCGGGGCACCAGCTCGGCCGGGTCCACCGGGATCGCCACGGTGGCCCGGAACAGCTCCTCCTTGGTGCCGAAGTAGTGGTGCACGAGCGCGGGGTCCACCCCGGCGGCGGTGGCGATCGTCCGGATCGAGGCGGCGTCGAAGCCGCGCTCGGCGAACGCCGTCCGGGCCGCCGCGAGGATGGCCTCCCGGGTGTCCGGGTTGCCGGGCCGCCGGCCGGTGCGCCGGGCCATCACCCGCTGCGCCGGCGCAGCGTCGCGGCGGCGAGCACCAGGGCGGCCACCGCGGCCGCGGCCACGATCGCCACGTCGCGCCACATCGTGGCGGTCGGATCGGCGTGCGCGCCGACCTCCTGGAGCGCCTCGACGGCGTACGACAGGGGCAGCACATCGCTGATCGCCTGGAGCCAGCCGGCCATCTCGCCGCGGGGCACGAAGAGCCCGCAGAGCAGCAGCTGCGGCAGCACCACCACCGGCATGAACTGCACGGCCTGGAACTCGGTGCGGGCGAAGGCGCTGCAGAACAGCCCGAGCGCGACGGCGAGCACCGCGTTGACGGCGGCGATCATGATGACGAGCCCGATACTGCCGGCGGTGGTCAGGTCGAACACCCAGTACGCCACGGCCGAGGCGACGCTGGCCTGGACCACACCGGCCAGGCCGAACGCGATGCCGTAGCCGAAGAGCAGGTCGAGCTTGCCCAGCGGGGTGGTGAGCAGCCGTTCCAGCGTGCCGGTGGTGCGCTCGCGCAGCATGGCGATGCTGGTCACCAGGAACATGATGATGAACGGGAAGAAGCCCAGCATGACCAGCGCCACCCGGTCGAAGAGCGTGGGCTGCCCCGGCGGGGTGGGCTGGTCGACGTACATGAAGTAGACCAGCGTGAGCAGCACGGTGGGGACCACGACGAGCAGCGCCACGGTCCGCTTGTCGTGCCGGAGCTGGCGCAGGATCCGCCCGGTGGTGGCGGCGAGGATGCGTGGGTTCATGAGCTGGCCTCCTGCTCGCTCGCCTTGATCAGGCGGAGGAACGCCTCCTCCAGGTCGGCCACGCCGGTGCTGGCGCGGACCGCGGCCGGGGTGTCGTCGGCGACCAGCCGGCCGTCCCGGATGAGCAGCAGGCGGTCGCAGCGGCCCGCCTCGTCCATCACGTGGCTGGAGACCAGCAGCGTGGTGCCCGCGGCGGCCATGGCGTGGAACCGGGCCCACAGGTCGGCCCGGAGCACCGGGTCCTGGCCCACGGTGGGTTCGTCGAGGATGACCAGCTCGGGGTCGCCGACCAGGGCGCAGGCCAGCGAGGCGCGGCTGCGCTGGCCGCCGGAGAGGTTGCCGACCAGTTGGCCGGCGGCGCCGGCCAGCCCGACGTCGGCGACCGTCTGGTCGGCGTGGGCGTGGTCGCGCCCGTGCAGGGCGGCGAAGTAGCGGGCGTTCTCCCGGACCGTGAGGTCGGCGTACACGCTGGGGGCCTGGGTCAGGTAGCCGACCCGGCGGCGCAGGTCGGCCGCGCCGGCGGGCCGTCCGAGCACGGTGACCGTGCCCGCGGAGACCCGCTGCACCCCGACGATCGCGCGCATCAGGGTGGTCTTGCCGCTGCCGCTGGGCCCGAGCAACCCGGTGACCGTGCCGCGGGGCACCGCGCACGAGATGCCCTGGAGCACCCGCCGCCGCCCCCGGTCGACCACCAGGTCACGGACCGACACCGCGTCGTCCATGGCCGCCTCCGAAACTCATCAGGTGATGAACTCAACGGTAGTTGAATTGTGTCCCGCCGCACAAGGTTGACTTCGAGTGCCCTCGAACTGGAAGCCTGGGAGGGTGGACATCAGCACGCGGGAGATGAGCCTCACCGTCGGTGAGGCGGCGGAACGGGTCGGCCTGACCACCTACACCCTGCGCTGGTACGAGCAGGAGGGCCTGGTCGCACCGGTGGGGCGGGACTCGGCGGGCCGGCGGCGCTACACCGAGTCCGACGTCAACTGGCTGTTCCTGCTCACCCGGCTGCGTCGCACCGGGATGCCGGTGCGGGACATGCGCCGCTACGCCGAACTGGCCCGGCAGGGCGACCGGACACTCGGCGCCCGGCGCGCGCTCTTCGAGGCGCACCGGGGGCGGGTGCTGGCCCGGATGGCCGAGCTGACGGAGGACCTCAAGGTGCTCGATTACAAGATCGACGCGTACCGACGGGCGGAGGAGGAGCTGTCTTGATCAAGCGACGGATGGGTGCGACCGGGCCGGAGGTCTCGGCGATCGGGCTGGGCTGCATGGGCATGAGCTACGCCTACGGCACCGCCGACGACGCCGAGTCGACGCGTACCCTGCACCGGGCTCTCGACCTGGGGATCGACCACCTCGACACCGCCGACATGTACGGCTTGGGCGCCAACGAGCGGCTGCTCGCCCCGGTGCTGCGGGCGCGGCGGGACGAGGTCTTCCTGGCCACCAAGTTCGGCAACCGGACCAGCGGGGACAGCTTCGCCGGCACCGGCACCCCCGGCGCGTACGTGGACAGCAGCGCGGCCTGGGCCAGGCAGGCCTGTGACGCCTCGCTGAGCCGACTCGACGTGGACACCATCGACCTCTACTACCTGCACCGGCGCAACCCGGACACGCCGATCGAGGAGACCGTCGGCGCGATGGCCGACCTGGTCCGGGCCGGCAAGGTACGCCTCCTCGGCCTCTCCGAGGTCAGTCCCGCGACGCTGCGCGCCGCGCACGCCGTGCACCCGATCGCCGCCGTGCAGATCGAGTACTCGCTGTTCACCCGGGACGTCGAGGCCGAGATGCTGGACACCTGCCGGGAGCTCGGGGTGTCCCTGGTGGCCTACTCGCCGGTCGGCCGGGGCCTGCTCACCGGGGCGATCACCAGCCGCGAGCAGCTCGCCGCCGACGACTGGCGGCGGAACGTGCCGCGCTTCGCCGAGGGCAACCTCGACGCCAACGTGAAGCTGGTCGAGGCGGTACGCGAGGTGGCCGCCGAGCTCGGCTGCACCCCGGCCCAGGCCGCGCTGGCCTGGCTGCTCGCCCAGGGTGAGGACATCCTGCCGATCCCCGGCACCAAGCGGGTCCGCTACCTCGAGGAGAACGCCGCCGCGGCCGGCATCCGGCTCACCCCGCAGCAGCGGGACCGGCTCGGTGCCGCGGTCCCGGCCGGCTCGGTCTCCGGGGAAAGGTACACGCCGGCAGGAATGCGAACGGTCGGGCACTAGGTTCGCACCGGACACCACGTCCGGCATCCGTCATTGCGGTGAAGATCGGACGTCCGGCACGATGACGCGGTGGGTCCCGCTCCGTTGCCCGAGACCGGATTCTTCGACGACTGGGCCGCCCGTCTCCGGCAGGCCGCGGACCGTCCCGTCGTCGGGATCATGCTGCGTGGCAGCCATGCCCGCCGGGCCGCCACCGAGCACAGCGACGTGGACGTGGACGTGCTGGTCGTCCTGGACGACGAGCACGACCACG